>CALLDR010000131.1 GCA_937997955.1 uncultured Emergencia sp. | reverse complement strand
CAGCAGATCGTTTCCAATACGAATTTTTTGTTGATAAATATAGTTTATAGGAAAAAATGTCGCTTTTTGTGATGAGTTTGTAAAGATTTTCCCGAATGGGGGGAGAGGAAGGAACTGTGCGCTGATTAATAGGGATTTTTGCAAAGGCGGGGATAAAAGTTTGGCCGGGTTAAAAATAATACGAGAAAATGTAGTTTGAAAATGATGATATAAAAAATAAAATATTGTCAAAATAGAGTGGGGGGGGGGGTATAATTTTAGCATAAACCAGATGGAGAAGGAAGACTTGCCAGCCGCAAGCCTGCTCTTTTTGTATTCAATTTATTACGATAGATGAGAAAGGAGGAAACAAAATGAAAAAATTTCTAACATCATTACTGTGCGTAGTGATGGTCGTGTGCATGATGCCGGGTATGGCGTGGGCGGATGGAACAACACATCAGGTCAGTGATTGGAGTCAGTTTAAAGCAGCGATTGAAAGTGCTTCAGACGGCGATACTATTCTGTTTACCGAGAATATTTCTGGGCTCCAAACAGAAGATATTGTTACCATTCCAGAGGGCAAGAGCATTATCCTGGACTTGAATGGAAAGAGCATTACGGTAGATGCATCTTTTGCAGGGCGCCCAATCGTCAACGAGGGCACATTAACTGTTACGGGAAATGGAACCATCGATAGTTCTGCTTCTGAATTCGGTGGTTATGGGGCTATAAATAATTATGGCACTTTGACCATTGAAAATGGAACTTTTCGTGGAAGCATCATGGCTGACGCCTCAGCTGTATATGTTAGATCGGGCAGTGAGGCTGCGATTAATGGAGGCGAATTTATAGGAACTCGTGCAGTAAGTAATGATGGTACATTAAAAGTGTATGGAGGGAACTTCGAAACGACTTCCTGTAATCAAACCACAGACTCACAAGGTAAAAAGAATCACTGGGCATATTGTGTAGCCAGCAGCGGAGAACTGTATTTCTATAACGGAACGGTTACTGGTGTCCAAGGCGGACTGGCGATCAACAGCGGGTACGCTGAAGTATATAATGGCGACTTCAAAACAGTGGCTTGTGAGCATAGCAATACAGGGCAGTATTCTTACTATGCCCTTTATATTGCGGGCGAAATAAATGCGGTTGAGGCACACATTCTGGGAGGAACTTATACCTCTGCCAGTCGCGTAGCTGTATTGTGCGGAAATGATAATACCGGCGGGGACGGCGGCAACAATCAGAAGGCAACAGCCTATATCTCCGGAGGCACTTTCAGAGGCGGTGGAGCTGATGAAACCGCATTGCAGGCCGGAAGTAATACCGGTGATCCCAGAATTACTGGAGGCGCATTCAGCAGTGATGTATCTGTTTATGTACCTGATGGCACGGAAATGTCCCCAAATTCGGAGAATCTATACGTGCTTGCTCCAAGTGCTGATGCTGTAGCACAGATCGGAGATGCTGGTTTTAAATCTCTTGAAGAAGCGCTTGCCACAGCTGCTAATGGCGACACCATCAAGATCTTAAAAGATACCCAGGTTGATACACCGATCAATGTAAAGAAAGAGTTGACCTTTGAAGGTGTGGACAAGGCCGACGGCACAAAGGTAAAGATCAGCGGGTCAAAAGGTTTTTTCAGCCAAACCGGGGATGCGGAATATACGTTGAAGAATTTGAACCTGGAAGTTACATCCGACGGAAGCTGGTATATCTATCACTCAGCCAATAGACTGACTGTGGATAACTGCGCGTTCACTATGGCTGATGGCGTCACTAGCACAGGAAATATCGTCATGGGTGAGGGCAGTACAAAGGCTGACTTGGATTATTCACTGTCTTTCACCAACAATACGGTTCTGGCAAACTCGCGCGCCGCGATTACCGGCATTGGAAATAACAGCGTCATTACGGACAACACCATTGATCTGATCAGCGAGAAATATGGAAATACCGACAGCAGGACAAGCGTATTGGGCTTGACAGCATCGGCAGGAAATGGAGCTGTAACCATTACAGGAAACACCTTTAAAAACGCGAATCGGGTATTAGGCGTAGATCATTCCGATTTAGCGGCATCGGATATTACATATAGTAATAATAAATTCATCGATACCCGTTATGCCTTGGAAATCAGCCCGGAAGATAATAAGGACTGTGGAACCTACGATATCAACAACAATTATTACGAGTTCAACAATACAGTTTCTGAACCGAAGATTGAAAATGCGGATATCGAGAATGGCAACCACTTTACCGAAGGAGACGGTACGACGGAGTATAAGGTCAGTGAAGAGAATAACCTCGTTCAGAATGACGTTTATTATACGAAGGATACAATGCGCCCAGAAGATCTGAGCAACTATACGCCTTCCTACATCCCGTCTGTTCCATCAGTTCAGTCTCCGACTGTTACGGCTTCCGAAGGCGTTACAACCGCTTTGAGCTCTGACGGAACCAAGGTGACCATCACTGTCGCGGACGGTTACGAGCTGGTCGACGTTACGGTTAACGGCGTATCAAAGGGCACGGTGACGACTTTGTCCGGCCTGAAAACCGGCGACAAGGTTGTCGTTACGGCGCAGAAGAAAGCGGACGAGAATGCCGCTTTGATCGAGGCTGTGAAGAACACCAGGCTGATCGCCCGCAGCGCGATGTCTGCAGCAAAGGGCAAGAAGGCGGTCAAGGTTTACTGGTACGCGGAGGACGGCAGTGATGTGGACTTTGACGGTTATGAAGTGTACCGCTCATTGAAGAGGTACAGCGGCTTCGGCAAGTCTCCGTTCTTTGAAACCGCCAACGAGAAGTACTATAACACGGCGATCAAAAAGGGAACAAAGTATTACTACAAAGTGCGCGCTTACAAAGTGATCGGCGGTGAAAAGATCTACACTGACTGGTCAACAAAGGCGTGGAGAACCGTGAAATAGGCGGTACTTCTAAATCATCTTTGAATACCTGATAATACTAAAGCAGGGCTGTTGTGCAAGGTCTAGATATCTTTGTACAGTGGCCCTGTTGCCTAACTGCGGCTCGGCCCAAACGCAGGCAGTCACAAAAGCATATTGTAATGAAAAAAGCAGAACTCTTCTAATCATAGAAAGCTCTGCTTTAATTATTTTCCCGAATTTCAGGCACATATTCAAGGATATCTTCGATTCTGCAGTTGAGAAAAATGCAGAGATCGTTGATCGTGGTCGTGCTGATGGGTTTGTCATGCCGCAGACGATTGATCGTAGAACTGCTGACACCGTAAGAATTGATTAAAACGTAGGTGCTGCTGTTTTTCGCCTTTAGGGTGTTCCAAAACGGCTTATAAGTTATCATAATATCCCTTCCCTCCTGTTATTTCTTACATTATAAAGTATATTTTGTGATCGCCATCTTGACTATAGTCGATAAAACGACTATAATGAAAGTGCAAGAATCGGAATCTGATATAAATGATACTTAATCAATTATTGATTCCGATGGATACAGAGGAAAGGAGGATTATGACTGAATCACTGTTTCAGTATTGTACTCGCAGACTGGACCTAAAAAGGACGAGGTGTGAACTGTCATAGACGCTTTTCTTGATAATCTTGTCGAAGAGTTGTCCAGTGGGACGTACCCGTAAACGCGGGTGATATTTTTAGCGTGCCTGCAGTTAATTTGAGGACAGGCAGCGTTCCCAAAAGCTCCTTGCGAACGTTTTAGGCCGGTCGGTGCCGCACGTTTTTTCAAAGGAACAAAGGCATGTGCAAACGCCTGAGGCTGCCGAAAAATACAGCAGAATAAAGGAAACAGTTGATAGAAAAGACTAACGGCTATCTTTGGCCGTTGGATAAACGAAGAAAGGAGAACAGAAAGAAATGAAGAAACTTTTAACATTGTTGCTCTGTGTGATGATGGTCGTGTGCTTTATGCCGGCCATGGCGTGGGCAGATGGCGATGAAGTAGGAACAACCTTACCAGAAGCGGAAAATGGAGTAGTGGTTCTTGACAAGGACTATAGGGTGACGACGTTAGCTCAAAATGGTACTTATGATTTAAATGGCCATACGCTTACAGTTACCGAAAAACCATCAACTACCATCAAACCTGGAGAAGGAGAAACCTTGGTAATTTATGATTCTTCGACTTTAGATGAAGAACAGAGAGGCACATTAATTTTTGAAAGTAAAGATAAGACGTATTATACAGATATTAATCCTCAAGCCGGAGGAACAGTAACCGTCTCAAATATCAACATTGAGAGTCCGAATTCAGTTTTTTTTCCACAGGGAGATGCAGCAGCTGTGAATGTTACCAATTGCAGAGTAACCGCAGGGTGCTATTGTGTTGGAACCAATGCGGGAAATGAATCTAACGGAGGAGTGGTAATTACTCTTAAAGATTCTACTTTCGTGTCAAACAGTGCTGATAAAGACAATTGCACGGTCATGATCAATGTCGACGGCACGTTAAATATTGACAATTGCAATATTACTGGCGACAGACAAGCTGTACTGGTTCGCGCTGGAGACGCGACGATAACGAACAGCACAATTACAGTGACGGGAGAGTGGGCTGATAAAAATGCCAACGATGCGGATAAGTATCATACCACTGACTGGGGTACAGGAAATGAAGTCCCTGCAGCTGCGTTGATTGTCGGCAATCATAATAATCCGGCCTATAATGCGGATGCTGATGTTACCGTGACAAATACAACAGTTAGCGCAACTACTTCCCCAGCGCTTTATGTCGATGCGAATCAGACTTATGATTCAGAAATCATAATCTCCGGTTCAGAAACCAAAGTCACTGGAAATATTATCAAGACGAATAATGGAGAGGGAAATGGAACAGCAACAATTGTTGTTACTGGCGGAACCTTCTCTACTGATGCTTCTGATTATATCCCGGATGGCATGATGCAAGATGAGGATGGTAATGTTGTAATCAACGAGGACACCGCTGTCGCAAAAGTAAACGGCGTTGGTTATACGACTCTGCAGGCTGCTATTGATGCGGCACAAGATGGAGACACGATTACACTGTTAGATGACATTACAACAGGCGATAATGGAAGAGCCAACAATGAAGGCGTATTTAAGATTACCAAAAATATTACTATCAATGGGGCGGATCGCAAAATTTCCGCAGGTGATGGATTTAATGTTACGACAAGTACTACAGGCAGCAAGCAGTCCGCCAGCATGTTTAATGTAGAAGAGGGCGCAATGGTCACCTTTAAAGACCTGACCATTGATGGCAAAGATCGGGCTAAGCACGGTATCAATGTCTTCTCCAGTGATGCAGAAAAAATCTCGAATGTTACCGTAGATAATGTCACGATCGAGAACTGCAATGGCTATGCCATTGTAAACAACGGTTCTAATGTGACGGTAAACAGCATTACCACCAGCGACAATGACTGGGGCGGAATCAATGTTGATTCTTCAGACAGCAGTAAACAGCCAGCTTCATTGACGATCAACGATGCCAGTATTTCAGAGGAAAATTCCGTATACTTTGAAAACAAAAGCAACGTTGCGATTACAGGCACCATCAATGGCGGTACTTTCGCAAATGTCACTGTAGCAGCTAAAGCTGGTACAACAGATGATATCGATAACGTAACATTGACTATCAGCGGAGGTACTTTTGTCAATGACGTAAGCAACTATGCCGCTGATGCATCAAAAGTTTATAAAAAGGGAGCTTCCTATATCGTTGCTGCCAGCGCTCCGGCAAACAGCAGCGGCTACAATACATGGGAATTGGTAGATGGCGTATACGTGGAGAAATATGTTTCCACTGGCGGCTATGTTCCAACTACTCCAACTACTCAGAAGCCTGTCATCGAGCCGAACGCTGACGTAACGACTTCTCTGAGCACCGATGGAACCACTTTGACCATCAAAGCCAACGACGGCTATGAGATTACAGACGTTACCGTCAACGGCGTATCAAAGGGCGCTGTGACGACTTTGACCGGCCTGAAGACCGGCGACAAGATTGTCATCAAGAGCCAGAAGATCGAAACACCGGACGACAACGCTGCTCTGATCGAAGCAGTAAAGAATACCAAGCTGATCGCCCGCAGCGCGATGTCCACAGCAAAGGGCAAGAAGGCTGTTAAGGTTTCCTGGTATGCAGCGGACGGCAGCGATCTGGACTTCGACGGCTACGAAGTATTCCGCTCCCTGAAGAGATACAGCGGATTCGGTACGA
>CALLDR010000130.1 GCA_937997955.1 uncultured Emergencia sp. | reverse complement strand
AACCTGCGGCGAAGGCTATGTGCGCATCGCCTGCACGGTCAATGTGGACACCCTGGAGGAAGCCTTTGACCGGATCGCGGCCATGGAAATGTTTCAGGGCTAAGACAGTGTCAAGTCAGAGTCAGCAATCGGTCGGCCGGAACACGTTTTATCCATGCTATTTGCTTTGCGCCCAGCTCAGTTGAAGGAGTTGGGCTTTTTGAATAATATGGACGGGAAAAGCCCAACTTCGCCGGTACCGCTTTACAAATTCCTGTTTTTCGTCTAAGATATTGACAATGGTATTGAGGCAAAAGGGCGCTTTGAAGTAAAAGAGTTCTTTGAGACGGGAGCATCGATGAGAAAGGAAAGAGCATGGATACGATTTTTTTCAACGGGAACATATACACACAGGACCGGGCCTATCCCCGCTGCAGCGCATTGGCGGTGAAAGACGGAATCATCACGGCGCTGGGCGGCGACGATGAGGTTATGGCGCTGGCTGGAACGAATACGGAGCTGATCGATCTTGGCGGCGCGTTTGCCGCGCCGGGTTTTGTGGATTCACATCTGCATTATATCACCTACGCGCAGGAAAAAAGCTGCATCGACCTGTCGGGGGTCAGGTCCTTTGGAGAAGCGGCTGAACTGTACCGTCAGCGTCTCAGCGACGCCAGAGAGAAGGGCGGCTGGCTCCTGGGCGTGGCTTCCAATCAGGAGGATTGGGACGAAAAGAGGATACCTGTCAGAGAGGAGCTGGACAGTATCGCCGCGGACGTGCCGATTCTCATGCGCAGGGTCTGCCATCATATTACCGTTTGCAACAGCAGGGCGCTGGAGCTCTGCGGCATGTCTGAGGCCTGTGCCGATGGCATCGTGCGGGAGCTGGAGCAGGACGCTGTTTCAGACGCCATGCCTTTGCCGGACGCGGAGGCGCTGAAGGCGCTGATTCTATCTGCCGCGGAAGATCTGGCGGCAAAGGGCATCACCGAAATACAGACCGACGACTTTGCCGTTCTGCCGGGAGACCGCGGAGAGACGGTGATGCAGGCGTACCGGGAGTTGGCGGAGGCGGGCCGTCTGCCGATGCGGGTCTATCAGCAGTGCAATCTGGGGTCCGTGGAAAACCTGGAGGCTTTTCTGGAAAAGGGTCATGGTACAGGGGATACCTGCGGCAATTACAGGCTCGGACCTTTGAAGATCATCGCGGATGGATCTCTGGGCGCGCACACGGCGGCCCTTCTGGAACCCTATCGAGATGAACCGGAAACCAAAGGGATCCTGAATTACACAGACCGGCAGTTGGAAGAACTGATACGGGCGGGTCACAACAGCGGCATGCAGATCGCTGTCCACTGTATTGGAGACAGGGCGCTGCAGCAGTCCCTGGATATTCTGAACAAAGTGCATCTGGAACGTCCCAGGGCCGACGCGCGCCATGGCATCGTCCACTGCCAGATCATGAGCAGAGAGCAGCAGGATCAGTTCAGAACACTGAATTTGCTGGCCTATATCCAGCCCATCTTCATACGGACCGATATGCACATCGTGGAAAAATGCGTAGGGCAGTCTTTGGCGTCCACCAGCTATAACTGGCGGCGCTATGAGGATTTGGGCGTTCATCAGACCGGCGGCTCAGACTGTCCGGTGGATACCTTTGACGTGTTGCTGGGCATCCAGCACGCGGTGGCCCGCCAGGACAGCGTTACAGGGAAAATCTGGTATCCGGACCACGGGCTTAGCGTCGAGGAGGCTTTGCGGTGCTATACCTGGGAAGGCGCCTACGCTTCCTTTGCCGAGCGGGTCCGCGGCAGCCTGACCGTGGGAAAATACGCGGATCTGGTGGTGCTGGACCGGGACATCACAGCGATACCGGCTGAGAGCATAGGGACAGCCAAGGTGCTGATGACCATGGTAAATGGAAAAACCACATATCAGGCGCTTTGATCGCCCTTTGACATAGGACGCAGGAGTGTCGGCAAGAGTGTCGTCAAAGGCATACAAAAAGAGTTCTGCGGCGGGGCGAGGCTTTCCCCACGTGCAGAACTCTTGCTTTTAATTCTCTGTCTCAGAGGAATTCTCTGTCTCAGTGGAATTCCCCTTATCAGATTACGACGTCAGCATCATCTCCAGGGAGCTGTCCTCAAAAAAGGTGTTGGCGTTGTAGAGGAACATGACCTGGGTGATCCCTTCCTTTTTCATCAGGGCTTCGATATCCTCAAAGTAGTACCGGGGATCGACGACCACGATCTCGCGGAAATTCTGGGCCAGGAAGGGGATCATGCTGTTGGCGTAAGAATCCTTGATCAGCAGCAGCTTTTCGCCGGTGTCCACCGGCGTTTTGATGGTGTACATCGGATGGTTGCTGCCGCCGAATACCGTATAGGCGTCCTTGGTGTTCAGATTTTCCAGTTGATAGAACTCGGTGGTCTTCGTCTTAGTGTCCGGATAGTAGATGACGGAATTTCGATAGTCCTTGTCCTTGTCGGGCATGTAGATGGTCAGAGAGTCGTTCTCGCCGTTGACAAATCCGCTTTTGGAGGCCAGCGTGCCGCGGAAATCGTTCTTTACCACGTACCGCTTGTAGCTGACCGCGTCCCGCAGCTTCATGGTCCGGGCGGCCTGCTTGTAGGCCAGAAATGCCCCGTCAGTGGTCCAGTGGTGGTCCGTCTTGTAATACAGCTGGGTGTCCCCGGCATGGGCCGACAGCGTGTCCCGCACGTCCAGGGGCTCATAGCCCAGCTTCTCAATCTCCGCGAAAAACTGGTCCATATACCGGTTTTGGTCCTCTGTTACCGCGAAGGCGGGCAGCTTATCCCGCAGGATATTGGCCGCGTTAGGCGCCAGCAGAAAATACATGGACATGCCTTTATGCCTTTTCTTGAAAGCGTCCAGGCCTTCCAGCTGCTTTTCCATGCTTTTGTCAGAAGGCGGCGTGATGCCCTCCATCAGATAGCTGTCCCTGCACCGGTAGACCCCGTTGGCCTCGACCTTGCCTATGGTAACGTCACAGGCCGTTTTGACGCGGATAAAGGCGCTGCGCAGCAGGAACTGGTCGTTGGCGTAGGTCTCCAGTCGGCTTTCGTACCGGCCCTCCATGTAGGAGGACAGCGAAAAAGCCGGCGCGTCCTGTAGCATCCGGTTCTCCTCCTCAGAGAAGTCCTTGTCCGGCGTGAGCAGGTTTATCATGAAAACTGCACCCAGGACTGCGGCAAAACAGATTCCCAAGATGATCGACGTTGTTTTTTTGCTCATGTTATTTCATCCTTATGATCAAAGAGTGTCCGTCCGACGCTTTCATACCGTCTGAGGCTTCGGCGTTAGAAACGGAAATAGAGGAACGGGTTATAGCTGCTGAACACCAGATAGGCCGTTGACAGGATCAGAAGGATCATCAGCAGCAGGTTGGTGATCAGGCCGCGCCGCTTTTCCAGCTGCTCGAACTGTTCCAGGGCAATCGGGGCGCTGCAGACGCAGCCGGCGGCCATGAGGAGCAGGTTGTTGCGCAGCAGATACACCGCTTGCGTATTGGCAGCCGGAAGGCCGCCCAGGCAGAACATGTTCCGCAGATAATGCAGAGCCGCGGACAGGTCCGCACTGCTGAAAAAGACCCAGCCGATCATGACGATGACCATGGTGTAGACGTGCCGCAGGGCCGGAGGCGCTTTTTCCAGATAACGGCCCAGAAAGTACTTTTCGACGATCAGCAGAACGCCGTAGTAAAGGCCCCATATGACGAAGTTCCAGCTGGCGCCGTGCCAGAGACCGGTCAGAGACCAGACGACCAGCAGGTTGAGGATATGGCGGGCAGGACGGACCCTGTTGCCGCCCAGAGGAATGTACACGTATTCCCTGAACCAGGTGGAGAGGGACATGTGCCATCTGCGCCAGAATTCCGTTACCGTTTTGGAGATATACGGATAGTTGAAATTCTCCATAAAAGTAAAACCGAACATGCGTCCGAGGCCGATGGCCATATCCGAGTAGCCGCTGAAATCGAAATAGATCTGCAGGGTGTAGCAGGCGATGCCGATCCAGCAGGTCAATACAGACAGCTTGTCATCGCCGAGGGCGGAGATCTGGTCGTAGACAGCGCCCAGATTGTTGGCCAGCAGCACCTTCTTGGAAAGGCCGAAGATAAACCGTCGGGCGCCCAGCCCGAAGTCATCCAGGGTGGTGCGGCGGCTTTCCAGCTGATCGGCGATGTCCTTGTACTTTACGATAGGTCCCGCGATCAGCTGCGGGAACAGAGACAGATACAGGGCGAATTTCATCGGATTGACCTGCACCTTTACCTTGTTCCAATATACATCAAAGATGTAGGAAAGGGCCTGAAAGGTGTAGAAGGATATGCCGATCGGCAGGGCCAGGGCCGTGTAGCGGATCTCGACGCCCAGCAGGGCGGAAAGGGTGTCCATGAGGAATCCGTAGTATTTGAAAAAGCCGAGAATGAACAGGTTCATGACGATGGTGAAGACCAGCGTTCCCCTGCCGCTTTTGCCGTGAAGCTGCTCCCTGCGTATATCGATGGCCATGGCGTAGTTGAACAGGGCGCTGAACAGCATCAGAAATACGTATACAGGCTCTCCCCAGCTGTAGAAGATGAAGCTGGCGATCAAAAGCACCGGATTGCGCGCTTTTTTCGGCAGGACAAAGTACAGCAAAAGCACCACCGGCAGGAAGTAAAAGAGGAATACGATGCTGCTAAATAGCATCTGTGAACACCTCCTTATAGCTTTCCGGCGCGTCTGCGACGCAGCAGAAAAGGTAATTGCCGCGGACGGTGATGATGGCGTTTTCCAGCATGGCGACCTGCTTCGGTCCATAGCTCTCATAGGTTTTGATCTGAGACTGGATGCGGCTCTCCGCCGCGTCCTTCACGCTGTCCAGCTGGGACTTGTCCTTTGTCTTTACGATCAAAAGCTCTTCCACGCTGAGGGCCTCGCCGCTCTTGTAGTATATATATCCATCTAGCTGCTCATAGTCCAGGCCGTAGAACTGCATCAGCGTTCTGTTGCCGCACCTGGACATATCGGCGAGCTCTGTGTTTTCCTTCAGTTGTTGTTCGATCTCTTCCATAGGGACGTCGTCGGCATTCTGACCTGTGTAGACGAAGATCAGGAAAAAAGCCAGCACGATGACAAAGAAGGCTTTTTTTGCCATAGTAAATCATAACCCCGCTTTCAGTATCATGTTGTTCATCCAGTACGGATAGTAGTCCGCGTTGGCGTGGATGCCGTCGGCCGCGTAGTATTCCGGATGCTCCTCAAAGATATAGCTGTTGTCGATGTAGGTCAGCTTCAGCTCTTTGCACATCTTTTTCAGCGCAGTGTTGAAGCTCTTGTACTTTCCGAGTATCGGCTTTTTATCTATGGCCGTCTCGGAGGGAGGAGCGATGGCGTTGACCATGATCCTGGTATCAGGTGACGTTTTTTGAAAGGCTTTGATCAGCTCGGCGTATTTTTCGACAAAGCTGTCGGCGCTGCCGTTGAAGTTTCCGATATCGTTGATGCCGAAAGCCAGGAAGGCGTTGCGCGGGTACAGCTGGGCGGCAGAGTCAAAGAGCTCCTCGTTGCGAAGGATGGAGCCGCCGATCTGGCAGAAAACCTGGTCGCTGCCCAGCCATCCATAGGCCACAAGACCCTCGGTGAGAGAGTCGCCTAAAATGATGCTGGTGGAAAAGATCTTCTGATACTGCTCCTTTTTTAGCTTCTTTGTCACGTCAAAAGTGCCCTTGGCTTCCGTGCGCTCCAGATCCTGAATCTCCGATTCGATGGTGGATACCTTGGAATAATCAAAGGTGGCGATGGCGGACAGATTGGCCCGGATCCTCTTGTCGCTGTAGTCGGCAGAGCTGTTCTGCCTGCAAAGATTCGTCAAAAGAAGACTTACCAAGATCAGTAAGACGACTAAAAAACCTATTAGCTTTCTCTGCTTTTTCCTGTGTACTGCTTTGTCTTCCATGCCTGTAATTTTCCCATTCCCTTTCTCATTCACAAATGTCCGACTGTTAGGCTGCATATACTATGATAGCAAAACTTTGAAAGAAATCAATAGTAATTTTGCGTTTTATTTCTTAATAATTCTTAAGAGGGCGGGCCGCCGTTTTTACCTCTAGTTTGGCCGGAATCTGACATTTTACTTATACATTTTGCCGGTCCCGCCGTTTCGGGAAATAGAAAGGAAAACAGACAGGAAAAAGATAGGAAAACAGACAGAAAAACAAAAGAAGCACCTCCGGCGCAAGCCTGACAGCTTATACTGGAGATGCTTCTCTTTTACCAAGGGATATGATGATTGAAGTTTACTTTTTTGCCGCCCGTTACAATTTTTCCGATTTCGTAGCAATCACAGTGCTCTTTGATAAGCTCTGTTACCCGCTTTGCATGATGTCTTTCCGCGACGACAATCAGGCCGACACCGCAGTTAAAGGTGGAGAGCATTTCCGCTTCATCTATATTTCCGACGGCTTTGATATAAGAGAATATGGGTAATGGTTTTACCTGATCCAAATATATTTCAGCGCACAGCCCGTCCGGTATGATCCTGCTCAGATTTCCCTCTATACCGCCGCCGGTGATATGCGCCATACCGTGAACGCCGCTGTCAGAAAACAGAGGCTTGATGGACTTGTAGTACGGCGTGTGCGGTTTCATGATCTGCTCAATAAAAGTTTCTCCATTGATCTTGTCCAGCTTTATTTGCGGCATTTTCTCCATCAACAGCCGAACTAACGTATAACCGTTTGTATGAAGCCCGTTGGACGCTGCCGCCAGTACGATATCGCCTTCGTGAATATCGGCGCCGTCAATAACGCGGTTCCTGGAAACGATACCCGCGATACTGGACGTGAGTATGTATAACCCATCGTTGACAACGTCCGGCTGAATAGAAGTTTCTCCGCCGACCAGGTTGCATTCGTTTTCCCGGCACGCCTCGGATATGCCTTTCACAAAGGCTTTTATCGTCTCTTTTTCCGCCTTTCCGCAGACGATCGTATCCAATACGGCGAGAGGCTTTGCTCCCATTACCGCGATATCATTTACCAAATGATTGATCATGTCGTGACATATCGATTCGCTGTATCCATACTCCATGGCCAATTTTTGCTTGGAGCCCGGCTCTTCTGACTTTAAGACCAATACAGGATCTTCTATATCTGAAAAACGAATATCATATAGAGACGCGAAAGGGCCGACGCCGTTTAAAACGCGCTCGTTGTCCGTTTTCAGATACGCCGCCATTTCCTTTTTGATGGCGTCCGTATAGGAAATGTCCACGCCGGCCTTGCTGTATGAAAAGGTTTCGGCGCTCTTATCCCTCCCCGCGAGAATCTCATCGACCGTCGTATTCAAAACCCTGGCCAGCTCTACTAAAGCTTCCACATTGGGCAGCGTACCGTTTTCCCATTTTGAGACTGCCTGAAAGGAGATTTTTAATTTTTCAGCTACTTCTGCCTGTGTCATGCCAAGCTGCTTTCTCTTGTTTGAAATAAATTCCGATATTTTTTTATTTTCCAGCATGCTGCGTCCTCCGACTCTGTAAGGTGATTCAACTATAAAAGGTGATTCAATTATAATATATCTGCCGAGTCATTTACAATAACCGGATACTTGAATCAGAACACGCCATTCTAATGCTGGTTGAAAACCTGTCCGCAGGGAAAAGGACCTGCCTCGCGGCAAGCCCTTTACAAATAAGCGAAATTTCACACCTAAGCGAAATTCCACGTCTTCGATATTTCATGTCTTCGATATTTCACGTCTGCAGAACCCCGCCGCCTGCGGAGGCGGAACATACACGTCCGCGATATCATCACCGGCGGGTTCTCAGCAATTTTGCGGAATAAATAGGGTATCCACAAATATCAGATCATCTCGGCGATCAGCTTTCCGGCTTCTTTTGTTCCCACGGAAGCTTTTCCGGCCGCGATGTCCGGCGTTCTGTAGCCCTCCGCCAGAAACCTTTTGACAGAGGCTTCGATGGCGTCCGCCTCGTCGCCCAGACCAAAGGTGTACCGCAGCATCATGGCCGCCGACAGAATGGTGGCAATCGGGTTTGCCAGGTTCTGGCCCGCGATGTCAGGCGCGGAGCCGTGGACCGGTTCGTACATGCCGAAATTGCCCTTTGCCAGGCTGGCTGACGGCAGCATGCCGATGGAACCGGTGATCTGGCTGGCTTCGTCGGACAGGATGTCGCCGAAGATGTTGCTGGTAACGATGACGTCGAACTGCTTCGGGTTTCTCACCAGCTGCATGGCGGCGTTGTCCACGTAGAAGTTTTCCAGCTCCACCTCAGGGTAGTCAGCGGCGACTTCCGCCACCACACGTCTCCACAGGCGGGAGCTTTCCAGCACGTTGGCCTTGTCCACGCTGGTGACCTTCTTGTTTCTCTTCATGGCCATGTCAAAGGCGACCCTGGCGATCCGTCTGACCTCTTCTTCCGCGTACTGCTCTACGTCGTAGGCGGCAGGACCCAGGTCGGTGGATTCGATGGTGCCTTTCTTTCCAAAGTAGATGCCGCCGGTCAGCTCTCTGACCACGGCGATGTCCAGTCCGCCTTCGATGATCTCCGGCTTCAGCGGAGACGCGTCGGCCAGCTCGTCAAAGACCATGGCAGGGCGCAGGTTCGCGAAGAGGCCCAGGGCCTTTCTCAGTCCCAGCAGGGCGCGCTCAGGGCGCTCGTCACCCGGCAGGTTATCCCACTTCGGGCCGCCTACGGCTCCCAGCAGGACGGCGTCGCTGTTCCTGCAGATCTCTACGGTCTCGTCCGGCAGGCAGCGGCCTGTCTCATCGATGGCCGCGCCGCCTGCCAGCACGTAGTGATAGGTGAAAGTGTGGCCGAATTTTTCGCCGACCTTATCCAGTACGCTGACGGTTTCGGCAATAACCTCAGGGCCGATGCCGTCGCCGGGAACTACTGCAATATTATAGTTCATGATGTGTATTCTCCTTCATAAAATATCCTGATATATCCTCAGTTCTTGGAATTGATGTAGTCGACCAGCCCGTTCGCTTCGATCATCTTCTGCAGGAATTCCGGGAATGGCTGTGCCTGGAACTGGGTGCCTTTGGTCCGGTTGTAGATGACGCCGGTCTCAAAGTCGATCTCCACCTTGTCGCCCTCATCGATGCCGTCAACGGCTTCTTCACATTCCAGGATCGGGAAGCCGATGTTGATGGAGTTCCGATAGAAGATACGGGCGAAGGACTTGGCGATGACGCAGCTGACGCCGGCGGTCTTCAGGGCCAGAGGCGCGTGCTCTCTGGATGAGCCGCAGCCGAAGTTCTTACATGCTACCATGATGTCGCCGGGTTCCAGCCTGTCGACGAAAGTAGGGTCGATGTCCACCATGGCGTGGCTTGCCAGCTCCTTTGCGTCAAAAGAGTTCAGGTATCTTGCAGGAATGATAACGTCTGTATCTACGTTGTCGCCGTATTTCAATACTTTGCCGTTTGCTTTCATTACTCTTCTCCTCCCACTTTTTCTGGATTTGCGATGTAGCCAGCCAGCGCGCTTGCGGCAGCTACCTCAGGGGACGCCAGGTAGATCAGGGAATCTACGTCGCCCATGCGTCCTACAAAGTTTCTGTTGGACGTGGAAACGCATTTTTCGCCTTTGCACATGACGCCCATGTGGCCGCCCATGCAGGCGCCGCAGCTAGGCGTGTTGAAGGCGCAGCCGGATTCTACGAAGATCTGTGCCAGGCCTTCCTCCATGCACTGCAGGAAGATCTTCTGGGTGGCAGGAATGACCATGACGCGGACCTCCGGATGGACTGTCCTGCCCTTTAAGATGGCCGCGGCCTTTCTCATGTCGCTGATCCGGCCGTTGGTGCAGGAGCCGATGACCACCTGGTCGATGAAGATCTTTTCGTCTGCCTCGATCTCATCGATGGTGTGGGCGTTGCCCGGCAGGTGAGGGAAGGCCACGGTCGGACGTACCTGGGACAGGTCGATCTCGATGACCTCTTCGTATTCCGCGTCCGCGTCCGCCTCAAAGACCTGATACGGCTTTTCGGAATGTTCTTTTATGTATTCGAGGGTCTGATCGTCTACCGGGAAGATGCCGTTCTTCGCGCCGGCTTCGATGGCCATGTTGCAGATGGTGAAGCGGTCGTCCATGGTCAGATGCTGGACGCCGTCGCCTGTGAACTCCATGGATCTGTACAGAGCGCCGTCTACGCCGATTTTTCCGATGATGTGCAGGATGATGTCCTTGCCGCTGACATATTTTGTTGGCTTGTTCTTCAGAACGAACTTCATGGCGGCAGGAACCTTGAACCAGGCCTGGCCGGTAGCCATGCCTGCCGCGATATCTGTGGTTCCCACGCCGGTTCCGAAAGCGCCTAAAGCGCCGTAGGAACATGTGTGGGAGTCAGCGCCGATGATGCACTGTCCCGCTGTCACGATGCCTCTTTCCGGCAAGATGGCGTGCTCCACGCCGCATTTGCCCTGTACCATATGATTGGTCAGACCCTGCTCTCTGGAAAAGTCCTGAATGTCTCTGGCGTTCTGGGCGGATTTGATGTCTTTGTTCGGTGTGAAGTGGTCAGGGACCAGCACGACCTTGTCCCTGTCAAAGACCTTGTCCGCCATCTGCCGGAAGATCGGCAGCGCCATAGGTCCTGTAATGTCGTTGGCCATCACCACGTCCAGGCTGCATTCGATCAGCTGGCCGGCGACAACCTGATCCAGGCCGGCGTGAGCTGCCAGGATCTTCTGTGTCATTGTCATACCCATAATTTGATTCCTCTCTTATCTTGTTGCTGCGCGCTTTTGCGCTTATTTTACGAAGTGTATTTTTTTGTTCATTCTGTTCAGAGCGCTGACCAGAGCGTTGACGGCGGCCAAAATGGTATCCGCGTGGGTGCCTACGCCCCAGTAGAAGTTGTCATCTTTGTCCGCGATGCAGATATACGCGGCGGCCTTGGAGTTGGAGTCGGCGCTGATGGCATGCTCAGAGTAGGTGATGAACTTGTAGTCAAAGTGATATTCCGTCTTTCTCAGGGCGTTGCTGACCGCATCGAGGCGGCCGTTTCCTTCTGCCTCCAGATTGTAGACCTGCCCGTCGATGTTGGCGCGGATCCTGACGCCGTAAACCTTGTTATCGTCCTTGGTGGAGGAGAAGTGGCTGAAGGTGGCGTCGGTGATGTCGATCGGGGAGAAGTCGTTGATGTATTCCTTCTCGAAGGCGCTGAAGATCTCTGTCGGTGACAGCTCCTCGTGGCGCTTGTCGGAGATATCCTTCATCATATAGCCCACTTCGGCGCGCATGGCCTTTGGAATAACAAAACCGTAGTCTCTCTCGATGATGTACGCGATGCCGCCTTTGCCGGACTGGCTGTTGATCCGGATCACGTCTCCCTCGTACTCTCTGCCCACGTCATGAGGGTCGATCGGCAGGTACGGTACGGTCCATCTGCCAGGGTCTGTCTCTTTTCTCCATTTCATGCCCTTTGCGATGGCGTCCTGATGGGAGCCGGAGAAGGCCGCGAATACCAGGTCGCCGCCGTATGGCTGTCTCGGATCCACCGTCATGCCGGTAAACTTCTCAAAGAGCTCCACGGCCTCAGGCATATTGGAGAAGTCCAGTTCCGGATCCACGCCGTGGGTGAACATGTTCATCGCCAGGGTGATGATGTCCACGTTGCCGGTCCGCTCACCGTTTCCGAACAAAGTGCCCTCGATCCGGTCTCCGCCGGCCAGGATACCCAGCTCAGCGTCAGCTACGCCGGTGCCTCTGTCGTTGTGAGGGTGGAGGGACAGGATCACGCTTTCTCTGCTGTGCAGGTTTTTGCTCATGTATTCCACCTGGTTGGCGTAGACGTGAGGCATGGACATCTGTACGGTCGCCGGCAGGTTGATGATGACCTTGTTGTCCGGCGTCGGCTGCCAGATATCGATGACAGCGTTGCAGATATCCAGGGCGAATTCCATCTCTGTTCCCGTAAAGCTTTCCGGTGAATACTGGAACTGGAAGTCGGTTTCAGGGAACTTCGCCGCGTATTCGTTCATCAGCTCAGCGCCGTCTGTGGCGATTTTGATGATCTCCTCTTCAGAAGCGCGGAAGACCTGCTGTCTCTGGGCGAAGGAAGTGGAATTGTACAGGTGGACGATAGCGCGCTTGGCGCCTCTCAGCGCCTCAAAGGTCCTGTCGATGATGTGCTGTCTGGACTGGGTCAGCACCTGCACGGTCACATCGTCGGGGATCAGATTCTCTTCGATCAGGGTTCTCAGAAACTCATACTCTGTTTCAGACGCGGCAGGGAAGCCGACTTCAATCTGTTTGAATCCGATCTTGACCAGGTATTTGAAGAACTCCAGCTTCTGCTCCAGGCTCATCGGAACGACCAGGGCCTGATTGCCGTCGCGCAGGTCGACGCTGCACCACAGGGGCGCTTTTTCGATGTGGTCTTTCTTTGGCCATTCCATCTCTTCCGGCGCCATTGGCGGGGCAAAATAGCCGGGTCTGTACTTTTCGTAGTTTTTCATGTCGTAATACCTCCAAATGTGTATAAAGTGTAAAAAGCAGCCTGACGGTTAGGGCATAAGAAAACGTCTCCTTTGACGATTTAGCCAAACCGCAAAAGAGACGAAAATATCTTACCTGTATTTCCGCGGTACCACTCTTCTTGACACGAACTTTCCTACATATTATATAGGGTTTGTCTCTAACATATAGGGCTTATGTGAGGGGGAGTTCGTGCCCACTCCTCGAAAGCGCTGCTCGGGGGTGAGACGCTATAAAAGGTTTACGGCCTTCCACCAACCGGCCGCTCTCTGTAAAACCAACATTATAACTTATTCCCGTCATGGCAGACGTAAATTTTCAGCTATCTTATACTATACTGGAAGTCGGGCCAGATGTCAACTGTAAATTTGTGTTTTTGCAAAATAATTGATATTCTTTTTTGTGAATGGGTAACAAAAAAGATTGAAAAAAAGTGTTGACATTTACATACTTACGGCTATAATAATAGAAGGGCGAAATTTGTCTCATTTTGCCCCATTTTAATTCTAAAGAAAAGGAGAGAGAGTATGAAATTGACAGGATCACAAGTAGTGGCAGAAGTATTGCTTGATCATGGCGTTGATACTGTGTTTGGATATCCAGGCGGCACTGCACTGAATATTTTTGATGAACTTTATAAGTATAGCGATAGGATTAAGCATGTCCTTACAGCTCACGAACAGGGTGCTGCCCATGCTGCGGACGGCTATGCCAGAGCCACTGGCAAGACCGGCGTAGTGTTCTCAACCAGCGGACCTGGTGCGACCAATCTAGTTACCGGTATCGCTACGGCCTTCATGGACAGTATTCCGATGGTTGCCATTACGGCAAATGTTCCCGATTCCCTGATCGGCAGAGACGCGTTCCAGGAAATCTGCATTACAGGGGTCACACTTCCTATTACGAAGCATAACTACTTCGTCAACAGGATAGAAGATCTTGAACCGGCTCTGAGAGAAGCTTTCAAGATTGCAAACAGCGGGAGAAAGGGTCCTGTCCTCGTGGACATTACGAAGGACGTAACTGCTGCGAGCATTGAATATACAAATAAACCGCCGCTTCAGCTGAAGGAAGTTCCTTCCATGGAGAGAGAAGATATCTCTGCCATCGTTAAGATGATCAATGCCGCAGAAAAGCCGGTTGCCTATGTCGGCGGCGGCGTTCTCGCGTCTGACGCGGGCAAGGAACTGATTAAGCTGCTGGAAAAGGCGGACATCCCTGCGGCCCACACTTTGATGGCGGCAGGCGTGATCGGCTACGATCATGAATTGAACCTGGGACTTCTGGGCATGCACGGAAGCGTTGCGGCTAACCGGGCCATCGACCAGGCCGACTTGGTCATCGCGCTGGGCGCAAGATTTTCCGACCGCGTCGCGCTGAATCCTGAGAAGTTCGCAAGGCGCGCCAAGATCGTTCAGATCGATATCGACCGCAGCGAGATCAACAAAAACGTTATGATCGACAAATGCTGCATCGGCGATGTAAAGGAGTTCCTGATCAGGGCGCTGCCGTACGTGGAAGAGAGAAAGCATCCTGAGTGGCATGAGAGAGTCTCCGGATGGAAAAAGAAGGAGAGAGTCGTCAAGGCTCCGGACAGCAAGCTGCATCCGAAAGAGATCATCGACACCATCTGCGATATGACCGATGAGAACACCATCTATGTCACTGACGTTGGTCAGCACCAGATGTGGGCCGCTCAGTATATCAAACACAACAAGGCGAAGAAGTTTATCACCAGCGGCGGCCTGGGAACCATGGGCTTCGGCTATGGCGCGGCCATCGGAGCGAAGCTGGGATGTCCACAGGACAGAGTTATCCATATTACCGGCGACGGTTCCTTCCACATGAACCTGAACGAGGCATGTACTGCGGTAAGCCAGAACCTGCCGATCATCACGGTCATCATGAACAATCGGGTTCTGGGCATGGTTTACCAGTGGCAGACTATTTTCTACGAGAACAGGTATTCCAACACCACGCCGGAGAGAAAGACCGATTTTGTCAAGCTGGCAGAAGCCTTCGGAGCAAAGGGTTTCCGGGCGGAGACTGCTGAGGAGCTGAGAGCTGTCATGGAAAAGGCCCTGCAGGAGGAAGGCCCTGTCTGGATCGACTGTCCGATCTCCAGAGAGGAAAGAGTGCTTCCGATGATTCCAGGCGGCAAGACTGTTGAAGATATGATTATAGATTAAGGAGGGAACGCTTTATGTATAAACCGTTAAAGAAAGAAATCGTCAGCGTTCTTGTCCTCAACCAGGCCAACGTCCTGACGAGAGTTGTCAGCCTTTTCGGCAGAAGAGGCTTTAACATCGATTCCCTGACAGTGTCTGCGACCAATGATCCGACCCTGTCCAGAATCACCATCGTGTTCAGCGCGACAGAACAGTCCATGCAGCAGATCATCACCCAGACAGAAAAGCTGGAAGTGGTCAAGCACATCTGTATTCTGAACAGAGAACACAGCCTTTACAGAGAACTGCTTTTGCTGAAGGTCATGGCAGAACCGCAGCAGAGAGCGGGCATCAAAGAGATCGTCGACATTTTCAGAGCCAAGATCGTAGATCTGTCCAGAGACAGCATGATCATCGAGCTGACCGGTACGCCGGAGAAAATCGACGGATTCATGGATGTTATTTCAGAATATGACGTGGTTGAGGTTTGCAGAACCGGAATTACGGGTATAGAAGGAAATACAGCAAAAAAGGATAACTAAAAAGAGACAATTAAAAGAAAAAAAGGAGATAGATAGAAATGATTACGAAATATTACGATCAGGATTGTAACTTAGGTTTGTTAGACGGCAAGACAGTAGCGATCATCGGATTCGGAAGCCAGGGACATGCCCATGCCATGAACCTGCATGAGTCCGGTGTAGACGTAGTGGTAGGTCTGAGACCAGGTTCCGCTCATGAACAGAAGGCTCTGAACGCAGGCCTGAAGGTTGTGGGCATCGAAGAAGCGGCAGAGGCCGGAGACATCGTCATGATGCTGACACCTGATGAGCTGCAGGCAAAGATCTACAAAGAGCAGATTGAAAAGCACATGAAGGAAGGAAACGTATTGGCATTTGCTCACGGTTTCAACATTCACTTCAACCAGATCATTCCTTCCAAGGATCTGGACGTTATCATGATCGCGCCGAAGGGACCTGGACACACTGTAAGAAGCCAGTATGTAGAAGGCAAGGGCGTTCCTTCCCTGATCGCTGTATATCAGGACGCGTCCGGCAAAGCTAAGGACTACGCTCTGGCATACGCATCCGGCATCGGCGCTGGCAGAGCGGGTATCCTGGAAACCACCTTCAAAGAAGAAACTGAAACAGACCTCTTCGGTGAACAGGCTGTTCTGTGCGGCGGCGTAACCGAGCTGATGAAGGCTGGTTTTGATACATTGGTAGAAGCAGGCTATGAACCTGAAATGGCATACTTTGAATGTATCCACGAGATGAAGCTGATCGTAGACCTGATCAACG
>CALLDR010000129.1 GCA_937997955.1 uncultured Emergencia sp. | reverse complement strand
CGCATGGAAATATCGTCTACCGTCTTCCCCAAGGCGGTAAAATCATCGACACCGGCAGGCAGATCAGCTTCAGCCAGGAAGCGCGAGAAACAGCGCTGGCGTATATGTCTATGAAATGGAATGTAAAATCACGCGCCAGAGATAACTTGTGTGAGACATTTACACTAGCAGATGGAACAAAAATCAACTTACCGAAGGGGCAAAACTTCTTTGTCCAACCGAAAAAGGCTCCCCAGAGGCGGAATCAAGCATTGGAAAGATGATTTTACCTTTCAAAGCCGATACATTTTTGTTTTGAGTCTATCTGTTTTTCCATTGCACATACAAAGTTCTTAAATAGTTCAAATTCAGTTCCTCTAATTTTTTCACCGGTAGGAAGCCTGCCGATTTCTTGAAGCTGGCTTTCTAAAATATTGCTTTCGTGAAGGTCACAGACACGATTTTTAAGACAGATCAGTTTTTCTTTTGATATATCCAGATTTTCGAGCATGGTTGTTTTCATTTGAGAATATACTATTGCCAGGTCAAAAACGTCCCTAGCTTTGAACTCACTTGCCCGGTGCTCTATTTTCTTGGCGATAATTTCAACAGGATGATCCAAGAATATTTTTTCCCCTTCGATTACAGCCTGGACTGGTTTGCAGCGTGATATGCGAGGGGAAAGGATAAAATCAATTTCTCCTTCCTTGAGATATATCTTCGTAAAGTTATCTTGTTCTATATATTTTATAACTCTATCCTCTAAAACATCATGGGTGCGTGGAGAAACATAACCTAGCAACTGCTTGTCGCTGAAAAAAATATCAATGTCTTTACTGAACCGATGGTTGAATTTGTGCATAAGCACAGTGCCTCCGCCAAATGTCCACATGGAAGGTGGCAACCCGGACTGCTTGATCTGCTGCATGGCTGCGGCAAATAAATTTTTCCAGCTATCTGTATTCATGGGTAATCCTCTCAAAATTTCTCCCTTTCATTACCTTGGGAAGCGTGTCATACTTTTTTTTCAACTCTTTGTAAGAAATACCATTTTCTTTAATGAACCCAATAATAATTTCAAGAGGCAGTTCGTTAAAGAATGTATCAATGTGGCCAAGCCAACGCCCCATTTCTTGTTTGCCTAGAATTATGTTTTTTAGAATTTCAGGCGTAATTTCTTTTCGATAGGATACGTTACAGCCTATAACAGCACACCGCGTACAGCTATTATCATTTTTCGTGTTCATTGAGATAACTTTCCAATGCGGCGCGCACGACATCTACTTCTTTGCACTCATGCTCAAAAGCAAAGCGTCTAAGCCGCTGGTTAAGTTCCAGGGGAAGCGTGAAAGTTTTTGCCTTGGTGGGAAGCCCTTTGGGGCGTCCGATTTTCATTTTCGACGCCTGATCGCTGTCTTCTGTTTTTTCTGTCGGCGTAAACAGCTCCTTAACTGTAGGAGTTTCAGTCCCTTGTATGCGCTGCTTACCACGATTGCCAAGCCCCATTTGTTTCCTCCTTTTTTATGGGAAAAAATATTTATTGCTTTTTTACTCTAGCCAGGAACTCTTTGGCAAGCGCGCTGTAATCCTGTGCCCCATAGCTTTTGGGACGATATTCAAAAATATTGTGGCCATCGCTAGGGGCTTCTGCCAGTGAAACATTATCACGTATCAATGTTGAAAATAGAAGTTTTCCCCATCGTTCTTGCAATCCTATAAGCACATCACGATTCAAGGATTTTCTCTTATCAAAAAATGTCAAAAGGATTCCAAGTAAATGTAGCTTTGGGTTCAAATTTTCCACGACACTGTTCATTGTTTCCAAAATCAAATCTAGGCCAGCCAGTGCATAATATTCAGCTTGGACAGGAATGAGAAGACTGTCAGAGGCAGTTAAAGCATTGACGGTCAGGAGTCCCAGAGACGGCGGACAATCAATAAGAACGAAATCGTAGCTACTGTTTTGGAGTGCTTTTTTCATCAGGTTTTCTCTACCCATGCGCGATGCAAAAGCCAGTTCGGCAACAGCTAAATTCCGGGTCGCAGGCAACAGGTCGATATGATTGCTAAGATGAAAAACTGAATCGGCAAGGGCGCGATCTCCACTTAGTACTTCATAAGCAGAATACTCAGGAGAAGAAAGGCCGCAGGCATCAGTCAAATTCCCTTGGGCGTCCAAATCAATGAGGAGCACCTTTTTTTTCTTTCCCAAAGCCATGCCCAAGTTCTGAGTGGTCGTAGTCTTCCCAACACCACCTTTTTGATTTGCAATGCTGCATACATGCATAGGTTTACCTCCCACATTTTTACATACCTATTTTTTAGTATAATAAAATAAAAATGTAAATATTTTTTTACATAAAAAAATAAATACATTTTCATTTTTTTCATTCAATATATGCAAAAAAAGTAAATGATTTTACTGCATTCTGAAATAGATAGGGGGGTACTGGTGCTGATTTTCGGGTTTGAGGCCTACGCCTTTTGGGGAATAAGCGCAGAACATCCGGCATTGCCTCAATCGTATCCCGTTCATCTTTTTCAAGCACATGCTGGTATGTCTGCAAGATCATCCTCTCGTTTTTGTGCCCCATCAACTTTGCCAAGGGTTTGAGCTTTGCACCGCCCTGTACTGAGTAGGTGGCATAAGCATGGCGTAAACAATATGGAGTTATCCTTCTCTCAATCCCCGCACGTTTAAGCGCACTCGTCCATGCTCTGTGAATAGATCGAACCGAATTGCCTTTCCAGTGGATGACAAATGATATATTTAATATCCTATCGGAATTAAATAATTTACTTAAAATTGGAATTAAACCAGATCGAATAGGAATAACTCTAGCGGAATCTGTTGCACCTTTTGCCGCATTTGGCATATGGATTATTCCATTTTTTAAATCTACATCAGACCAACGCAATTTGAATAGTTCAGAAGGCCCAATCCTAGGCCCAAGATATGTACCTAATAAAATTATTCGCTGAATATGATCTGGAGACACAGCATATATACGCTGTAATTCATCAGGGGTTGGCGGAACAATTCTCTGTGGCCTAGCTTGAGGAAGTCGAAAGCTTGAAAGAGGATTATGAGGCAATAAACCAACTCGTACTCCCCAATTCAGAATTGTTCTCAGAATTGATACTCGTATATTTATTGTCGTTTGTCGAAGCCCTCTAAGTCTCTGCACTTCTATAAAGTATAATATATCATCCATTGTTATCTTTATGGCCTGTCTGTTGCCAAACATTTTAACAATATGTGTAATATGGTATCTATTTTGTTTTAAGGTTGTCATATTAGTTACAGCGACAGAAAAGTATCGTTCAACTAAGTCTGATAGTAATATCTTCGTATTGGTATATCGTTTTCTTCGGCGTATAATTTCTTTTTCTTTATTATAAATATCGGAAAGCCCCTTTACAAAATTTTCCGCTTCTTCTTGGGTATAAAACCCACGATGGTGATGCGCCCCTGTCCAGGGGCTTTTCCAATAAACAACCCAAGTCCCGGATTTACGATATGGTTGAAAGCGGATTTCCATTGTAACTCCTGATAGAAAAAATTGTTTGAGGTAGAGGGGTGCGCATTCGCGCAGTATCCCCGCCAGGCGTGTCGTTTCAGGATTGCTTCCTTGTGCAGCTACGGCAGCCCTTGGCTACCTCGCTTCCGCGTCAGCTTCTCCCTTCACTAACGCCTGTCATGGATACTCCCCCCTACTTTGATGCACCTGAAAATGGGCTTTGCCCATGCCGCGTTTTGTCATGGTGTCATTTTGTGAACACCATGCCCAAAACGCGGGTTTTGGACAAACTCCAAAGTAAGGAGAAGCGATATGCAAATTAAAGATTCTATTGTGGCACATGAAGCGAGGATGACTTCCATCATCAACAATTTTGGCGAAGTCGCTCCTATGGTTGAACACAACGTCTTTTCGTGGATGAAATTTTTGTCTGAAGATTATGATGGAGGAATGTTGGACTATCATGAACTCAGCAATGGAGGTTTTTATATGACCCCTCCTGCTGGAATGTATAAGGTACATCAAAAAGGAAATATGTTTTGCGAAGTCATATCTGCGCAGCTCGCTGGAATAATCGCAACTTATTTTTCTCTATACTCTCTCTCGCTTCGCGACTACGAAGACGCCGAGTTATACTACAAATATATCTGTCTTCTAAACGAATATATAGATCAACTTGATCCCAAATCTAGGAAGCTGGTACTGTCAGCCTTAGACTAACTAAAAACAGCCAATTCCGAGAAAGGCCCTCTGAAATCCAGAGGGCCTTTTTTTAGATAGCAGATTACCCGGAACTGTTTGCGCTCGTGGGCGGGCAGGTGCCTGATCTGAGGGGTCTATTTCTCCGGGGACATGGTGGGAACTCCGCAGGGTTGGGAGCACACCAAGGACATGCTACAAGAAATTATAATGGTGTTGGTTATATTTGGACGGGGTTTGGAGCAGACTTACAAGCAAGTGGAGCATTTGTCTGGAACAGTTCATGGGGAATTTCAGCCCCTGCCGCTTCATGGGGAGGATGGAACTGTAATCAATATCGAATTGATGTTTCTCCTGCTGCCTACGGTGTACCTGTCGCCGATGAAGTGCGTCCCGATAACCAGGCCGTCCGCTATCTCATCAGGGCTATCCCTTAACGCGCCCGTA
>CALLDR010000128.1 GCA_937997955.1 uncultured Emergencia sp. | reverse complement strand
CTACCCATGCGGCAGGGGTGGTAATCTCCAAGCTGCCGCTGGACGAGTACGTACCGCTCTATATGTCTGACAAAGGCGTCGCGACCCAGTTCAATATGACCACCATCGAGGAGCTGGGCCTTTTGAAGATGGACTTTCTGGGCCTCCGAAACCTGACGGTGATCCGGGACGCCCTGGAACTGATCGAAAAGGACTACGACGTTACCATCGACTTTGCCCGTATGGGCTACGACGATCCGGCGGTCTACGAGATGATCGCCAGCGGCAACACGGAAGGCGTCTTTCAGCTGGAAAGCGGCGGCATGACCCAGTTCATGAAGAATCTGAAGCCGACCTGCTTTGAAGACGTGGTGGCGGGCATTTCCCTGTACCGGCCGGGTCCGATGGACTCCATTCCGAAATATATTGAGAATAAGAAGAATCCGGACCAGATCAAATACGTGACGCCGGAGCTGGCGCCGATTCTGGACGTCACCTACGGCTGCCTGGTGTACCAGGAGCAGGTTATGCAGATCGTCCGCGACCTGGCGGGCTACAGCTTTGGCCGCTCCGACATCGTGCGCCGCGCCATGAGCAAGAAGAAGAAGGACGTCATGCTCCAGGAAAAGGAGTACTTCATTCACGGCAAAACCGACGAAAACGGCAGCGTTGAGATCGAGGGCTGCGTGCGGCGTGGCATCAGCGAGGCGGCCGCCGAGTCCATCTTTGCCGACATGGAAACCTTTGCTCAGTACGCCTTCAACAAGTCTCACGCGGCGGCATATGCTGTAGTTGCATATGAGACCGGCTATTTGAAGAGGTATTATCCGGTGGAATTTATGGCGGCTCTGATGACCAGCGTCATGGGAGATGCCAAAGCCATCGCCAAATATATCAGAAACTGTCAGGATATGGGCATTGAAGTGCTGCCGCCGTGCATCAACGAGAGCCAGAAGAAGTTCTCCGTAGTGGACGGCAAGATCCGATTCGGCCTGCTGGGCGTCAAAAATGTGGGCGAAGGCGCCATCGACGCCATCATTCGAGCCAGAGAGGAAAAGGGACGTCCGAAGGATATCTTCCAGTTTATCAGCAATCTGGAGATCAGCGAGGTCAATAAGAAGGCGGTGGAGAGCCTGATCAAAGCCGGCGCGCTGGATACCCTGAACCCGAACCGGGCGGCGCATCTGGCCGTCTACGAGGGGCTGGTGGAATCGGCGCAGACCTCGGCAAAGCGGAACCTGGCGGGCCAGATTTCCCTGTTCGCCATCAGCAGCGAGGAGATGAACACCGGAGATATATCGGGGACTCTGCCGGACGTGCGGAACTTCGACAAGGACATGCTTCTGGCTATGGAAAAGGAGATGCTGGGCGTGTACATCACGGACCATCCGCTCAACGAATATACCGACCGGATCAACCAGCTGGCTACGGTGACCAGCGAGCAGCTGGCGGCAGCGGCAGAGCCTGAGCACTCGGACAGCAGTATTTCCGACGGTATGACTGTTACCATGGCCGGCATGATCACGGGGAAGAAGAATCTGGTCACGAAGAACAACAAGATGATGGCTTTCGTGGATCTGGAAGACCTGTACGGCGACGTGGAAGTGGTGGTATTTCCAAACGTTTACGAGCGGTGCAGCGGCGCTATTGCCGAGGACAAAGTCGTGGCGGTCAAAGGCAAACTTAACTTCAAGGAAGAGGAAATGCCCAAGCTGCTGGCGGACTCCGTGGTTTCCATCGACGACGTGGAAGGACTGCTGGCTATGGATAAGGAGAGCAGCGCTTATGACCGCGGCCGCGGCCAGGGCCGCAGCGCCGCGGCGGGCGGAAGCAGCGGTTACGGCGGCAATCATGGTTACAATGGCAATCATGGTTACAACGAGTCGCAGCAGCAGGGCAATTACAGCCAGGGAAGCCGCGCTGGCCGCGCCGGAGGCGGTTTCAGAGAACCGGATCCAGTCAAAGTCAGGATTCCGGCAGACGCCGACGAAAAGGCGGTGCTTTCCCAGCTGCAGCAGATCTTCCGCGATTTCCGAGGCGATACGCCGGTGTTGATCTACCTGCAGAGCGGAAAAATCGTCAAAACCAGTCAAAACGGCGGCGTCCGGCCTCTGATCCAGTTTTTCGACACCGTAGCTGAAATCGTCGGCCGCCCAAATATAAAGGGGAGACCTATCCCCGACCGCTGGTAGCGGTCGGCAGCGGATCAGGTTTCGTAAAATCCCGCGAATCGGCATCGAATACGAAACTTTTCAGAGTCAGGCGGGAAGATGGACTTGACTAGATGGGTTTCGTAAAGCAGTGCAAAAATGCTTCAAATACGAAACCTTTGATCGGAGGGAAGGACAATTGTTTCGTAAAAGGGGATCAATTCATCAAAAATACGAAACCCCGATCCCCGTTTGAGCCGCAAAAGTTTCGTAATTCCGAAAGATTGTAAGCGAAATACGAAACCGGACGCAAAAATAACGCCAAATCGTTTCGTAAAACAGCATAAAAACAGCAACGATACGAAACGCCGGCTGCGGCTATAACAATAAAAAAGATAACATGAAAAACAATACAAAGTAGGTGAGCATATGAAGAGAATAGGTGTTTTAACCAGCGGCGGGGATTCCCCGGGCATGAACGCGGCTGTCCGGGCCGTAGTCAGATGCGGAATCGAGTCCGATATGGAAGTGTACGGTATCTACAGAGGCTACGAAGGATTGCTGGACGGCGAGATCCGGCAGTTGGACCGTAATTCCGTAGGCGATATCCTCCATCGCGGCGGAACCATTTTGAAGACGGCGAGAAGTGAGAAGTTCCGCACGGAAGAAGGACAGCGCCATGCTGTGAACATGCTGGATACCTTTGGCATTGAGGGCCTGGTGGTCATCGGCGGCGACGGCTCCCTCAGAGGCGGCTGTGATCTGATGAGCCGAGGGATCAAAGTCATGGGCCTTCCAGGAACCATCGACAACGATCTGGGATATACGGATTATACCATCGGTTTTGATACGGCAGTGAGCACCGTACTGGACGCCGTTACCAAAATCCGGGACACCTCTTCTTCCCATGAGAGGACAACTGTGATCGAGGTCATGGGCAGGCACTGCGGAGATATCGCGCTCCACGCAGGACTGGCCGGCGGGGCAGAAGCCGTTTTGATCCCGGAGATCGAGATGGATCTCAACGAGCTTTGCCGCAAGATCGTCATCGGCGCCAACAGAGGCAAACAGCACAGCATCATCATCAAAGCTGAGGGCGTGGGAGTCTCTTCTCAGGAGCTGACGAAGACCATCGAAGACCGCACGGGCAGAGAAACCCGGTTGGTGGTCTTGTCCTATCTGCAGAGAGGCGGAAGTCCGACGTACCGCGACCGGATGCTGGCCACTTTGACCGGGGCAAAGGCTGTCGAGCTGCTGCGGGAGGATTCAGACAGCAAAGCGATCGGAACCGTCAACGGCGAGATCGTCGCTTACGACCTGCAGGAAGCCGTGGAACAGAAGCGGGAGATCGACAGAGAAATGTACGAGCTGATCGGCATACTGAGCAAATAAGTGTCAAGCAAACATAATGTTAACAAACAAATGGCAAATAAGCGGACAGCAAATCAGCAGATATCAAGCTGTCAAATATTAAGACAGAAAATACCGAGCGAACAAATTTAAAGTGAACAGGTATCAGGCGATCAAATGCAAAGTCAGCAAGCACAAAGCAGTCACAAAACAAACAAAAAGCAGCCAATCACAAAAAAGCTGTAAAAGATAAAAATAGATGAGACAGGAGCGAATCCATGACAAACATCGCAGTTATATACGCAGGAAAATACGGAACCACGGAGCGGTACGCCCGCTGGATCGCCGAGGAAACAGGAGGAGAGCTGATGCCGGAGAGCGGCGTGTCCGTCAAAGCGCTGGCCGATAAGGACGTCATCATCTTTGGCGGCGCTATTCACGCAGGGGCGATTCTGGGTATCCAGACGCTGAAAAAGCTGTATCCGCAGATTGCCGAAAAGCGGATCCTGACCTTTGCCGTGGGCCTCACCATCGGCGATAAAGAGACCCAGGAGGAGTGCAGAGAGCTGAATTTTACTAAACAGGCGTCCGGTTTCAAGAGGCTGGTGTCCGGCGGCAAGCCGGCCCGTATGACAGAGCAGGAAAAAGCGTTCAGCCAGCTGCCGTGCTGGTTCTTCCCCGGCGCCTACGACCCGTCCAGGGTCAGCGGCATGGATCGGAAGATGATGGCGGTGGTGCGCCGGATGATCGCGGGAAAGCGGGCCAACGAGATCACAGACGCCGAGCGGCAGCTGCTGGAGGCCATCGACCACGGCGCGGATTACACCGACAAAGGGGCTATACGTCCTTTGCTCGAGGCACTTTGATGGAGTCAGGCACTGCCGTGAGTCCTGCCGCAGCTCGGCCACAAACCCTGTTGTAACTCGGCCGTGAGCTCTGCCGCAGCTCGGTCATGAACCCTGCCAAGACCCTGCCATGAGCCCCACCCGCGGCGGAAATCCAAACGTTGCATTTCGCAACCAGCGTGCTGTAGACAGAGCGGACCGCATAAACTATGATAGAAGCAGGAGGTTACGATATGCAAACAGGCAGTCAAATCGCCGAGGCCAGGCGGCGCAAAAACCTGACCCAAGAACAGCTGGCCCAACTGATGCAGGTGACCCGCCAAACCGTATCCCGCTGGGAAGCCGGCACGGCCTATCCCGAAATGGAGAAGATCGTAAGGCTGGCCGATATCCTCGAGGTCAGCTGTGACGACCTGCTTCGGCCCAAACCACGCCCCGATCAAAGGGTGTCCGCCGGAGGTTTTGCCCCTCCGGAGAAAGAACCGCGGCTGTTGACACGGCTGCTGGCGTCCGCAAAAGGCAGGCCGGTGCGCCTGCAGTTCTTTGACGATGCGGAGGAGAGCGATCTGTGCGGTAAAGTCTGCGTGATCACCGACTTTGAGGGAGCCTGGGCCAAGGTGTCCTATCGGTCCGGCAGGCAGACGACGTGCAAGCTGATCCCTTTGTCGTCCATCTGTTCTTTGAAATTTGAGAAGGGAGAGCTGTGATATGGAAACGTTGGCATGGAGCGTCGGCATGATCGCCATTATCTGGTGCTTTTCTATCTCGGCCAGACTTAAGAAGGTCGAGCGGATCCTGAAAGAACCGCAGATCAGGCAGGAAGAAGATTCCATGGGCCAAATCCTGCGGAAGAACCTGGGAAGCTGCGTGATTCTGCAATTGGAGGACGACTGCAGCGGTGATTTTGATAACACGCCGTGCAGGATCCTGGACGCGGACGAACAGTGGGTGCTGCTGCGGCAGGAGAAAAAAGGCTTTGAAGGTCTGGTCCGCTTCAGGCAGATCCAGAGCCTGCAGTTTGTAGAAGAATAAAACAGGGGAATCGCTTTAGAGGACTGCAGTGAGAAAATGCTTTAGAATAATGCTTTAAATTTGCAGAAGCCGCTTTCATCTGGAGGCGGTTTCTTTGTATGGGTAAAACCACGCGTTTGACGCGCGGCTGTTTTTTGTGTTCAGCCGTTTAGGAAGCCGTGAAACCTGCAGGACAGGCGGGCATATTTTTAGAAAATTTCAAATAAGCAGTTTTTGTACTTGCGTTTTTTGTCGAAATATGCTTTAATATAGAAAAGAGGTCTTACCACCTAAAAAACTGTAGGAGGTAGTATAGTATATGAAACACAGATTTGTAGCAAAGAGATACTGGAAGGACCAGAGCACTGCCATGGGAAAATCCGATGAAA
>CALLDR010000127.1 GCA_937997955.1 uncultured Emergencia sp. | reverse complement strand
AAACCATAAGGAAAATTTTAGGAGCGATACAGCAGTTTGGGATTGAGGTTTACCCTATGCCTACGGGTGAAATTCTGATCGATATGGATGACCTGATATTTTATGAGGTTGCCATGGAGAAGAGAGAGGATGATGCGTATTTGGTAACAGGGAATCAAAAGCATTATCCTATTCGCGAGTTTATTGTTTCACCTGCGGAAATGATTCGTATTCTTGAAGAATTTGAAAGAAATGAGCGGGAGCAGGAAGGCCGGTAAGGCATGTCCTCCTGCTGAAAAAGATGAAAAAAGAGGCAATCCTGATGGATCCCAAGATTCACAGGATTGTCTCTTTTGTTTCAGCGCAGGGGGCTGTGCCGGCCGTTTCATTCTGCAAGTTTTTTTCTCCTCACAGTTTCAATTTTTAAGTCAAAAAAAGAATTTCTTTTGAATTTTAAAACTTTTGATGGAGGCCTTGTTTTCCGCGGCGGCTGCAATTAAAATGTAGTCAAAATCAAAGCAAGCGTCAGGAGATCAGGAGAAAGCACGCGGGAAAGGAAAGATATTATGGAGAAATTTGTATATTCATTCAGTGAAGGCTCTAAGGACATGAGAAGCCTCCTCGGAGGCAAAGGGGCGAATCTGGCGGAGATGACCAGGATCGGCCTGCCGGTTCCTTACGGTTTTACCGTGACCACGGAAGCGTGCACTCGTTACTATGAAGAGGGCCGCGCCATCGGTGAGGACATCGTAAAGGAAATCTACGAAAAGCTTGCCGAGCTGGAAGCCGTCACTGAAAAGAAATTTGGAGACAAAGAAAATCCGCTGCTGGTTTCCGTCCGTTCCGGTTCTGTATTTTCCATGCCGGGCATGATGGATACCATCCTGAACCTAGGACTCAATGACGACACCGTGGAAAGTCTGGCAAAGCTGACGGACAATGATCGTTTTGCTTATGACAGCTACCGCCGTTTCATTCAGATGTTCGGCGATGTCGTGCTGGAAATCCCGAAGAGCGAGTTCGACGTCATCTTCGACGGACAGAAGGAGAAAGCCGGCGCAGCCTTTGACGTGGACCTGACCACAGACGACCTGAAGGAGATCATCAAAGGCTACAAAGCGCTCGTAAAGAAAGCCGTAGGCAGAGATTTTCCGCAGGAGCCGAAGGAGCAGCTGATGGAGGCCATCAAAGCCGTTTTCCGCTCCTGGAACAACGACAGAGCTATCCTCTACAGAAAGCTGAACAGGATTTCCGATAAGCTGGGAACAGCCGTCAACGTCCAGTCCATGGTCTTCGGCAACATGGGAGACACCTCCGGCACCGGCGTCGCTTTCACGAGAAACCCTGCAACCGGTGAAAACAAGCTGTATGGCGAATTCCTGGTCAACGCCCAGGGCGAAGACGTCGTCGCCGGTATCCGTACCCCGAAGCCGATCGCGGAGATGGCAGAAGCATTCCCGGAGGTCTATAAGGATTTTTCGCGGATCGCGGATATACTGGAAAAGCACTATAAAGATATGCAGGACATGGAGTTCACCGTGGAGAGAGGCAAGCTGTTCATGCTGCAGACCAGAGCCGCCAAGAGAACCGCTGTCTCCGCCATCAAAGTGGCTGTAGACATGGTGGAGGAAGGTCTGATCACAAAGGAAACCGCTGTAGAGCGCATCGATCCCGCGCAGATCGACCAGCTGCTCCATCCGACCTTTGATACAGTCGCTGAGAAAGACGCCTGCGTCCTGACAAAGGGACTTCCTGCTTCTCCAGGAGCGGCGACGGGGCAGATTTACTTTGACGCGTCCGACGCGGAGGCAGCCGTGGCGGCAGGGCATAAAGCGATCCTGGTCAGACAGGAAACGTCGCCGGAAGACCTGGCAGGCATGGTAGCGGCCGAAGGCATTTTGACCGCAAGAGGCGGCATGACCAGCCACGCGGCCGTAGTAGCCCGGGGCATGGGCAAATGCTGCGTCGCGGGCTGCTCGGAGATCATCGTGGACGAGGCCGCGAAGACTCTGACCATCGGAGATGCGGTCTTCGGCGAGGGAGAATATATTTCCCTCAACGGCTCCAACGGAAGTGTATATCAGGGGCAGATCAAAACGGTACAGCCGGAGTTTTCCGGTGATTTCGGGACGATCATGGGCTGGGCTGACGAGATCAGAAGCCTGAAGGTCCGGACCAACGCCGACAACCCGAAGGACGCCGCTCAGGCGCTGGCTTTCGGCGCGGAGGGCATCGGTCTCTGCCGCACGGAGCACATGTTCTTTGAAGAAGAGAGGATCCCTGCGATCCGTCAGATGATCCTGGCGGAGACGGAAGAAGAGAGAAGGACGGCGCTGGCCAAGCTGCTGCCGTTCCAGAAATCTGACTTTAAGGGCATGTATGAGGTCATGGAAGAGAAACCGGTGACCATCCGTCTGCTGGATCCGCCGCTCCACGAATTCCTGCCTCAGACGGAAGAGGACACCAGAGAATTGGCCGCGCATACCGGCATTCCATATGAAAAGCTGGCGCAGGCAGCCAGCGAGCTTCACGAGTTCAACCCGATGCTGGGACACAGAGGCTGCAGACTGGCGGTGACTTATCCTGAGATCGCGGAGATGCAGACTAGGGCCATCATGGAGGCCGCCATCGAGGTGGCTTCTGAAAAGAAGGTCGATATCGTGCCTGAGATCATGATCCCGCTGGTAGGCAGCAAAGCGGAAATCGCCAACGTGAAGGCTACTGTGGTAGCGACGGCCGAGGCCTGCAAGGCGGAAGCGGGAAGCGAGATGGAGTACAAGATCGGAACCATGATCGAGGTACCGCGGGCAGCCCTGACAGCGGATCAGGTCGCGGAAGAGGCGGAGTTCTTCTCCTTCGGCACCAACGACCTGACCCAGATGACCTTCGGATTCTCCAGAGACGATACAGGCAAGCTGATCAAAGAGTACGTGGACAAAGGCATTCTGGCGGACGACCCGTTCCAGACCATCGATCAGGAGGGCGTAGGCTCCCTGGTGCAGATCGCGGTGAAGCTGGGAAGAGAGACACGTCCGAATATCAAGCTGGGTATCTGCGGAGAGCACGGCGGAGATCCGAGAAGCATCGAGTTCTGCCACAGAACCGGCCTGGATTATGTATCCTGCTCACCGTACCGCGTACCGATCGCCAGAATCGCGGCAGCCCAGGCGGCCATCAAAAATAAAGCTGAGAAGTAGCTGGATGTGGAAACATCATTTATAAAGCATAATTCATAATTACCTAAATTCATAAGGAGAAAGGCCTGCCCCATGCCGGGCAGGCCTTTCTCCTGTTGTGCGGCTGACATACCACCTTTGATCGTTTGGAGGGACAACTTGGAAGAGGCTGATTTTTGTCAAAAAATCAGGAAATGTTGCGCGTTTGGCCTTTTTTGATGCGCGGAATCTTGAAAACCATACCATAAAAAGGAATTTAACCAGAATAAACCATTGAAGCGGCAACAAATTGATTTTTCTTCACAAAAATCAGCCCGATTGCGGCCAGGTCTCAGGATTTGGGCGGCGGGAGCGCAACATTTCGCAAAAAAATCAAAAATGGTTGCCGGGATGCCGAGTTCAGGGCATCAGTAAACCGAAACGCTGGTCAGAATTCCTATGAAAACCCCTTTGCAAAAACTCCAAAACAAGGTATAATCTTTAGTGGTGTATACACATAGGAGGATTTATTTGTATGGGGAAATTACTCAACTTTCAATATTCTTGTATTCAGGGCACGTTTTGGATGTATTACGGCATAGTCGGCACCTTCGCGTCAGTGTTTTTGCTGGCGAGAGGCTATTCCAACTCGGAGATCGGCGTGGTTCTGGCCGTAGGAAATGTGCTGGCTGTGGTCCTGCAGCCGCTGCTGGCGGATATCGCTGACCGCAGCAAAAAGATATCGCTGACCGGCATCATACAGATTCTCGTGATCATCATGATGGTTTTGACCGTGGCGCTGTGCGCCATACAGAAAAAGAGCCTGGCTCTGACGGTGGTTTTCGTCCTGCTGCTGACGTGGCATACGGTGCTGCAGCCTTTGATCAATTCCCTCAGCTTTAAGCTGGCGGAAAGCGGATATCACGTCAGCTTCGGCGTAGCCAGAAGTATAGGCTCTCTTTGCTATGCGGCGCTCATGGCCGTAATGGGTACGCTGGTGGAAAACCACGGCGTCCAGGTGCTGCCTATCAGCGGCGAAGTGATTCTGCTCATGCTGCTGGTCAGCCTTATTCTGACCAAAAAGCAGTACGACAGAGCGAAGACGGACGGCCAGCCGGGACAGGCCATCGAGGAGAACGCAGCAGAAACCGCGGCGGAAGAGGAAATCAACCTGAAGGATTTTGTCATGCGGAACAAAATCTTTGTTCTGGTCAATGTGGGCGTCATCGGCATTTACTTCAGCAATCAGATTCTGAACAATTATATGATACAGATTGTCACCAGCGTTGGCGGAGACAGCGAAGACATGGGGCGGATTCTGTCTGTCATGGCTTTCCTGGAGATTCCGGCCATGGTGGGCTTTGACAGCCTGCGGAAGAAGTTCTCCTGTGAGCTGCTGCTCAAAGTGGCGTCGGTAGGCTTTGCCGTGAAGATCGCTATGTGCTATATCGCCACCAGCGTTACCATGGTGTACATAGCCCAGTTTTTCCAGCTGATATCCTTCGGTCTGTTCCTGCCGGCCATGGTCAACTTTATCGATGAGATCATGAGCAAAGGGGAGGCGGTCAAGGGACAGGCTTTCTTTACTACCATGGTCACCGTGACCAGCATGATCTCCAGCCTGATCGGCGGCGTGATCCTGGATCTCAGCGGCGCAAAGATGCTGACGCTGGTAGCCACCGTCGCGACGGCCCTGGGCGCGCTGATCATCATCGCCAGCGTGGACCGGATCGGAAAGAAAAACGCGTAATGCGGGCGGAGATGGAGAAAACTATTTATACAGAATTGATTTTTAATCAGACAGTAAAATCAGACAGCAATATGAAAGCCAAAGATCCCGTTGATCTTTGGCTTTCATACATTCTCAGGCTTTCATACATTCTCAGGCTTTCATATATTCTCGACCTTTCATATATCTCGCGGGCATTTGAATATCCGTCATATCGCAATAATCCTGCTGCGGAATGCGGCCCAATCTATGCAGTACTTTTCCGCCTGAACCGCAGATAATCGTAATAGCTTTCGCCTGAGCCAGGACAAAATTTATCAGATAATTATTGACAAACAATAATTCATCTGCTATAGTGGACGTAAGAAATTATCGTAAAACAATAATCGAGGAGGTATTGGCATGGATTTTAGTATTTTTTCTTTCCCTTTCCGCCAGATCGGCTCGGCGCTCCGCCAGCTGTCCCTTTCCAGCAGCGCGGGTAATGGGGCGGCAATCCTGCTTTACGCGGTGATCTGTCTGCTGCCGGTGATCTGGCTGGCCTTCCGGGTGTTTCGCCTGAAAAGGGGTCTGACGCCGATGGATCTGTGGCTGCCGGTGATCAGCGCGGGCCTGTTTCTGGTCATCTACGTCATGATCAATCCCGGGTGCCTGCCCAGCTCTCTGGCAGGAATGGAAGGCAGCGACCTGTGCATCTGCTTTTGGTCCGCCATCATCGTCTGGCTGGTGCTGAACCTGTTGAAGACCATTCAAAAGGGCGACGAGAAACAGCAGCTGCGGTATCTGCGGATGGGCATCATCGCGCTGGCGGTCTGGCTGGCCCTGACCATTCCGGCGGGGATCTTCACGCGGCTGCTGCCCCAGATCGAGGCCCTGGAGGCCGGCAACGCTGATCCGGCCAGAGCCGTGATGGCCGGCATGGGCTACGGCGATCCGCTGAAGCCCAGCATCATCTTCCTCTGGTTCAAGTACCTGATGGACTGCATACCCACCGCGGCCCTGCTGCCGGTGTTTCGGGCGGGATACGTTCTGACAGGATCCCTGGGGCAGGACAAGTACAGCGCAGAGACCGTCGCCGCGACGGACACCCTTTGTCGGATCTGCGTAAAGGTGCTGCAGGTCATAGTCATAGAGCCTTTCGTCATGAACCTGCTGCAGCTTGCGGGAGGCGGGCTCCGCAGCCTGACCTTCAACGTGCATTTTCCTGTGGCGGAGATGGTGCTCGTGATCTGCGTCCTTCTGTTGGCAAAGTTTTTCGCCTCAGCCAAAGCTTTGAAGGACGAGAACGGCATGATCATCTAGGTGGCGTTATGGCGATCAAAGTGTATCTGGAGGAGGTTCTGCGTCAGCGGAACATGACGTCCAAGGAGCTGTGCGCGCTGGTGGGCATTACGGAGGCGAATCTGTCCATTCTGCGCAGCGGCAGGGCCAAGGGCGTTCGGTTTGGCACCATCAACAAAATCTGCTACTATCTGCAGTGCGACGTAGGGGATAT
>CALLDR010000126.1 GCA_937997955.1 uncultured Emergencia sp. | reverse complement strand
AACCTATGACCCCCTGCTTGTAAGGCAGGTGCTCTCCCAGCTGAGCTAAACGCCCGAAGCGTTCGGTTCTTATTTGCTTGGCACATTTACTAATTATACTCGCTTAGTTCCTGTTTGTCAAGCACTTTTTTATCTTTTTTTCGACATTCTCTGTCGTTCAAAAGTCTTTAAAAGCGAACCGTGAATTATATTACCACATCTTTTCGATCTTGTCAACAACTTTTTCAAATCATTTTTCGATCTTCTGCGGACTGACCTGTTCACCTATGATCTCCGCTCTGCCGCTGGACAATCCTGTGACCACATCCTTCAATGCTCCCGCATGAGATGGATCTACGACTGCGTCGAACGTGACCGCATCAGCATAAATTATATTATCAAAATTTGTCTCAAATGTAAAGAGGAAATTTTGTATTTTATTAAATACAGCGTAATCCACCCGATATGTAATGGTCTGCATCTCCACCACGTCACAGATGCCGGCCGCCGCCAGCCCCAGCTTGGCACTGCTGGTATAGGCCCGCACCAGCCCGCCGGTCCCCAGCTTGATGCCGCCGAAGTACCGGGTGACCACTACACAGACGTTGGTAATCCCTTCCTGGACCAGCATCTGGACCATGGGCGCGCCGCTGGTCCCCTGAGGCTCCCCGTCGTCGCTGGCCCACTGCAGCTGAAACTTGTCCCCTATGACCATGGCGGGAACATTGTGGGTGGCGTCCTTGTGCTTTTTCCTTATGGCGGCGATAAAGCCGTCCGCCTCTTCCCTGGAAGCCACCGGCTTCACATAGGCGATAAATCTGGATTTTTCAATGATCTGTTCGTCGCTGGCTTCCCTGGCGACCGTGCTATATAACTTCATATTCCTTCAACCTCTGATAATCTTCCTGCTTCAGCTCCACGTCAAACATGGTTCCGCTTTCCAGATATTCCATGGAGCGGACCGCGGCCTTTTCACACAGATAAGAGGACAGATCCCCCCTGGTATACGGGATCAAAAGCCTGGCGCCGACCACATCTGAAAAGAGACGGGCTTTGATGGCTTCCAGCAGCTCCTCCATGCCGCTTCCCTCTTTTGCCGACACGAAAAAGCCGGGCGTCTCAGAATATGGCGGCTGGAAGTCCGGGTTCAGGTCCATCTTGTTGTAGACCATCAGCTTCTCTTTTCCACCGGCGCCGATCTCGCACAGTACCCGGTCGGTTACCGCAATATGAAACCCGTTCTCCTCGTAAGAAGCGTCCACCACGTGGAGCAGAAGATCGGCGTGGAGCACCTCTTCCAGCGTCGCCTTGAACGCCTCGATCAGACTGTGGGGCAGCCTGCTGACAAAGCCTACTGTATCCACCAGGATAAACGTCTGATTGTCCGCCAGCGTTACGCTGCGGCTCTGGGCGTCCAAAGTGGCGAAGAGCATGTCCTTCTCCCGAACCGACTTTTCTTCCTTGTCGGCCATGGACAGTAGACGGTTCATCAGGGCAGACTTCCCCGAGTTGGTGTAGCCTACCAGGGCCGCCACAGGAATACCGCTCTTCTCCCTGCGGGAACGCTGGACATCTCTGGTGCGGACCAGATCGCGAAGCTCCGCTTTGATGTCGTCCATCCGCCGCTCGATGTGCCTGCGGTCCGTTTCCAGCTTTTTCTCACCGGGACCTCTGGTGCCGATGCCGCCGCCCAGCCGGGACAGGGCTTTGCCGAAACCGGTCAGCCTCGGCAGCCGGTATTTCAGCTGGGCAAGCTCTACCTGCAGCTTGCCCTCTCTGGAATCCGCGCGCTCAGCGAAGATATCCAGGATCAGAATCGTCCTGTCGATGACCCGCACGCCGATGGCGTCCTCCAGATTGCGCAGCTGCATGCCGCTGAGCTCGTCGTTGAAGATGACCACGTCCGCCTCCATATTCCGGACCAGCTCTGCCACCTCTTCGACCTTTCCCTTTCCGATCCAGGTTGCCGTATTGGGCTTTTCCAGGGTCTGTATCACCTTTCCCAGGACCTGGGCGCGGGCCGCTTCCGCCAGCCCCGCCAGCTCCTCCATGGAATAGGATATGTCTTCCCTCCGCTGCAGGCCGACCAGGATCGCCCTGTAGCTCTCTTCTGTTATGATCTCATTGTTCTCGTTAAATCTAAGCATGGCTCTAGTATACCACAAAAATCACTTAAGTAACATCTAAAATATCTTCCTGCGGCACATTGACATAGCTGTCAGGCACATCGCCAACGATGACCACCTCGCAGATCAGCATCTTGTTTTCGATCTTGAAGCTCTCCGCGGAGAAGGGCTCCAGCACCCGGACGCTGCTCTCCATGGTGACATACACCTTGTACTTGGTCTGGTTGATGCCCTGAGTTTCAAAGGCCGTCTCGAAGTCGCAGCGGGTCACGGCCATGGGCAGGATCTTGATATTCATGCCCAGGTCGGTCTGCGACAGCAGCTTGCTCCCCATCAGGGTGCCGTAGTTGAGCCGGACCTCAGAGGGCTCCATCTCGTCGTATTTTTTCTGAAGCGTATCCGCCAGCCCGGCCACCAGCTCGTTGATCACCGGCGTATTGGCCTGCACGCTCTGGATCCTGCCGTCGCTGCCCTTCTCCACTTTGAAGAGACTGTCCCCATAGTCCTCGGCGGAAAATTCCTCGCTGACCGTTTCATTGATGATCTGGCCGACCACACCCCTGGCCTTCAGCTTGCTCACAGCGTCGATATTTGGCCCAATCTGCCATTTTAATCCGATCAAAAGGCAAATGACCCCTAAAAAAACTAACCCGGCTGAAATCGCGATTTTTTTGACGTGCCCGCCTGTTCCGCCGCCCCTGTTTCTGACCATAAAAAAACCTCCTGCCACAGTCTATGCCGCGGCGGAGGTTTTTGACACGATCAAAGGGTGTCCGTCAGGGTTTTGTGAAAATGCCCGCTTTCCGGCGTGAAAGCCCTGCCCGCTACATCTCGAAGATCTTGATGCCCTCGCGGAGGTAATCGTTGGTGATCTTGATGCGGGTGCCCTTCATGCCCAGGGATCTGGACTCGATGACCCCGGCGCTTTCCAGCTTTCTCAGCGCGTTGACGATGACAGAACGGGTGATGCCGCTCTTGTCGGCGATCTTGCTGGCGACCAGAAGGCCCTCGTCCCCCTTCAGCTCCGCGAAGATCTTGGTCACAGCGTCCATTTCAGAGTAGGACAAAGTGGAGAGCGCCATTTCCACAGCCTCCCTCATTCTGATCTCCTCTTCCTCGTCCATGGCGATGCCCCTCGCCACTTCGATGCCTACGACAGTAGCGCCGTACTCGCAGATGGCGATGTCCTCATCGTCATAAGCCTTGTCCGGTCTTGCCAGGAGCAGCGTCGCGATCCTGTTGCCGCCGAAGATGATCGGCACGATGGTGTGATATTTGCTGGCCAGCGTGTACTCATCGCCGTAGAACTCCTTAATGCTGTCATAGGTCAGGTTCGCCATGGTCTCGCTGACCTTCAGGAACCTGTCGTTATACAGGGACGGCAGAATCACCTTTCCCGTCTCCTCGTCACAGGTCAGCGGCGCCTCTTCACCGGCCGCGTACTTGGCCGCCAGCACCTTGCCCTTTCTGTTCAGGATATAGATATTGGAGCTCAGCATCTCGCCCATGATGTTGCACAGTTCATCAAAGGAAATGTACCCTGCCGTGCTCTCGGAAAGCACCCAGTTCAGTTTTCTGATTCTTGTTAATAATTTTTCGCTCATGTTTTACCTCGACTTTTCTATTATGCTTACAGGATATAGCGGTCCACATCATCTTTGTGGATCGTTTCCAAAAATTTACTCTGTACATACGCCCGGTCAATGGTGATCTTTTCCTCATCCATCTCAGGGATGTTGAAAGAAATATCTTCCAGCAGCTTTTCCAGAATCGTATGCAGACGTCTTGCGCCGATATTCTCGGTCTGCTCATTCATAAGATACGACATTGTGGCGATTTCGTCAATAGCATCTTCAGAAAATTCTACTTTTATTCCTTCCGTTTCCAGCAAAGCCTTGTGCTGTTTGATGATAGCGTTTTCCGGAACTGTCAAAATCTGTACAAAAGATTCCTTCGTCAGGTTCTCCAGCTCCACTCTGATCGGAAAACGGCCCTGCAGCTCCGGTATCAGGTCCGTCGGCTTGGCCGTATGGAAAGCGCCCGCGCCGATGAACAGAATATGGTCTGTCTTTACAGGTCCGTATTTGGTATTGACCACGCTGCCCTCTACGATAGGCAGAATGTCCCTCTGGACACCTTCTCTGGACACGTCCGCCCCGCTGTGGTAGCTGGAGCTGGAAGCGATCTTATCGATCTCGTCGATGAAAATGATGCCGTTCTGCTCCGCGTTTTCCAGCGCTTCGTCCGTAACCTGGTCCATATCCAGCAGGTTCTGTGCCTCCTGCTCTCTCAGGATCTTCCGCGCCTCCTTGACTCTGACCCGCTTGGTCTTCGTCTTCGGCGGCATCATGTCCCCGAAGATGTTGCCGATGGCGATGCTCATGCCTTCGTTGCTCATGTCCAGCTGGTTGCCCTTTGGCGTATCGGTGACCTCGATCTCCACAAACTGCTCCTCCAGAAGACCGTCGCGCAGCTGCTGGCGCACCTGTTCCCGAGCCATCTCCACGTCTCTGTCCTCCGGCTGGCTCTCCGCTTCTCTGGCCTTGCTCTCCTCGTAGAGCTGCTTCTGGCTCGGATAGCCGCCGCTGTTCATGAGAAAATCGAAAGGACTTTTCGGTTTGCTGCCCTGGGACTTTTTCTTGCTGCCCGGAATGATGGCCTCGATGATCTTCTCCTCAGCGATGCCCTCGGCGATATCGTACTTTTCCTTCAGTCTGGACTGCTTGGTGATGCGGATGGACGCCTCCACCAGATCCCGGATCATGGAATCCACGTCTCTGCCGACGTAGCCCACCTCGGTGAACTTGGTAGCCTCCACCTTGACGAAAGGCGCCTCCATCAGCTTTGCCAGCCTTCTGGCGATCTCCGTCTTGCCGCAGCCGGTAGGTCCCATCATCAAAATATTCTTCGGCGTGATCTCTTCCCGCATTTCATCAGAAAGCAGACTTCTCCTGTACCTGTTTCTCAGGGCGATGGCCACAGATTTCTTCGCGTCATCTTGCCCGATGATATATTTGTCAAGCTCCGCCACGATTTCCTTCGGCGTCATACTCTGAATCTTACCTGCCATTTCTCATTCCCCCTTTACAGCTTTTCCACCGTGATGTGATCATTGGTATATACGCAGATAGAAGACGCGATCCGAAGAGATTCTCTGACGATCTCCTCCGCGCTCATCTCCGTGTGATTGAACAAAGCGTTGGCCGCCGAATAGGCGTAATTGCCGCCGGAGCCGATGGCGATAAAATCCTGGTCCGGCACGATGACCTCGCCGTTTCCGCTGACCACCAGCAGGCTGTCCTGGTCCGCCACGATCATCAGGGCTTCCAGGCTGCGCATGCCCTTATCGCTGCGCCACAGCTGGGCCAGGTCTACCGCCGCCCGCTTCAGGTTGCCGCCGTGCTCCTCCAGTTTCTTCTCAAACTTTTCTGTCAGGGCAAAGGCGTCCGCTACGCTTCCGGCAAAGCCGGTCAGAACCCGCCCGTGAAATATCTTCTTGACCTTTTTCGCGCCGTTCTTCATGATGGCCGTTTCGCCCATGGTCACCTGTCCGTCGCCGCCGATGGCGATATCCTCAGGTCCCCTTCGCACTGCGCAGATTGTCGTTGCGTGAAATGTTGTCATAATCTCTTTACCTCCATTCATCTACTTTCATCATTCTTTATAGCCGCAGTCCCCGTTGGAGCACGACAGGCTGCTGGTCTTCGTCTTCTTTTCCACCAGCAGAGCGCCGCACTTCGGACATTTCTTTTCAACAGGTCTGTACCAATAGGACTGGTCACATTCCGGATAGCCGCTGCAGCCGTAGAACAGCTTGCCCCGCTTGCTCTTCCGAACCACGATGTCCCGTCCGCACTTCGGACATGGCACGCCGGTAGATTTGACCACCGGCTTGGTATTCTTGCACGCCGGATAGCCGCTGCACGCGATGAACTCTCCGAACCGTCCCATCTTCAGGACCATAGGCTTGCCGCAGAGCTCGCAGGATTCCCCCGTAGGCTGGTCCTCGATCTGCACCTTCTCGATGGCTTTGTCCGCCTCTTCCAGTTCCTTTTCAAATGGCCCGTAAAAATCCCGAATGACCTTTTTCCATTCCAACTTGTTGATCTCCACGTCGTCCAGGTGGTCTTCCATGGCGGCCGTAAAATTGACGTCTACGATCTCGTGGAAGTACTCTTCCATCAGGCCCGTGACCAGAAATCCCAGCTCCGTAGGCACCAGGGTTTTCTTCTCCCGCTTGACGTATTTCCGCTCTGAAAGGGTTCCCACGATAGGCGCGTAGGTGCTGGGCCTTCCGATGTTCTTCTCTTCCAGCTCTTTGACCAGGCTGGCCTCTGTGTACCGGGAAGGCGGCTGTGTAAAGTTCTGCTCGCCGGCGACTTTCTTCGCGGTCAGGATCTCTCCCTTTTCCATGGCAGGCAGGACCTTGTCTTTGTCCTCTTCGCTGCTGGTCTTATATACCCTTTGATAGCCGTCGAAGAGCAGCTTGCTGCCCGTGGTCTTAAAGGTATAGCCGCCGTTTTCGATCTCCACCTGCAGGTTGTCAAATCTGGCGGCCGCCATCTGGCTCGCCATAAACCGGCACCAGATCAGGCGGTACAGCTTGTATTGATCGCTGGACAGAGACTCTTTGATGTCCTCCGGTTCCAGAGAGACGTTGCTGGGACGGATAGCCTCGTGAGCATCTTGTATATCTTTTTTCTTATTAGAAAAGAAATTGTTCGCCAGATACGGCTGGCCGTAGCGGTTTCCGATGAACTCTGCCGCCGCCGCTCTCGCCTCGGCAGAGACGCGCACAGAGTCCGTTCTCAGATAGGTGATCAGACCTACCGTGCCGTGTCCTTTGATCTCTACCCCCTCGTACAGCTGCTGGGCCACCATCATGGTCTTCTTCGTGTTGAAGCCCAGACGGGTGGACGCCTCCTGCTGCATGCTGCTGGTAGTAAACGGCGCGTAAGGCTTCTTCATCCGCTCCTTCTGGTTCAGGGCCGTGACCCGATAGACGCCCGCCTTCAGGTCCGCCAAGATGGCGTCGCTCTGCTCCTTGTTTTCCACCACCAGCTTCTTCTTGTTGTATTCAGCCAGCCGGGCAGAAAAGCCTTTGCCCTTGTCAAACTCGGCTGTGATGGTCCAGTATTCCTTCGGGTCAAAGTTCTGGATCTCATTCTCCCTGTCGCAGATGATCTTCAGCGCCGCCGACTGGACTCTTCCCGCCGACAGCCCCTTTCTCACCTTGCGCCAGAGCAGAGGGCTGATCTGATAGCCTACCAGCCGGTCCAGCACGCGTCTGGCCTGCTGGGCGTCCACCAGGTTCAGATCGATCTGTCTTGGATGCTTGACGGCCTCCTTGATGGTAGCTTTGGTGATCTCGTTAAACTCGATCCGGCACGGCGTCTGAGGGTCGATGCCAAGCAGAAAGGCCAGATGCCAGGATATGGCCTCCCCTTCCCGGTCCGGGTCAGTAGCCAGATAGATCTTCGACGCCTTCTTCGCCTCTTTCCGCAGCTCCTTGATGATGTCCCCCTTGCCCCTGATAGGGATGTACTGCGGCTCAAAGTCGTTCTCGATGTCTATGCCCAGCTTGCTCTTAGGCAGGTCTCTCACATGTCCTACCGACGCGATGACCTTGTAGCTGGATCCCAGGTATTTTCCAATCGTCTTAGCCTTAGAAGGCGACTCGACGATGACTAGTGTTTTCTTTGCAGTTGCTGTTTTTTTCGCAGTTGCCATTTTTCCTCCCGCACTCTTTCGTTTTTGTCATGCTTCTTTCTCATCATATTTTTACCATGTTTCAATAGAGCATTATAGTATTCTTATCAGAATTTTGCAACAAAAATTTTTCCCATTGAGGAAAAAATTAGTCCTTTCATCTCCAGGATAGAGATTATACCATTTATTTCCGACGGTTTCATGTTGGTTTTGTGATGAATTTCATCTACAGTCACCTCGCCGCCGGCGCTGACCATGTCGAAGACCCGCTTTTCATCTCCGCCCAGTCCCGCCGCGGCCGCCTCTGCCGCGTCCGGCACAATTCCCATGTCGATGAGCAGATCGTCGATCAAAATCAGGGGCGTCACGTTTTCCCGTATCAGCTTGTTGGCCCCGAAGCTGTAGATGCTGGTAATGTTCCCCGGGACGGCGTAGACGTTCTTTCCCATCTCTTCCGCGCACTCCGCCGTGATCAAAGCGCCGCTCCTATTTCCCGCCTCCACGACCACCAGGCTCTCCGCCGCCGCGGCGATGATCCGGTTCCGCTTGGGAAAATCATAGGGCCTCGGGCAGTACGCCGGCGGATGCTCCGACAGCAGAAGGCCCTCTCTGGCGATCCTCTGCTGCAGCCCGCGGTTCTCCGGCGGATAATAATAGTCCGTGCCGCCACCCAGGACGGCGATGGCCTTGCCGCCCGCTTCCAGGGCTCCCAGATGTCCCGCCGTGTCGATGCCTCTGGCCAGGCCGCTGACCACGGTCACCTGGTTTTCCGCCATCCTCCGGCCGATAGATTTGGCCACAGTCCTGCCGTAGGCGGTGCACCGTCTGCTGCCGACCACGGCCACAGACCGGGTTTCCAGCAGGGACAGATCTCCGTCAAAATAGATCTCCTCGGCCTCAGGCATAAATTCCTTCAATACCTGAGGAAACCCGCTGTCCTCTCTTGTAATCCTGCCTTTCACAGATTTCGTCTCCTTTCCAATCTCTCATTTTCCAATCGCTGTTTTTTCAATCGTTATTTTTCAATTGCTATTTCCAATCGCTATTCTCCAATCGCTATTCTGTTACCGCTCTCCTCTGTAGGCCATGGCCTCCGACAGGTGCTCGGCTTTTACCTCTTCGCTCTCGTCCAGATCGGCGATGGTCCTGGCCACCTTGCGGACCTTCATCAGCGTCCTCGGGTTCAGCCTGAGCCGCTCATAGGCCTGCGCCGCCATCTGGCCCTTTTCTCCGTCCAGCGGGCAAAATGTCTCGATCAGCCTGTCGTTCAGCTGATGGTTGAGGCGTATGCCCTTTCCCCGATACCGTTCCGCCTGGATGCGGCGGGCCGCCTCAATGCGCTCCGCCATCTGGGCGGAGGACATGGCCTCTCCGCCTTCCAGATCCTCGTAGTTTACGGGCTGAAGGCAGATGTGCATGTCGATCCGGTCCATGATGGGGCCGGACAGCTTTTTCTGATACCGCTCCACCTCTCTGTCCGTGCAGCTGCAGGAATGCTGCGGATCTCCGTAATATCCGCATTTGCACGGATTGCTGGCCGCCACCAGCATGAAATCGGCGGGAAACAGATGCGGTATTCCCCGCCGGATCAGGGAAATGGACTTCCGTTCCAGAGGCGTTCTCAGCGCGTCGATGAGCCCTCCGTCGAACTCTCCGATCTCGTCCAGAAACAAAACGCCTTTGTTGGCCAGGGTGATCTCTCCCGGTCTCGGCGTAGTTCCGCCTCCCAGCAGCCCCGCCGGCGTGATCTTGTGATGAGGCTGGCGAAACGGCCTCTGCAGTATCACTGGCTCTTCCTCGGTCAGCAGTCCCGCCACTGAGTAGACCGCGGTGGTCTCTACGATCTCGTCAAAGGTCATCTCCGGCATGATGGTGACCAGCCGTTCAGCCAGCATAGTCTTCCCGGTAGACGGACTTCCCATCATCAGGAGCCCGTGGCCGCCTGCGGCGGCGATCATGAGAGCCCGCTTCGCGGTCTCCTGCCCCTTTACGTCGGCGTAATCCAGCCTGCTGCCGATCTTCAGCCCGGCTTCCGTTCTGATCCCCGTTATGAGGCCTTTTCCGCCCTCGATTTCTTCTCCTGCGCCGCCGTTTCCAGCGCTTTCCGCTCCGGCTGGCGTCCCTGCATCGGTGCCCGCGGCCGCATTTATGACCGTGTTCACAGCTGGGTTTACGCCCGCGTCCACAGACGTGTTCACAGCCGCGGCCATAACCGCCCGGATATCTGACGGCGCTGGCCTTAACCGGCGGCCGCCCCGCAGATGCTCCGCGATCTGGCTCAGATGCTCCGCAGGATAGACCTCCACGCCGGCCGCCAGCATGGCCTCCTGACGGTTGGCCGCCGGCAGAATGATCCTCTGAAAGCCGCACCGCCTCATAGCTATGACCATAGGCAGAATACCGTCGGTCCTGGCCAGCGAGCCGTCCAGGGACAGCTCGCCCAGGAAGCAGTATTCCTCCTGCTTGCCCGGCGGGATCTGGCCGGAGGAGGCCATGATTCCTACGGCGATAGGCAGGTCGAAGTGGCTGCCTCTCTTCCGCACTCCTGCCGGCGACATGTTGATGGTGATCCGGCTGTAGGGATATTCCAGCCCGCTGTTGACCAGGGCCGGCCGTATCCGCTCTCTGGCCTCCTTGATGGTGGTGTCCGCCTGGCCTACGATATTAAAGGTGGGCATTCCCCGGGAAATATCGGTTTCCACCCATACGGGAAACGCTTCCACACCGCGCAGAAACGCGGAACAGGTTTTAGACAACATAAATGATTCCCCCTTTTTAAAACGCATGGTCGATCTGATTGACCATGATCTCCACAACCTGAAACGAATAGGATCGGTAGCTGCCGCTGGCTCTCTCCCGGAGCCAGCAGGCTGCCGCCTGTTTGATGCGGCGCTGCTTGCGGCGGTCCACCGCCTCGGACGGCCGGCCAAAGGCGGCCGTCCGCCTGGTCTTCACCTCGGTGAAGACCAGGTGCTGGCAGCGCGCCGCGATGATGTCGATCTCTCCGGCTTCGCATCTGAAATTCCGGTCCAGGATCTCATAGCCGTCCAGCTCCAGAAGCCGGACGGCAAAGTCTTCGCCGCACTGACCCAGCTTTATCCGGTCGTTTTTCTCATTTCTGTCACTCATAGTTCTTACTGTCATGGCTTTTACTGTAACTCTCCCCTCTTCAATACAGCATTGTAAATAACTTACTCTCACATCCTGTCCTTACGCTACTATATATTGGAAGTTTTGTCAACCTATTTTTGGAAATCCTGTGAAAAACATCACAAAAAAGACAAGCCTGCCGGGTTCCGTCCAGAAACCCCGCAGACCTGTCTTTTCAGGTTTATCGATTCTTCTTCAAATTATTCTCCTCAAATTTTTTTCTTCAAAGCTATCTTTTAAAATCCTTCCCGGGCCTGATCATTTTGCCTTTTGTTCACATTTCCTGCCGCCGGTTTCCTTCCGCAGGCCGCAGTGCCAGCTTTTCAATGGCCTTTGCCACGCCGTCCTCATCGTTGGACGCGGTGACATAGTCCGCCGTCTCTTTGATCTCCTCAGAGGCGTTGGCCACTGCTACGCCTACGCCGGCCAGCTGCAGCATCCTCTGGTCGTTGAGGCTGTCCCCGCAGGCCATCAGCTCCGACGCGCCGACGCCAAGGCGGTCCATGAGGAAGGCCAGAGCGCTGGCCTTGCTGGTATCCGCGCCGCCGATCTCCAGATTATGCCGAAAAGATGAGGTCACCGTAATGTCCGGCAGCTGGGAAAGCTCCTCCATCCAGCGCCGCTTCTCCTCCATGTGCCGGAAGTTGAGGCTGATATTCTCGATCTGGTCCCTGTGCTCCGCCATATAATCACAGATCCGGGGAACAGGATTCCTGGTGGTCAGAATGTATTCCGCGTCCCTGTAGTCTGAACCGTGGGCGGCCACATCGTCAAATTCCTCCTGGTCGATATACGCCCAGCCTCCGGCGAAGATCTCGATGGACATGCCTCTGTCCCTGATCCGATCGACCACCGTCAGCACAGCCTCCGGTCCGATGTTGTTCTCATAGATCTGCTGCCGGTCCGCCAGGCGGGTGATGTGGGCTCCGTTGGAGGTGATCACGTATTCCAGGCCCTGGATCTCAAAGATCTGCTTCGGCAGCGAGTGAAAGGTCCTGCCGGTGGACACCACGATGTGGATCCCCTGCTCCATGGCGCGGCGAAAGGCCTCTACCGTCCTCGGCGTGATTTCCTTTCGGCTGTTGAGGGTGGTTCCGTCCAGATCCAGCGCGATCATTTTGATGCTCTTCCTGATGCTCTTCTCTGCCATAGCCTTCTACCGCTCCCTTCCCGCAAGCAGCGCCAAAAATTCCGTGTTGTACTGACGGACCTTTTTCATAGTGCAGCCGTCGTCGTGGCCTGGATAGATGACGATGTCGTTTTCCCAGCGGTCCAGGATCCGGCAGACCGTATCCCTCATATCGTCTTCGCTGCCGCCGTCCAGATCGCTTCTTCCCAGATCTGTGTCAAAGAGGGTATCGCCGGTGAAGCACACCCGGCTCTTCTCCGCCATGATGCAGACGCCTCCTTTGGTGTGGCCCGGCGTGTGGATGACGCGCAGGGTCTCGCCGTCCAGATCCAGAAGATCTCCGTCGTGCAGATGGGTATCCACCCGTCCTTTATATACAAAGGCGTCCGCCTCGTGCATCAGAATCGGACAGTCCAGCGCCTGGCTGACCGCCTCCGCGCCGTCCGTATGGTCGTAATGGAGATGGGTCAGCAGGATGCCGGAAGCTGCCAGCTGATGCTCTCCGATGTATTTGATAAACTTTTTCGGGCTGTAGCCGGGGTCGATGATGTAGCAGGCCCCGCCGTCCCTTTGATAGATGACATATCCGTTGGCGGCCAGATTGCCGCCCACAAACCGTTTGATCTTCATGCAATACTCCTTTCTCGATGATGGATCTTACATCATTATACCAAAACCTCTTGCAAAATCAAACCGTTTGAATTAGAATAGGGTATGCGTTTGGTAAAAAAACCAGAAAAAAGAAAGATATGAGAGAGAAGACACAGAGATGAAAGTAGCAATTGTAGGCGCAGGAAAGCTGGGCTACCGCGTGGCGGCGGCTTTGCTGGGCGGCGATTACGCCATTACGATCATAGATAAGAACGAAAACGTCCTGAACAAGCTGTCTCAGCAGCTGGACGTTCTGACCATAAACGCGGACGCCAGGGACATCAATGTCCTGAAGAGCGCGGACATCAACACGTTTAACTATCTCCTCGCGGTTACGGACAACGACGAGGCCAACATCCTCATCGCGTCCTTTGCCAAAAAGCTGGGCTGCCGCCGGGTCATCGCCCGGGTCAGAGATCCGGAGCACATGAACCAGCTGGGCTTCATCAAGGAGACCATGGGCATCGATTCCATCGTCAACCCGGATCTGGCCATCACCGTGGAGATCTACAAGTATCTGGCGGAAAAGTACACCCTGAGCAACGGTATCTTCACCAGCGGCAAGATCGCCCTGATCGAGTTCCCGTCAAAGAAGTATCCGTCTCTGATCCACCTGGCCATCCCCCAGGTGAAGGAGGTTCTGCCCAACATGCTGATCGCGGCCATTTCCAGAAACGGCAAGGTCATCATTCCTCACGGTGACGACGTCATCAAGCCGGGAGACTCCCTGTACGTCATAGGTGAAAAGGACGAGATCATCGCCTTGAACAAGCTGGTCCACGAACACGGCAAATACACCAACCTGCAGAAGGTCATGATCATCGGCGGAGGAAAGACCGGCTTCTATCTGGCGGAGATGCTGTCGGAGTTCGGCGCCGCCGTCAAGCTGGTGGAAAAGAACCTGGACCGCTGCCGCTATCTGTCCACCCATCTGACCAACGTCATGGTGCTCCACAGCGACGGAACGGACCTGTCTCTGCTGGAGGAGGAAAACATGAACGAGATGGACGCCTTCGTCACGGCTACCGGCTACGACGAGGAGAACCTGCTTCTGGCCCTGACGGCGAAGCAGCACGGCATCGACGACGTGATCTCAAAGGTCAGCCACGAAAGCTACAAGGACCTGATCGAGCGGATGGGCGTGGACATGGTGCTGAACCCTCTGGACATCACGGCCAGCAACATCCTCCGCTTCATCCAGGGCAGCAAGAAGATCATCTCATCGGTGCTGATCCAGGGACAGGCGGAGATCATGGAGATCGTAGCTCATTCCCACATGACCATGATCGGCGTGCCGCTGGCCCAGCTGAACCTGCCGGACGGCGTGCTGATCGCGGCTATCCACAGGGGACAGCAGGTCATCATCCCCAACGGAAATACGGTGATCGAATGGAACGACAGGGTCATCATCTTGAGCCTGCTCACGGAGATAGGCGACATGGAAAAGCTGCTGAAGAGCAAGTAGCGTACCGCACGCGGCGCAAACGATGCTGCGACGATAGTGTAAATGATGCTGCGGCGATAGCCGACAGCGCAAATGACATCGCAGCGATAGCGTTAATGATACCACGCCGGCAACGCGGCGATAGCGTTAATGATACCACGGCGACAGCGCGGCGGCAGTCCGGCAGTGCAACGACAGCGCAGCGGCAGCCCGACAGCGCGGCAATAATATAGCAATCATATAAATGATAATGTAATGATAACGTAACGATAATGTAGATAGATGGAGTTGTAAGGAGCTTTATTATGACTGTCAACTTTAATGGGGTAATCAGGATCATGGGACATCTGCTGCTGGTACTGGCCTGCAGCATGGTCCCTGCCCTGGCGGCGGCGGCAATCTACCATGAATCCGCCTCCCTCACCAGCTTTTTGTACACCATCCTCCCCTGCTTCGTGCTGGGGATCATACTGATCAAGATATTTCACCCTTCTCTGATGAAGATCAAATCCAGAGATGGGTTTCTTATTGTGTCTCTTTGCTGGCTGATCTTTTCCGCCGTAGGCGCGGTTCCCTTTGTTCTCTCCGGCGCTATCCCCAGCTATGTGGACGCCTTTTTTGAGACATGCTCCGGCTTCTCTACCACCGGCTCTTCGATCCTGACAGACATCGAAAGCCTTCCGAAATCCATGCTGTTCTGGCGGTCCTTCACCCACTGGCTGGGCGGCATGGGCATCATCGTCTTCGTCATGGCTCTGCTGCCTTCCATCGGCACATCTGGACAGCTGATCGCCAGCGCGGAAACACCGGGACCTACGCTGGAAAAGGTTTCGGCCCGCTTTTCTGACACCGCGAAGAACCTGTATCTGATCTATCTGCTGTTCACCGCTGTGGAAACGGTTTTGCTGCTGCTGGGCGGCATGAACCTGTACGACGCGCTGATCCACACCTTTGGAACCGTAGGCACGGGAGGCTTTTCCTCCTACAACGACAGCGTCGCCCACTTTACAAACCCTTACATTCACTGGGTCATCTTCCTGTTCATGACCCTCTGCGGCATCAACTTCAACCTGTACTTCGTCCTGGCCCGCCACGGCCTTCGCCGCGTCATGCAGGATTCGGAGCTGAAGCTGTACCTGAGCTTCGTGGGCGGCGCTGTCTGCCTGATCACCCTGAACCTGCTGCTGACCGGCACCTATCAAAGCTTTTCAGACGGCCTCCGGGACGCGGCTTTTCAGGTATCCTCCATCATAACCACCACCGGCTATGCCACGGCGGATTACGACCTGTGGCCTACCTTCAGCAAGATGATCATTCTGCTGCTGATGCTGACCGGCGCCTGCTCCTCTTCCACCGGCGGCGGCGTAAAGATCATACGGGTTCTGATTTCTCTGAAGCTGATCCGGAGGGGGATCTCGCTGAAGCTCCATCCCAGCCGCATCGTCGCGATCACATTGGGTAAGCGGCAGATCCCTCAGGAAGTGGCGACCAACATCGCCAACTTCGTGTTCTTCTACATTTTCGTAGTATTTTCAGGCTCCCTGCTGATCTCTCTCAACGGCTTCGACCTGATGACGACCATCTCTTCGGTGCTGGCCTGCGTGGGCAACATCGGCCCGGGCTTCAACCTGGTGGGACCGGCCATGAACTACTCCATCTTCTCTGATTTTTCCAAGGTGATCCTCTCTCTCTTGATGATCGCGGGAAGGCTGGAGTTGTTCACCTTCTTCATGCTGTTCTCACCTCATTACTGGAATTCAAACAAAGCGTAGAAAGGCGAAGGAAACATTATGACATATAATCATCGCGTGATCCTCAGAACGATTTCCATCATACTCCTGTTCGAAGGCGCGGCCATGCTGCCTCCGCTGATTTGTGCTGTCTATTATAATGAATTCGGTCCGGCGTCGTCCCTGTCTTTTACTGCCTGCTGCTGCATCGCCCTGGGTATGCTGATCTTCCGGTTCCTGAAGTACTACACGCTGAAGATCAAGCAGCGCGAAAGCTATTTCATCGCCTTTTTCTGCTGGTTCGTGGTCAGCCTAGTGGGGACCCTTCCTTACATGTTCAGCGGATGCGGCTATTCCTTCATCGACTGTGTCTTTGAATCCGTATCCGGTTGGACGACCACCGGCGCGTGGACCATTCCCCTGGAGACCATGCCCCGTTCTCTGATCCTCTGGAAGGCCATCACCAACTGGCTGGGCGGCATGGGACTTCTCCTGCTGACCATCTCCTTCTTCCCTGTGCTGGGCGTCGAAGGTCAAAAGATGATATCCGCCGAGGTTCCCGGCGTAGAAGTCGAGAAGATGTCGGCCAGGATCAGCGACACGGCAAAGATATCCTACCGCATCTATATCGTCATGACGGTGGTGGAATTTCTGCTCCTTCTGCCAAGCGGACTGACGCCTTTTGAGGCTCTGCTCAATACCATGTCCACCATCAGTACGGCGGGCCTGATGAACCTGGGCACCGACGCCATGACCCACCTGACGCCTTATGTGAAGACAATTTTCGCAGCCTTCTCCATCATCGGCTCCATCAACTTCATGATGTACTTCTTTCTGTATCACAGAAAGTGGCGGCCGGTATGGCGGAACGTGGAGCTTCGCACCTATCTGGGACTGCTGACAGGCGGCGCCGCCATCATCGCCGCGGCTCTGGTGTCCTGCGGCAGATACGATTCTTATCTCCACGCCTTCGGAGACGGCTTCACACAGGCGGTGGCCTTCGGCGCCACCTCCGGCTTTGAGGTAGACGACATCAACATGTGGCCGACGCTGAGCAAGATGATCCTGCTGATCCTGCTGTTCATCGGCGGCTGCGGCAATTCCACCAGCGGCTCCATCAAGGTGATCCGCTTCATCATCTACTTCAAGATCATCCTGCGGGGCGTCTATAAGCGAATCCATCCCCGCGCGGTCAAACCGGTCATGATTCAGGGCAAGCCGGTCAGCGCCGCCACGGCGGCCTCTGTCACCGTCTTCGTCATGATGTACTTCCTGGTGCTGCTGGCTTCGGCCCTGATCTTCTCGCTGGAAAACATGGACATGGAGACGACCCTCTGCACCTCCCTGGCCTGCATCACCAACAACGGCACGGCTTTTGGAGACATCACCGGCGGCAACTTCAGCGTCCTGTCCGCGGGCGGCAAGCTGTTCGCTTCTATTTTGATGCTGTCTGGAAGGCTGGAGCTGTACGCCATCATCCTGCTGTTTACCCGCTCCTTCTGGAATTCGGACAGGGCCAGATCTTAACAGGAACCCATGGCTCAGCTGATGGAATTGGGCTTTTGGGAAAATATGAATCGTAAAAGCCCAGCTTTGTCGAAAGTTTAAAAGAGAGGTACAGACATGAAGTTTGAAAAAATCGATCGCGGCAAAGGAATCGTCACTGCTGTGCTGAGCGAAAACGAAGTGATTGCCGATGTCGATTCTGCGCTTGACCTGCTTATGTCTGCCAAGGATGAAGCAGGCGCGGAATGCATCGTCGTAGACAAAAAACAGATAGCAGAAGAGTTCTTTGTTTTAAGCACCGGCCTGGCCGGAGAAATTCTTCAAAAATACATCAATTACGGCGGAAAACTTGCCATATACGGCGACTTTTCCCACTATACAAGCAAGCCGTTGAAAGACTTCATCCGCGAGAGCAACAAAGGAAAAGATTTTTTCTTTGCCGCCACAAAAGATGAGGCGGTAAAAAAATTAACGGAAGCCATCTGACAGATGAATTTCCCGTATCGAAACGTTGTGTATGAACCCAACGCTTCGGCGGTCGTGCCCCGCGGTACGGCCGCTTTTTTGATATGTATCTTTTCATCAGCCCTCGCCAAAAGCCTGCATATTTTCCGCATCCGGCCTCATACTAGAAACGGGAGGTTTTTTATGACTGTAAAAGATCTGATGGCGTCCAGCGTCTGCTTCGTCAAGCCGGACGCGCCGCTGCACCAGGCCGCGGCACTGATGAAACGATACGATATCGGCTTTGTGCCGGTCTGCGACAACAGAGGAGCGCTTCTGGGCGCTGTCACAGACCGGGATCTGATCACCCGGGCTGATTGGGAAGGACCGCTGGCCGCGCAGGCGCCTGTCTCTGACCTTATGACCCGGGAGCTGGTCACGGTGCCGCCGGATATGGACATCCACAGGGCCGCCTGCATCTTTTCTGAGCGCAAGGTCCGCCGTCTTCCCGTCGTGGAAAACGGAAGGCTGATCGGTATCCTGACCGTCGGCGATCTGGCCAAGAAGAAGCTCTATCTGGCGGAGGTGGGAGATATCCTGGGCGCTATGATGCACTGAAGAGCCGGTTTATCCCGCAAATTGATTCCATATTTTTCTTTAAAAGGGTGAATATCCTTACTTTCACGACTTCTTCACAAAAACTTCACAGAAACAAATTAAATAGCCATTGCTTTGCATAAATAATTGTTTTAATATATTGTGTAGAAAGGAATGATGCAATATGACACAGAGAAGTAAAAACAAAAGCAATTTCAAAAAGGGATCAGTTGAAATGCTGCTCCTGCACCTCTTGAAGACAGAAGGCGACTGCTATGGATATCAGCTTTCCCAGCTGATCAATCAAAGATCCAACGGCGTTCTCGTTATTCCAGAGGGTTCCATGTATCCAACACTCTATAAGCTGATCGACAACAAGTACATAACCGATTACAAAAAGACTGTTGGGAAGAGAATGACCCGCGTATACTATCATTTGGAAGAATCAGGCGTACAGCGTCTTGCCGAACTGGTAGAGGATTACAAGGAAGTTACAGACGCGATCCACACGATCATGGAGTTTTAATCTGTAACACATCTCTCTAAAATTGAAAAGAGCCGGCTTTCCCCTGCGATGAGGATTGATGAGGATTACAGCTCATCTTGGGACAAAGCGGCTCTTTTTTGTATTTTTTTCATGCTTTGGCCTGCAGGCTTTTGACTCGCAGGGCCTTGATCCGCGAAATTCTGTTCCATAGGATTTAGGAGGCCCTGGAACTCCCCCCGCCGGTCGCTGTCTCTTTGGAAAATGCCGGAAACCGCGCATCCTGGGCGCAGTCAATCCACGGTCAGTCCGCAGTCAATCTACGGTCAGTCTGCAGTCAATCCACAACTCAGTCCGCGTTTTGCCGCGCTGGATCCGTCACAAAGTCAGTCTGCGGTTTGCCGCGCTGGATCCGTCACAGTCTACTGACTCTGCCCGTCGTCGTCTCTCCAGGCTTCAGTCCCCGCTGCGTTCAGGCCGTCCTCATCTGTTTCCTCCTGGCCGCCGGATACCAGCAGAAAATCGATCTGCCGCTCTTCCGCGCTGGCTGCCAGTACCAGGACGCTGACCCGGTCTCCCAGGGCGTAGATCTTCCGGCTCTGCCTTCCGATGACTCTGTATTTGCCCTCTTCGTAATCATAGAAATCGTCCTTCAGGCTGTCCAGCCTTACCATACCTTCCACAGTATTGGACAGCTGCACATAGAAACCAAAGCCGGTGACGCCGCTGATCACGCCGTCGAAGACCTCTCCGATGTGGCTTTCCATATACTGCGCCTTTTTCATCTTGACCACTTCCCGTTCCATCTCCTGGGCCTTTCGCTCTGTCACAGAGGCTGTCTGGGCAGCGTTCAAAGCATCGCCGCGGAACTTCTTCAGCATCTTCTCGTCGGCGGCGCCTGCCAGCCAGGCTTTGATGATGCGGTGTATCATCAGATCGGGATACCTGCGGATCGGCGAAGTAAAGTGGCAGTAAAAGCGGAAGGATAAGCCGAAATGTCCCTCGCAGTCTGTACTGTAAAACGCTTTCTTCATGGAACGCAGCATGACAGAGCTGACGATATTCTCATAGGGCTGCCCTTCCAGCCGATTCAGAATCTCCGAAAGAGCCTTCGGGTGTATGTTGTCCGGGTTGCCCGGCAGTTTGATGCCGAAGCCGGCCAGAAAGGCTTTGAGAGCCCCTATTTTCTCCGTATCCGGCTTTTCGTGGACGCGGTAGACAAATGGGTACTGCATCCAATAAAACTGCTCCGCCACGGTCTGGTTGGCCGCCAGCATGAATTCTTCAATCATTCTGTTGGCGGTTCTCCGCTGTTGGATGCCGATCTCCAGCGGCGCCTCGTTCTCATCCAGCAGGATCTCTGCCTCGTCAAAGTCGAAATCCAGACTGCCCTTTTCCTTTCGCTTCTGCCGCAGGATCTCTGCCAGCGCCTGCATCAGTTTAAGGTCATCATACAGAAACGCGTATTTTTCGATCAAAGCCGGATCTCCGTTTTCCAGCATGTCCGACACGTCGTCGTAGACCAGACGGGCTTTGGAATCGATCACGCTCTCAAAGATCTCGTGGCCGACCACGTTTCCCTTGGGATCGATCTCCATCTGACAGCTCAGGGTCAGCCGCTCCGCTTTGGGATGGAGACTGCAGATACCGTTGGACAGAACCTTCGGCAGCATGGGCACCACACGGCTCAGCAGGTAGACGCTGTTGCCCCGCTTCAGGGCTTCCTTGTCCAGAGGGCTGTCCGCCTTGACATAATGGCTCACATCAGCGATATGAACCCCTAAAAGGTAATTCCCGCTGGGCAGCATCTCGATGGAGACGGCATCGTCCAGGTCCTTCGCTGAAGCGCCGTCGATGGTAAAGATGTTCTTTGCCCGAAGATCCCGCCGCCGGATGATATCGTCCACGGTGATGGGCTCCTTTGATCTGGCTTTGGCCTCGGCGTTGGCTCTGCTGGGAAAGGTCTCGCAGAGCCCGCCTGACCGGATCAGGGCTTTGATCTCTCCTCCCGGCTCGCCGTAACGGGATATGATCTCCGTAATCTTCCCCTCCGCGCTGACGTTCTTTTCGGGATACCGGGTGATCTTGACCACCACCTTATCCCCGCTCTGGGCGCCGCGGAAATCGGACCTTCTGACAAAAACGTCATCGTTGTTCCGCTTATCGTCGGCCACTACGAAGCCAAACTTCTTATTTCTCTGAAAGGTGCCGACCACCTCTGTCTGGGCGCGGACCAATACTTTGTCGACAACGCCTTCTCTGTTCCTTTCCCACAGGTATTCCGGCAGCAGGTCCGCCTGGACCGTATCGCCGTGCATGGCCCCTGCCATATTGCCCCGCCGGATGAAGATATCCCTGCCTTCCTCCTGCCTGACAAAGCCGAAGCCCGCCTTGTTCTTCTCCAGCACGCCGACAAAAGGCCCCTTGGGCGCGCTGGCCGTATCCGCCGCATATCTTCTGCGGCCTCTGTATCCATTTTTTCCAGTTGTTTGTTTTCTCATCATATCTATATTGTAAACGAAAAGGGGAAAAAATACTACAGGAATTTAGCCGGAAACTCCTGCTGTCCTGGCAGCCGCTGTCCGGCAGAAAAGCATATCTGGCAGAAAAGCATATAAGGTCTATAGAATTCTGATCTCTTCCAGGCCGAGGCCAGTAACCTTCGCGATCTCCTCGAGGGCCATGCCTGCCGCCTTCAAATTTGCGGCGATCTTCCTGCTGGCGTCCAGAACGCCCTCAGTGCGTCCCGCTGCCCTGCCTTCCTCGCGGCCTTCCTCTCTGGCAAGGTACTCCATGTGCTTCACATGTTCCTCAAACGTCACCTGTACCCACCTCCACTCTGAACCGTTGTACTGCTCTACCTTGTCATCGATCTTCTGCATCAGCGTATCGTCCGATGTGTTCGCCGGATCGTTGATATAGGCGTACAAGGCCTTTAAATGTTCCGGCACCTTGGCCGGGTTACAGCTTGCATTTAAGATTAGTATATACGATTCGTCGTTGAATGGCAATTGTTTTTCCACATCGTACCGCTGGAAAAAATATACCGCTTCTCCCTTTTTCATATAGTCGTGGGTACAGATAAAAATGACATAGGTCTTTTTCAGCTTCTCATAGCTTATACCCGCCATAAGCATATCAACGTCCATGTTTGCAGCATAATAACGGGAGCGCTTGCCCAGGTGGTCTCCAGCGTAGACCTGCATCTCGATCTCTGCCCACAGTTCTTCACTCTGAACATAGGCGTCAAAACGGACCCCGCGGCTTCCTCTGTCAAATTTCAGGGCGGCCTGGATCTGCATGGACAGATTGGAACTATCCTCCCCGCTTTCCAAAGCTTTGCCTGCCAGACCGCTGTCCGGATCAGCAAGCTGAATCTGACTGAACTGCTCGTCAGGCAGAATACGCTCTAAAAGCTCTCTGCATATTTCCGGGTCGCGCATGACCATGCCGAACATCCAATCATCAGTAAAAGGCAGACGTTTAACTGCCGCACTGCTTGCATCCTTCATTGTTCCATCTTTTGCTCCATCTTTTTTTCGATCGTTCATAAAATTCTCCTGTATTCTGATAGATTTCAAAACACAGTGCGCACAATGTTTCTGATGTACCCATTTTAACATAATTTTTACAGGAAGTAAATGTAAATATTTCGACAAATTCCGACAGATCATGGCGAAGGCCGTCGAAACATTCCCTTATTTTCTCTTGTCTCGGAAACGTTCCGCTGTCAGGACCGAAAGCTGTCACTTTTCTCTGAACGGTCACTTTTCTCCGTACATTCGCTTTTCTCCGCGCTCGTGCTGAAGGGCGTTTCCGCATTTCACAAAACCAGGTCTGCCCCGACAAAGAAAACGCAGAGTTTCCCCTGCGTTTGTTAGTGCCGCCTTCGCATTTGAGACGGCTTCTGAAATAAGTTGGATTACTGGTTACTGTGCGGCTCTGGTGCCGTTGTCAGCGGTATTCTTGCTGACGTCGCCGTTGTCGCCTGCATTCTGGTCGTCATTGTGGTCGCCGTCGAGGGCGTCTTCCGCATCATCTGCCGCGTCATCTACGCCGTCCTTGACATCGTCACCCAGGTCCTCAGCGTCATCCTTCAGATCCTCGGCTCCATCATTGACGTCCTGCTCCACATTGTTCTGCTGATCGTCCGGAATTGCGTCGTTATCATCGTCCTTGCTGCCGCAGCTGCTGAACGAGAGAACTGTCACCAGTAATAAAGCCATTAGAAAAAATCTGGTCTTTTTCATACAGAAGCTCCTTTCTTTTTTCTGTATCTATTGTCTGCCGCTGGGCTGAAAATATGAAAGGAATTTTCTGGTTTTCAAAGATATCTTTTGTGGTATACTAAAACTGTTGTAAAGGAGATATGACTTATGAGCGCATACTATACACACCTGGAACTCTCGCCGGGCCTGTACCAGATCTGGGAACCGTCCGGCGTCGGCTGTACACTGATCACGGGCGCCCAGCGGGCCCTTTTGATCGATACAGGCTATGGATTTGACGATCTGTCAGGCTATGTAAAAGCTTTGACCGATCTGCCGCTGACCCTGATCAATACCCACGGCCACCTGGACCACGCCGGCGGCAACTGGCAATTCAGTCAGGCAGCATGGCTCCACCCCTATGAGCGGCTGGTCTACGATATCTATCAGAAAGACAAGGTGACCCATGTGCCTTATATCGAAAAGAAATACCGTCTGGGCAAGATCAGCGATCCCTTCCCGCCGGACTTTGACAGGGCGTCCTACATGGAGAACAAAGCGGTCCCTTTCCGGGACGTATCGGATCACCAGGTCTTTGATCTCGGCGGCAGGCAGGTTGAGGTCAGCTTCCTTCCCGGACACACCAAAGGCTCTCTCACCCTCTTTGACCATGCCACCGGCACTCTGATCACGGGAGATAACGTAGGCCCCAGCCTATGGATCATGTTTGAACAAAGCGCTCCGCTTTCGGTATTCGCGCAGCGTCTCGCCCAGATCCAGTCCACCTATCCCATCAGGCAGGTGCTGGCGTCCCACAGCCCCACGCCTTATCCGCCGTCGATCATCGACCACGTGCTCCACGCTGTCACCGTCTGCAGGCCGGAGACCAGCAGGATCTTCGTCCACCCGCGCCACGGATACAAGGCTCTTCATCACAAGGAGCCGGTTGCGGACATTCCCGGCCTGAAGACCATCCATGTGGTATATCCGATAAAAGAACCAACAACATAAACAGGCTCAAAAAAAGAAAGGGACCGCAGCGAATATACCGCTGCGGTCTTGATGAAAAAGTGTTTACGCTTCGTAATTTTCTTCTTCTGCTGCCGCATCTTCTACATCTGTAGCTTCTTTGATGCTCAGGCTGATTCTCTTTCTCTCTTTGTCGATGTCGAGGATCTTGGCGTTGACAACCTGTCCGATGGACAGCTCGTCAGCGATATTGCCCACTCTCTTGTGAGCCACCTCGGAGATGTGTACCAGACCGTCAAGACCTGGCTCCAGCTCTACAAAAGCGCCGTATTCCTTGATCTGTACAACCTTGCCGGATACGATCTCGCCAACGTGATAGTTCACGTCGATGACGGACCACGGTTCCGGTGTGGTCTGCTTCAGACCCAGAGAAATCTTGCCCTTTTCCTCGTTCATGGACAGAATCTTAACTTTAACCCTGTCGCCGATCTGCAGAACTTCCTGCGGGTGCTTCAGCTTGCCCCAGGAGATCTCTGAGATATGTAACAGGCCGTCGATGCCGCCGAGATCGATGAACGCGCCGTAGTCAGTGAACCGCATAACAGTTCCTTCTACGATATCGTCTACGTTCAGGCTTTCCCAAACAGCCGCGATTCTCTTCTGTCTCTCTTCGTTGAGAACCGCTTTGCGTGAGAACACTGCTCTGTTTCTCTTCTGGTCAACTCTTGAAACCTTGACATCCATAGTCTGTCCCAAAAATTCATCTGCGTTTTCAACAAACTTGTCGGAAAGCTGGGAGAGAGGAATGAAGCCGGTGACTTCTTTGTACGCGGCGATCACGCCGCCGTTGACCTGTCTGACAACTTTGACATTGATGATTGATTTATTCTCAAGAGCTTCAGTGATTTCGTTCCAGTGCTCATTAATTTCAAGCTTTTTCTTCGAAAGCAAGATCCCACCGTCGCCGTCATCTGTCTTGATAACTTTCGCCTGGATCTCATCGCCTACTTCAAATAAATCAGTCAGCTTTTTTCCTTCCTCTAGAGTAATTTCTTCCACAGGAAGAATTCCGTCCTTTTTGCAACCCATGTTAACGATGATTTCCTTTTCAGTTACCTGATGTACTTTACCGTCAACGATTTCGCCAGTGCGCGGTAGTCTCAAAGACGCATCGATTTCATCCATGAAATCTGCCATTGAATTTTTTTCGTTAGTGATCATTTCACTCATGTTAGCAATAACCTCCTTAATAACGCATTCAGGTGTTGACGCACCTGCTGCAACTCCTATTTTATTACAAATTCGCAAGAGTTGCAACGGTAAATCTTCAATATTTTCAACAAAAAAAGATTTATTACAATTTGTTTTGGAAATTTCGTACAATTTTCGCGTATTGGAGCTGTTTTTCCCGCCTATGATCACCATAGCATCTACAGTTTTTGACAGTTCACTGCACGCCTGCTGTCGTTTTTTGGTGGCGTCGCAGATGGTATTGTGAACCTCCACGGGAATCCTCTTTTCCTCAAAGACGGATATGATCTCCTCCAGCAACTCTTTTTTGATGGTAGTCTGACAGACCAGAAAGGCCGACGCCAGATCCGACGCCGCTTTCTCCGCGTCCTCCCTGGTTCCGATGACCGTCGCCGTGTTGGCGCACCAGCCATCGATGCCCCGCACCTCCGGATGGCTCTGGTCCCCGACGATGACGATGTGCTTTCCCTCGTTGTACGCGTCAAAGACCAGCTGGTGGATCCGGTCCACAAAGGGACAGGTGGCGTTGACAACGGTCAGTCCTCTGCTGTCCGCCTCCTCAAAGAAGGCCTTGCCCTCTCCGTGGGAGCGAACGATGACCACGTCCCCCGGCCGTGCCTCCGACAGCTGTTCTATGATGGTCACGCCCTGCCGCTCCAGGTCGTCTGTGACCCGGCGGTTATGGATCAAAGGTCCGCAGGTGAAGATGCGTCTGCCGGACACCCTTTGATCGATCTGCTGCTGTGTCCTGTCCATGGCCTGCTTCACGCCGAAGCAGAAGCCCGCGTGTTCAGCCCTGATGATTTCTGCCATATCGTTCTTCCAATCCTTCTAAAAATTTTTTAAATGAGCCTTCGGAGCCGTTGGCCGTCGGCTTGTAATAGCGCACGCCCTCCTGATACAGGTTGTCCGGCAGATACTGCTGCTGCACATATCCGCCGTAGGCATGGGGATATTTGTATTCCAGGCCCAGTCCCAGATCCTTCGCGCCTTTGTAATGAGCGTCCTTGAGATGGGCCGGCACGTCGTCGATCTGCCTGCTCTTCAAGTCGGAAAGCGCCGCCTCGTAAGCCATAAACGCGGCGTTGGACTTGGGCGACGCCGCCAGCAAAATCACGGCCTGGCTCAGGTTGATCACGGCCTCCGGATATCCCACCATCAAAGCTGCCTGCACGCAGGAGGTGACGATGGAAATGGCGGACGGATAAGCCATGCCGATGTCCTCGCTGGCTATGACCAGAAGGCGCCGTCCGATCATCTGCAGGTCCGCGCCGCCGTCCACCAGGCGCGCCAGATAATGCACGGCAGCATCGGGATCACTGCCGCGGATGGACTTCTGCAGAGCCGACAAAAGGTTGTACCGGTCGTCACCCTTATCGTAAAAGCCGATCTTACGCTGCATGGCCTCCGCCACCATTTCTTTGGTGATGGCCTTTGACAGATCCAGGTTTTCCACGATGAAGCCCAGGGTGTCCAGGGACACCCGTCCGTCACCATTGGAGAAGTCCGCCAGCAGCTCCAGGGCCTCGTCCTCATACTGAACTTCCAGATTGCCAAAGCCCTTATCTCTGTCGGTCAGCGCCCGCAGCAGAAGCATTTTAATCTGGGAGGGCGCCAGCCTTTTGAACTCGTATATGTTGCGGACCCGGCTCAGCACCGCATTGTTGATGGCAAAGTAAGGATTTTCCGTGGTGCTGCCGATAAACCGGATCACGCCCTCTTCCAAAGCCTTCAGCAGGGAATCCTGCTGAAGCTTGTTCCATCGGTGGAACTCATCGATATACACGTAGGTGGTTCTGTTCTCCAGTCCGTAAAACCGCAGCTTGGCGCTTTCGATCAGCTCCTTCAGCTCCTTGGTGCCGGTGGTGGACGCGTTGATCTCCGTAAAGCTGCTGTCCATCTCCTTGGCGATGATCCTGGCCAGGGTGGTTTTTCCGGTTCCGGACGGTCCGAAGAAAATCGCTGAATCGAAGGTTTTATTCTTTATGGCATTGTAAAGGAGCGACCCGGGATACATGAAATGCTCTTGTCCCACAAAGTCTTCCAAACTGTCGGGCCGCATCCGTGTCGATAATGGTATCATAAAATATGCCTCGTTTCTTCTTCTGTTTTTATTTTTGCGTTTGTTATCACTTCTTGTGTTTATTCCCACAGTCTCATCTGCATCGCTTTGCCTCGTCTGCGTCGCGCTGTCTCATCTGCGTCGCGCTGCTGCGTCTGCGTCACTCTACCACAGTGATGAATACGTCTTTCACCCGGTCTGTCTTGGTGTCCTTCAGCATCTCCACGGCTTCATCCTTGGTGTCCACCAGCGGGCTGATCACCTTGTATTTTCCATCGATTTCCCGGATCTGCGCATCGACGCCATCGGCATCCAGATCGTCCACCAGTTCCTGGGCCCTGTCCTTCGTGGTAAAGAGACCGAACTGCAGCGCGTAGCCGCTGTCGCTCTCCGCGGTCCCCTCGCCGGAAGCTGTTTTATCAGCGTCATCAGCATTCTCATCATCTGATTCCTCTGCGTCGTCCCCGCCGCTGTCCTCATCACTGTCGCCGCTGTCTGCCTCATCACTGTCAGAGTCATCACTGTCAGCGCCGCTGTCCGATTCATCTGTCTCTCCCCTGTCCAGAAAACTGGTCAGCTTTGATGGAAAGTCCAGCTTCAGAACCTCCGTGTCATAGCCCAGCAGCGGCGCGATAATAAAGCGCGCTGTCATATAGCCGCATATTACCGCCATCACCATTATACCAAGAATACCTATAAATTTCACCCCGGAATTTTTTCTGGAGCTGCGATATTTTCTGATCTTCCTCCTGTTCACGCCTGTGCCTCCCTTTTCACTCTCGTTTTCCTGCTGCCGCCTGCTTCTGCCCGCCTCGATCCAGTGCCGGCGGCCCCTGCGTCTGCCGCGGGGCCGCCGGCGGAAGGCCTGGACAAAAGCCCGTTACTTCATCATATGCGTGAAAAGAGGAAATAGACATGGGAGATTTCCTCCCGCCGCATCCCGCCCTGTCCTCACCAGCGGCAGACGCGGAACCGCAGCACCCGCAGAGTCCCAACGGCCGCAGGGCCGCGCTTCCGCGCGGCCCTGCCAGCAAACTTGCCAATATTAAGTTGTCCTTAAGTTGTCCTTTTTCCGTTCCCGGAGGGCCTTGCTGTCCTTTACTGTCCCTTTACTATTCTTTACAGTCCACCACAGTCCGCCGCTCCCCGCGGCTACTTTACACTGCACAGGTACACTTCTCTGCGCAGCTCCTCCAGCCGGTGGATCAGGGCTCTGTATCCCCAGTCCTCCTGAAGAAAGGCAGCCGCCTTATCTATGTAACCATAGCCTTCCCTGCTGACCAGTCCCCTCATGGACTGCAGCAGCACGGTCAGCTTGTCCGTCAGCGGCGTCTCTTCCGCCGCCGGAATAAACGCCAGACGCACGTCCCGGAAGTCCGGCTCCACATAGATACAATCGTTCCTGATCTCATACAGCTCCGAAAACAGGTAAATCCGCTCCGTCTGCCAGACGCCGTGAAGAATGGCCAGCACGATGCCGAGAAGCTCTCCTGTTCCGGCGGACGCCACAGAGGAAAGCCTTCGATAGCCCTCCGTCCTGAAGTGTCCGGACAGGAGACCGCCGTCTTCCACGAAGCCAACTGGCAGAAACAGCCGGCTGGCTCCCGCAGTCAGGATATCCCTCACATAGCCGGGCAGCGCCCCTCTTTCATAGGTAATCTCAAGCTGTCCGTTCATCACTGGCCTCCTCCGCACTTGCTGCAGGGCGTATAGCCCTGTTCCTCAGCCTTTCCTTTTTCGATCTCCACGTAATACCGTTCCACGATCCTGCAGTCCGCCGTGTGATAGGCCCTGCCGCTTTCCTGAAAGCAGAACACAGGGCTACCGAGTCGGGCCGACTGGGCATCACATAATTTACACGGTGTGTAGCTCCCTTTGATGTTCTGCGATAAGTAGACCATCTGGCAGGACGCCTTCACATAGGTGCACTGCTTGCCGTGGTACTTCGTTCCCCATTCCGGAAAGATATATACGATGCGCTCATCTTCTTCCTCATTCCCGGAAGAGCCGGGCGGGTATTTGTGCAGCTTCCCCGTAAACGCTCTGGCCCTGACACGTCCGTCAAAGGTCACGGCGCTGAGTATTCCGATAGGATTCTTCTCAGAAAAGACCGCCCGCACATCTACCTGCAGCAGATCCTCAATATCCTCTTCCGCGTACAGATACCGGTAAAACCGGATGTGAAACGAATCCATTCTGCTGTTCTCCGACTTGACTCTGCTCTGCAGAACCACGGGCAAAGCGGCAGGATTCTGGCGGAAAGCCGATTTGACAGACTCTCCGTGCAGTTCGTCGCATACGGAAAAGGTCACGTTTTCACAGCCGGCCATAATGGGAATGATGGTGATCAGCATCAGCACCGATATGATGAAAACCGGAACGATGATCACAGCCTCCACAAGATAGCTGCCGCCTCTAGTATTTCTTAACCATTTCATGATCTACGCCGTTCACTTTCATGACAAATCTGACGCCGCCGTTGTATTCCCGCAGGAGAAAGCTGTCATAATACAGATACCGCATGTTGATCTGGATCAGATCCATGATCCGAAGGATACGTACCCTGCTGTCCATGGTGTATGTAAAAAGGCGCAGATAATCGCTGTAATCCTCACCCTCATCGATACCCGTAAAAATGCAGCCCTGCTCCTGATTGGCCACGACGGAGTCCAGATCCGTCGCCCAGAAACGCTCCGTTTTCACCAGCGGAATCCGGTGCCCGGCCATCAGCAGCTTGTAATCGTTGACACTCTCCGCCAGAGCCCAGGCCGCCGTCAATGCCTTTTCCGTTACGGCCGCGGCGGGACCCGGTGTCAGCAGCTGAGCAGCCGCCATAACCTGGGCGCGCATAGAGGGAGATGTGCTGATGCACAGATAATTGGTTCCCTCACGGAGCGCCACGATCTTATTGCGGATGCTGCGTCCGTTGGCGCTGTCCGACTTTTTACCGCAGATGATATACTCGATCTCCTGCGAAAAATACGTCTCCCCCAGGTCCTTTCCGTCGCTGGCATCCTTAAAATACGCAAAGATGTACTGTTCGACAAAGTAGCTGTCGCTGCCCGCTCTGACCACGTCTCCAAGAGAGGACAGACCGGAAATGGCCTCCGTGACCGCCGCGAGAGAATAGCCTTTGTCGCTGCCCTCTGAAGGCAGATCATCAAAGAGTTTCCGTCCTCCGCCGCCGTCTTCGTCCTGGGTTCCGGCGCGCTCCACGCTTACAACCTCCTTGTCCGGCTTTATGAACTTTTCCGTAAATGCCAGCTTTCCCGCCTTCACCAGCTGTTCACTGAGAAGATCCACGTCCGTGAGCGCGTAGTCGTAGAGACTGCAGCTGCTGCCGCCGTATTCTATGTACTTCTTGTCCCGGAAAGAGCCTTCCGCGTAGTAGTCCAGCTTGTCTGTCACGTCCTTCGGATATCCGTAAAATCCAAACACGTTATACCGCCTCTGCAGATTCAGATCATATTCTGCCAGTACAGATTCCGTCCAAAGGCTGCACAGCGCTTCCGCGGAGCTGTTCACTGCCGTCCTTCTGGAAGCGTCTATAAACGCGAAGATCATGGATACCATGGTCAGAAAGAAGAGACACACGAATACGGTCACAGAGCCCTTCCTGCTGCGGTCATTCCAGATCAAACAGATCACCTGCCCTGATGAAATCCGCCTCGTTGATGACGTATAGCCTTCCCTCCATATCCTTGTGAAGCAGCATGGCCGTGATTCCCCGCGAGCGCCTGCTGGTCTCCGTATGGTCCTTATGCAGCTGAAAGGTCTTCCCGCTGTCCGCGCTGTAATCCAGCATCCTCTGATGCATGGAAGTCTGGTTTTTCAGACAGGTGAAGAAAAACAGCATCAGCAGGATCATACTGAGGATGGTCAGGATCAGTACCGGCAGTACCATGGCGGCCTCCACAAATTCATCACCCCGCTTGTTTCTCATCCGTTCAGATCCTTAAAGGTATTGTTGACAAATTCCGTGATCTCCGTCTTGAAGATCAGACCGATGGCTACAGCCAGGGCGATCAGAATCGCCACCTGCACCATCTCCATGCCTTTCTTGCTTCTCAGCGTTCTTATCATATCCGTCTCACCTCACATATCCAGAATTGCCGGTGACGCGGTGATCACGATCAGCACCACCAGCAGAATTGCCAGAGGAAACGACAGCTTCGTCTCCGCCGCCTTTCCCCGTTCCTCCGCCAGCTTCTTTCGCTGGTTCCAGAGGATCTCGCTTTCCGACTCCAGTTTTTCCCTCAGATCCACCCCCTTGCTCTGATTTTCAGAAATGATCCTTACCATGCGGGAAAATTCCCGCACACCGACCGCTCTGGCGCTTTCCGCAAGCACGGTGACCAGGCTCGATCCAGTCTCCTGGCAGGCCGTTTCCGCTTCTACGATCAGCCTCTGCAGCGCGTCCTGCTCCTGCCGTCTGCGGCAGCCTTCCGCGATGCGCCCAAAGGCATCGTGAAAGATCAGGCCGCTGGAAAGCAGCAGTAAAAGCTGATCGTGAAACCCCGGCAGGCCTTTGCGGATCTGATCGGCCTGACGCTTTCGCGCCGTTTTCTCCTTCTGCTGCCGATCCCGATACAGAAATATCATGCCCAGCGGCAGGATCAGCAGCACAGCCAGATAGGAACCCAGTTCCCGGTCCTGGGACCATGAGATCAGAGTACCGTCCGCCAGCTGCGCCGGCAGCGTTATCTCCGCTTCTCCGTCAGACAGGTCCGCCAGGACGTCGGCAAGCTCCCGCGCCAGTTCCTTTTCAGTTCCCGCTGTCTCGCCCGATGCCTCACCATCTTCCATTTGACCGTTTTGATCTGTTTGGCGCAAAGTCAGCAGAACCTCTGCCCTTACCGTCTCCCCATCTCTCTGCGCTTCTGCCGTCAGCGGCACCGACACAGAGGAACCTCCCTCCCCAAGACGCAGCTCTATGAGCCGGCCTGTTTCATCTTTGACGCAGACCTTTTCCGCCGGTCTGCTGCTGGCGATCTGCAGGGCTGTCAGCGCCAACACCGCCGACGCCAGAAGACACACCGTCCATCTCTTTTCCAGACAAAACTGCCAGAAAGGACGCAGCTGTTTTGCCAGAAACCCTTTGATCTCATACTTTTCATGCTTCGTTCTCATATATCGATCCGTGTGATCCTTTCTATCATAATGCCGGCGCCCACGATGGCAGCCACGGCTACGCTCATCAGAATCCTCCCTGCCAGGGTCGTATACATGACAGACAGATATTCTGGCGATGCGGTCTGCAGAAACAGAATGACCAAAAGCGGCATGGCCGTGATGATCCTTCCTTCCAGCTTTTTCTGCGATACCATGGTCCTGATCTCCTGCTCAACGCTGATTTTTTCACCGATGACTGCCGCCGCTTTGTTGACCGCCGCCACCATATCGCCGCCGGTCTTCCTGCACGCGCCGAAGACCTCAGCAAAATCCTCCGCGTCGGGCAGCCCGCTGCGAACCGCGAAGGCTTCCACCGCTTCCAGCTCGGACTGTCCTGTCTCCCGTATCCTGCAGATCATCTCGTGAATCTCCCGCTCCATCATAGAGCCTCCATAGATGTCGGCCAGGTTCCGCCCTGCCTCTTCCAGGGCCTCCTCCATATGGCGTCCCGCCGCGAAGGAGCCGGACAGGCTGTACAGAAAATCCCGAAACTGAAGCAGCAGCTGATTTCTCCGTTTCTCCGCCCGATAGCCGCAGTAGAGGCTCTTTGACTTTTTCCAAATAAACGGCGTCAGGACCGCCAGAAACAGATTGCCGTAAAACAGATATCCGAAGGCCAGCAGCGCGCCCGCCAGACACACGAAGAAACAGAGGGTTTCACCTGGCTTCATCTCATAGGTCCGGTAATCACCCATTCAGCTCACACCCCTTCAGTATCAGCCGGCTTCGGTTGATCAGATCATGGCCCGTAGATACCAGCTTCCGGTCCCCGTCCAGGCAGAACAGCGGATTTAAAACGTATTTTCCGTTCTCAAAGTCCACCAGCTCCTGGATTTCCAACACCCGCCGGCTGCCGTCGGCCAGCCTTCCCAGGTGGATCATCACGTCGATCCCCTCTACAATCTGAGCCCGTATGGCGTCCATGGGTATCTGCGCACTCATCAGATACATGGCTTCCAGCCTGCGCAGCATGCCGCTGACCGAATTGCCGTGCCCCGTGCTCATGGACCCGTCATGGCCGGTGTTCATGGCCTGCAGCATGTCGGCAACCTCTCTGCCTCTGACCTCCCCGACGATGATGCGGTCAGGCCGCATCCGCAGGCTGGTCTTGATCAGCATTTCCATGGATACCTGCCCCTGGCCCATAGAGTTGGCGTTATGACATTCCAGCTGGACCAGGTTGCTGATCCCTGACAGCTGCAGTTCCCTGGAGTCCTCGATGACGATAACCCGCTCGTCCGGCGGAATGAAATCGGACAGCGCGTTGAGAAAGGTCGTCTTTCCCGACGATGTGCCGCCGCTGACGAAAATATTATAGCCGCTGCGAACTAATGTCCGAAGATAAGCGGCGCACTCCGCCGTCAGCGTCCCGCCCGCCACCATCTGCTCGATGGTGATCCTGTCCTTGGAAAATTTACGAATGGTCAACACCGGACCGCTGGCAGCTATGTTCCCGTACACCGCGTTGACCCGGGAGCCATCCGGCAGCCTGGCGTCCAGAATCGGATGCATCTCGTTGATTTCCCGATGAACCCCGGCCGCGATATTCCGAATGATCTCTTCCAGCTCTTCTTCCGTGTCGAACAGTCCCCAGAGCTGCCTCATGGAACCGCCGTCCTCCAGAAAAATATGATCCTTCCCGTTGATCATGATCTCGTTGATGGAATCCCGTTCTATGTAAGGTTCAAGCATGCCCAGACGGCTTCTCGTATGAGCGTAGACCCGCCGCACAGCTTCACTGTATCCGTCAAGGCCGAGGTCAGCGCCGCTGTCCATGACGATGTTTTCTATGATCTCCATCGCCGTCTCCCCATCCATACCTTCAGGATATTTCAATATCTCGCTCCTGGCCCTGCTGATCTGCTCCTGCAGAAGCTCCCGCTCAAGTTTCTCCATGACTCTGCTCCTCCATGATCCGCCTGGCCACAGCGCTGATTTCCAAGCCGTAATTCTTAGAAAGCTCTAGGGCGCGACACTGCTCCCCATCTGCCCTGAAGAGCTCTCTGTCCTCTGAAATGGCAAGGACGTCATCGTCCAGCTCCTCCTGCCAGCCGGCAAAAAAGGTTTCGATCCGGATCAGCCGGCTGTGCTCCGCCAGCCTCTCTATTTCCCGGGCAATCGAGGAAAAGTATTTCCCGTTTCCCAGGAGACTGCCGTGCAGAAGCTCCGCCACAATATCCGCATGGCTCAGAATCTGCCGGTTCCGGCGGCTCAGATGATTTCCCATGTCGACAGCGACAAAGTCATACCTGCCCAAAGCCTCCGCCTTCTCCAAAAGCCGCCCCATGATCTCCATGTCCATCTCATCGCAGGAATGGTTGAAAACCCGCGTATCCACGTAATCCAGCTCCTCATCGCCCGTTATGAATCCCTCCAGAGGAAATGTCCTGTCCTGCTGCAGATAATACAGCAGCTTCAGCAAATTGGTATTTCCCTGACCGGACAGGTACTTCTTAGAGTCGTCGATGGGACAGAGGTTCAGATACAGGCATCTGCAGCCGTAGAGCCGCATCAGAGCGCGGCAGACGGAGATCGCCGTGGACGTAACACCCCAGCCTCCTCCGCCTGAGACAAAACATATCAGCTGGCACTTTCTGCTTCCTCTGTGGAGAATCACCCTGCCGGTCATTTCAAAATAGATCCGGATCAGGTCTTTGACCATGTTTTGGCTCTCCAGATACCTGTAGAGACTGTACGGCGGCTCGTCAAGGCGCGTCTCACTGCTGTCCCGCACCAGCCGCACCACATTGGGACCTGCGCACGGATCTTCAGCGAGAACCAGATCCATATCCTTTCCATCTTCTTCCCTGTCCAGGATCCGAAAAGCCATGGACCTGCATTCCCGCGCCAAACCCACTGCCAGGGCTTTGGCAAAGAGCCGGTCCTCCATGAAGATGCCGATTTTCACCGTTTCCATATTCTACCTCCTTTCTCTGTGGAAACAGCATATCATTTTTGCTAATTTATGTCAACCATTATTTTTCACTTTTTATCTATTTGCTAATTTTTTTAATTTTTCCAAAGCCTGGCTCAGTCCTCCAATTTCATCAATCAATCCCATATCAACGGCGTCAGGCCCAAACAGCACGGTACCCACGTCGTTGGACATATTGCCGGTCTGATTCATTTTGTTCTCCACATCGATCTTGGACGCGTGAGAATGGGCGACGATAAAATCCACAACCCGTTCCTGGGTCTTTCTCATATACTCAAAGGTGGCGTCCGCCGTGATCAGAGTGCCGCTGGTCCGGATAGGATGCATGGTCATGGTGGCCGTCTGCGCGACAAAGGAATAGTCCCCCGATACTGCCAAGGGAATGCCGATGCTGTGGCCGCCGCCGATCACCAGCGTCACCGTAGGCTTTGATATAGAGGCGATCAGCTCCGCCAGCGCCAGGCCCGCCTCCACATCTCCTCCCACGGTGTTCAGAATCAGCAAAAGCCCTTTGATGTCCGGATTTTCCTGGACCGCCACCAGCTGTGGTATCAGATGCTCGTACTTGGTCGCCTTGTTGTCGCTGGGCAGAATCGTATGCCCTTCAATGCAGCCGATGATATTGATATATTGGTAATCGCTCTGAAACGTCGTACCGTTTGCCAGAAGCCCCAGCTCCTTGATCAGGTCCGGCGATTCTGTCTTTTCTACATTCTTTTCTTTCTCTTCACTCATAACTTCTGTCCTTTCATCGTAAATTAAAAGTAACAATATTATTTGCAAAGGATGTGTCAATTATGCTGTTAAGCGAAATCGGAGACAAGGAAATCGTCGATCTGACAAAGGGCAGCCGCCACGGCGCTTTCTGGGACGCGGAAATCCTCTTTGACCAGCACACGGGCAAGATCAAAGCCCTTCTGGTCCCGGATTTCCAGGGAAAAGGACGTTTCGGCTCCTTTCACGAAACCTTTCAGCTTCCCTGGGAATCCATCGTCAAAATCGGAGAAGACATGATCATCTTCCGTTCATAAAAGAAAAAACGATAAAAGTGTTTGACAAACAACACTGGCGGGTATACAATAGGCGTAGTTGAAAAGTTCATAAAACGATCTTCAGGGCAGGGCGTAATTCCCGACCGGCGGTAAAGTCCGCGAGCGCAGGTGCGTTGATTTGGTGAAATTCCAAAACCGACAGTATAGTCTGGATGGAAGAAGATACATGCAAGTTTTTGTTTTGTTTGCTGTTTGCTCTGGAATTCTTTATTCCAGAGCTTTTTTGTTCCAAGACAGAAAGGCAGATGGATAAACAGGCAAAGCGAAAATCCTTGTAATTTTTCCAGCCCTGAAGCGTATCGTTTCAGGGCTGTTTTTATGACCTAACCCAATGAGGGCGAGCGGAGCGACGGCCGAATTGCAGGTAGGTCAAATGCGAGGATTCCCCAAGAAAGCGAGCGCAAAGCACGAAGCTGGATTGGCAGGAATCTACGGCATGACCTAACCCAATGAGGACGAGCGGAGCGACGGCCGAATTGCAGGTAGGTCAAATGCGAGGATTCCCCAAGAAAGCGAGCGCAAAGCACGAAGCTGGATTGGCAGGAATCTACGGCACACCCGGCCCTGCCGGCCGGAAGCTTTCGGCGTCCGGCCCGATTTCAGAGAGAAAAGGAGCAATTCATGACAGATTCAAAATACATGGAAATGGCCATTGAACTGGCGGCCAGAGGCGCAGGCTATACCAGCCCCAACCCTATGGTAGGCGCGGTCATCGTAAAGGACGGACAGATCATCGGCGCGGGCTATCACGAGAGATGCGGCCAGTTCCACGCGGAGCGCAACGCTCTGGCCGACTGCCGCAAACGGGGCAACGATCCGGAAGGCGCGGCCATCTACGTCACCCTGGAGCCATGCTGTCACTACGGCAAAACCCCGCCCTGCACAGAGGCCATCATAGAAAACAAGCTGGCAAAAGTCATCATCGGTTCCAGAGACCCCAATCCCCTGGTCAGCGGCAAAGGCGCGCGGATCCTGCGAAAGGCCGGAATCCAGGTGACGGAAGACTTCATGAGAGAGGAATGTGACGCCCTCAATCCCGTGTTCTTCCACTATATCACCACCGGTCTTCCCTACGTGGTACTGAAATACGCCATGACCATGGACGGCAAGATCGCCACCTGGGCAGGCAATTCCAAATGGATCACAGGAGAAACGGCCAGAGCCAACGTCCACTGGGACAGACACCGCCTCACCGGCATCATGGCCGGCGTCGGGACGGTCATCAAAGACGACCCCATGCTGACCTGCCGATTGGAAGATGAACAAATCGCGAAACTCCACGGCGGACAGCCAGCCGCACCCAGCGGCGGCCAGCGCGCGGAACAGTGCCAGGAACAGAGCGGCAGTCAGCATATGGAACACACCGGCGGGAAAAATCCCGTCCGCATCATCTGCGACACTCATCTCAGGACGCCGCTGGACGCCAAGGTCGTCACCACCACAGATGAAGCCCGGACCATCATCGCCTGCAGCTGCCCGGACAGAGACAGACAGCAGCCCTATCTGGACGCGGGCTGTGAGATCGTGACAGTTGGAAAAAATACAGAAGGCCATCTGGATCTGAGAGAGCTGATGAAGAAGCTGGCGGAGCAGAGCATTGACAGCATCCTTCTCGAAGGCGGCGGCCAGCTGAACTGGTCCGCCTTAGAGGCCGGCATCGTCACCAGGGTCCAGGCTTATATCGCGCCAAAGCTCTTCGGCGGCGCTGACGCTAAGACACCTGTGGCCGGAAGCGGCGTGGAATTTCCTTCTCAGGCCGTGACTTTGGAAAATCTCCAAATCAGGCATTTGGGAGAAGATATACTCATAGAAAGCGAGGTGAAGCCATGTTTACAGGCATCATCGAAGAAATAGGAACGGTCAGATCCATTCGAAAAGGCAGCGTTTCCGCTTCCATAGAAATCGGCTGCAAAGAGATTTTGGAAGATGTAAAAATCGGGGACAGCATCGCGGTCAACGGCGTCTGCCTGACAGCGACTGCCCTGACTGGCAGCGGCTTTACCGCTGACGTGATGCACGAGACCTTGAGTCGGTCCTCGCTGGGCGCCCTCAAGGCCGGCAGCCACGTCAATCTGGAGCGGGCCATGGCGGCAGGCGGCAGATTCGGCGGCCACATCGTCAGCGGCCACATCGACGGCACCGGCACAGTCCGGAAGCTGGAAAGAGATGAAAACGCGGTCTGGTATACCATAGGCTGCGGCAGCGGCCTTCTCCGCTACATCATAGAAAAGGGATCCATCGCCATCGACGGCATCAGCCTGACCGTGGCAAAGGTGGCCCAGGACAGCTTCAGCGTGTCCATCATTCCCCACACCCTGTCAGAGACCATTCTGGCGGAGAAAAAACCGGGAGACACGGTCAACCTGGAGAACGACTGCATCGGCAAATACGTAGAGCGCCTGCTGACCTTTGACGCCGAAGGGCCCGGCCAGCCGGCAAGCGAAACGAAGCAATCCACTCTGACGAGAGAATTTTTGATAGAAAACGGATTCTAAAGACGGATTTTAACAGAAAGGAAGTATTGTCATGAAAGAAGAATTCAAATTCAGCACCATTGAAGAAGCCCTGGAAGACCTTCGCCAGGGAAAGCTTATCCTCTGCACCGACGACCCGGACAGAGAAAATGAAGGAGATTTCATATGCAGCGCCCTTCACGCCACCACAGAGAACGTCAACTTTATGGCGGTTCACGGCAAAGGCCTGATCTGCATGCCTATGAACGATGAAATCTGCAAACGTCTCCACCTGCCTCAGATGGTAGAAGAAAATACAGACAACCACTGCACCGCCTTTACGGTCTCCATCGACCACGTGGACACCACCACCGGCATCTCCGCTGAAGAGCGGGGATATACCGCGCGAAAGTGCGTGGAAGAAGGCGTCAGGCCTGAGGATTTCCGGCGCCCCGGCCACATGTTCCCGCTTCTGGCCAAACCGGGCGGCGTACTGGAACGCAACGGCCATACAGAAGCCACGGTGGACCTGATGCGGCTGGCCGGCCTGCCGCAGTGCGGCCTTTGCTGCGAGATCATGCGGGAGGACGGCACCATGATGCGCACACCGGAGCTGAAAGAGCTGGCTGCCAAGCACGGCATCAAGTTCATCAGCATTAAATCCCTCCAGGAATACAGAAAGCGCCACGACAAGCTGGTTGAATGCGTGGCCAAAACCAAACTGCCGACCAAATACGGAGACTTCGTCGCTTACGGCTATGTCAACCGTCTCAACGGCGAGCATCACGTAGCTCTGCTCAAAGGCGACATCGGCGACGGTGAGAACCTGCTCTGCCGCGTCCACTCCGAGTGCCTGACCGGCGATGCCTTTGGTTCATCAAAGTGCGACTGCGGCCAGCAGCTGCAGTCTGCCATGACGCAGATCGAAAAGGAAGGACGGGGCGTGCTGCTCTACATGCGTCAGGAAGGACGGGGCATCGGCCTGATCAACAAGCTGAAGGCCTATGAACTGCAGGATCAGGGCATGGACACCCTGGAAGCCAACATCGCCCTGGGCTTTGACGGCGACCTGAGAGAGTACTACATCGGCGCGCAGATCCTGGGCGACTTGGGCGCAAAGACCCTGCGCCTTCTGACCAACAACCCGCAAAAGGTCTACGAGCTGTCGGAGTTCGGCATGGAGATCATCGAGCGGGTGCCGATCCAAATGCCGGCCAATACCCACGACATCTTCTACCTGAAGACAAAGCAGGAAAAGATGGGTCATATCTTAGATTACAAATAGAATCAAATTGTAATTTTTATAATCGAATCATATTTTTGAAAACAATATATATAAATATTAAATGATAAACAGCTAAGCAAAGGAGAACAAAAATGAAAGTATATGAAGGAAAATTAGTATCAAAAGAGATCAAAGTCGGCATCGTCTGCGCCAGATTCAACGAGTTCATCGTATCCAAGCTGCTGGGCGGCGCGATAGACGGCCTGACCCGCCACGACGTCAAGGAAGAAAACATCGAGGTGGCATGGTGCCCGGGCGCTTTTGAGATCCCTCTGGTCGCGCAGAAGATGGCAAAGAGCGGAAAGTATGACGCTGTCATCTGCCTGGGCGCTGTCATCCGCGGAACTACCTCCCACTACGACTACGTCTGCGCTGAAGTATCAAAGGGCATCGCCACCGTTTCTCTGGCCGCTGACATTCCCGTCATGTTCGGCGTCCTGACCACGGACAACATCGAGCAGGCCATCGAAAGAGCCGGAACAAAGGCCGGCAACAAAGGCTACGACTGCGCCCTGGGCGCCATCGAAATGGTCAACCTGATAAACGAGATCGAGGGATAATCCCTTTCCTGTCAGCTGATAAAGTTCAGTTAAAAGATTTCCAGTAAAGTGAACAGGACGGCGCTGGCCCATAGGCCCGCCGTCCTGCTTTATTTTTATGACATTGTAACTTCATCTTGTAATCGATTGAGAAATCCTATTCCTTCCTCTACATTATATACATGCTTTGAAGCGGCTCGCAGTATTCTGCAGACAGATGCCATCTGCGCATACGATTTTCCTTCTGCTTCTCCCGTATAATTCAAAATAATCACAGGACAAACCTTCTGTGAATTTGCACAAATCCACGCCCATGATCTTACCGTCTGCATCATTCTTGACAAATTTTTATTGTCAAAATTCAAAAACTTAATCCCGTAATCACCAATCATGTAGTCATAAACCAACGAGTCTGTCAGTTCATCTGTTACAGTCACCCTGCGTTTAAATGAAAGTCCGCTTCCCCGAATAACATCTTCTATAATTGCCTTCTCCTCATCCTTATTTAATCTTGCTTTCTTATCATAATCAAATTTCAGATACAGTTTTTGAATCTGCTCCTTTGTCTCATGGAACGATTGATAAGGAATGCGTTCAATTTGGCTGAATGAAAACTCATTTACATAGTTTCTAATGTACTTTTCAAGGGAAAAAGCCTTTCCTTGGTTCAAAAGCGTTCCTTCAACATCTTCTTTCATCTGCTCAATCAACAATTTTACCAAATCAACATTTACTTCATCGTCAAAATGCCTTAATCGATTCCACTTTTGAATATGTGCAAAAGCTCTTTCTTCTCCATCTTCAGAAACAAAGATAATACCCAAGTTAATTGCTTCTCCAGCAATCTTTGAAGGGGAATATCTAAGAACCGCATATTTCATCACTTTTCTCATACAGCATTCCTCCCTTCAAGAATATTCTCGCATAATACTTCCAATTTATTTGCGCGTTTTTTAATATATTTTATAATTTCTGCGGCCAGATGTTCGCAGTTCCCATGATTCCAAGTACTCGGAATCACATCTAATATCTTTTCCAAATCCGATTCTAATATTATCTGCTTTATATCGTCTGCTTCTTTCCTTAAATGATCCGCGCTGAATGATCTGTGCCGAAAAAGAATACTATAAACCTCTTCGTTATCCTTTAGAAAACTCATTGAAAGATCATCTCCCTCAAACAGTTGTTTTTTTCTATCTTCGTTCCAAGGTATATCTTTGGAAATGATGTGGCTAAAATCTATAGTATATAAGTTTGGCTCATTAGTCATTCTAATCAACAAATTTCCATTGTGCCTGTCACCATTGTTTAGAATACAATCAAGCAATATAATTTTATTAACATCACAATTTGCTATCGTATGCAATACCAGCTCAACCAGAGGAATTGTATTAGCAATAAATGCAGAATAAAATCCATATCCGATAAAATCGCTTTCAGAAAAATCATCTTCAAAAAACTCATCTATGCCAATTGCATCTTCTCCAATATGACATATCCCATATGGCGGAATTGTTGTCCCAATCAAATCCGCAATATAATGTCCAATCAATTCATTGATTAATACGGTCGCACCAAAAGGATTCCTTTCAAGCTTTACAATCGCTTCATCACCCTGAAGACTTTGGCATCGAAAAGGCTTTGTCACTCCATTGTTCACCATTTCCTGAATTTTCAAAATCTCAACCACGTCATCAATAAGCTGCATCCGTTACCCCTAAAACTATTATCACCTACAACTAATTCAAAACTCATAAGTATTCCTTGAAGTTTTATAATAATAGAGTAACACTTTATTTTTAGACTGTCAAACAATTCACACCGAAAATATCAAAAATCTGCGCTCCTACAAAAACATGGCCATGTAGGCCGGCAGACAGATCACATCTTGATCCTTTCTCATGTCTTTTGTAAATACCAGATATTTATCTGATATTCTGCTCGAGTACTTTTGGCAAAACGCATCCAGTGATCCATGGGTTCTGTAGCCTGAAGATTTGACCTCTATGGGACAGATTTTATTTTTCCTCGTCAGGAGAAAATCGACCTCATAATTTCGTCGGGTCGCTTCATTGGGAAACGTATAGTAATACAGGTCATTCCCATTGGCGGCCAGCGTCTGCGCTGCAGCGTTTTCATACAGATAACCCAGATTCGCCGACAGCTTATCATTCAACAGCTTTTCATAGATCACATTCTCCGTAAAATCCCGGTCTTTGAACATCAATGTTGTAAACAGACCTGTATCGGCGAGAAAAAGCTTAAACTTTCCCAGATCCCTGTTGCTCGCCAGTCCAGCGTTAGGATCGTTGGCATGATAGGAAACCAGCACCGTTCTGGAATCCCTCATCTCCGAGATCATATCCAGCACCATCTCCGCCCTGGCCCCATGTAAAACACTGGAAACCTGATATCTGGACGCGTTTTTATTCAACTGCGCTGGTATCGCGTCAAAGAGAAGTGATAACCTTCCTGTAGAATCGATTTTCCGAAAATCGTCTTCGTACAGGTTCAGGATATCTCGCTTCACTTCGTCTACTTTTCTAAAATTATTGGTATCAATATATGCCGCTACAGACTGCGGCATCCCGCCAACTAACATGTACAGGCGAAACTGCCGCATGATTCTGCGGTGAGCTGCGTCGCCTACAGGCTGCCTTAATTCAAATAACCTGCGTAACAGCGGAATCGTCGTCTGATCCCCCACCGCCCATAAAAACTCCTCAAAATCCATGGGGTACATGCTGAGCTTTCTCTCCTCACTTGGAATCAGAATATCCTTTACATTTTTTTTAATAGAGATGAGAGAACCTGTTTCAATATAATCATAGCGATGATCCTTCACCAAAGCTTTTATTGCCTGTCTGGCTTTAGGACAAAGCTGAACCTCGTCAAAGATGATCAAAGAGTTTCGCTCATGAAGATCCGTTCGATACTGAAGCTGCAGCTGCAAAAAAATATAATTCAGATCTGAAACATCGTCAAACAGTTCCTTTATTTCCTTAGACGCTTCCGCGAAATCGATCAAAATATAGCTTTCATATTCATTTTTGGCGAATTCCTCTACAATCGTTGACTTTCCAACACGTCTGGCGCCCTCAAGAAGTAAAGCTCTCGTCCCTTCGGATTCTTCTTTCCATGCGAGCAGCTTGTCATAAATCTTTCTTTTAAACATGTTGTTTCCTTTCGATTTTCTTATCATTCCCAAAATCGCTGTTTTTATTCAAGCCAATTATAACAAAATCGCTGTTTTTATTCAAGCTAATTATAACAAAATCGCTGTTTTTTCGTCGTCATCTTCCGCCTCGTATTCCATGATATCCCCTGGCTGGCACTGAAGCACCCGGCAGATGGCGTCCAGGGTGCTGAAACGGATAGCTTTCACCTTCCCCGTCTTCAGATTAGACAGATTTACATTGGAAATACCCACCTGCGCGGATAATTCATTCAGTGACATCTTCCGGTCTGCCATGACCCTGTCAAGTCTCAAAATAATCGCCATATTCTCTCCCTAAAGTATCTCCTCTATCTCCTTCTGCATCTCAAAACCGATCTGGATCAGACTTCCCAGTATGAGAAACAGGATGCCCGGCACCAGAACCATGCCGTCGATCAGAACAAAGCTCCCCTTGGAAAAGATCTCAAAACCGGCAGATTGATACCCAGAAAGGCGCGGAAACAGAACGGACGCGGCAAGGAACAGGCCGCCGATACACCAAAGGCATGCGGACAGCGTCTTTGAAAAAGGCTTTTCAGCTATAGCCATATCGATGGTCATCTTCGCCAGAGCGATAAAAATACAGAAAAAGCATAAAAACATCAGTGATTTCCATGCAAACAGATTGTGCTCCATCGTATTCCATAGATCGTCTCTGACCGCACCGATAAAAAAGCGTACCCCTGCTGCAGAGCAAACTCCGGTCAAGATAATTGCCGCTCCCATCAGTACGTTTACCCTTCTCGAAAGCGTTTTCTTTGCCGGTAAACCAGCGTCCGTTTTAAAAATATTTTCTTTCATCTCGTCTCCTCCTCATATTTGCATCGATACTTGTCAAATCCAAACCCAATATTTTTATACCACACATCTTAACGATTGTCAAATATTTTTTAATGATTATCATTAAATTTTTATCGTTATTTTAATTACTTCCCAAAATCATGCTGTATTCCCCTCCTTCTGCGCCTTTTTTCACACCCTTTGATCCTTTTATCTCCTAGGACTAGAAGGCACGGCTGTAATGATAACCAAACGCAAAGAACCGCTGCGGCAGTCTCAGCGAGGCTGCACGGCGGTTCTGCTTTCTTCATGCCGCGATAGCTTTGTGGACAGAAAAACGCCGCCGGCAAATTGACCTGCCGGACAGCGCTCATCTATCAGGAGGCGGATAATCACTCTTCCCTACTTTATCTTATTGCTCTGTCTCCAGATCCCCATCTTCTCCGCTTCACATATCAGCTCTTCCCGGAAATCAGGGTGGGCCACAGAGATCAGCTTTTCGGCCCGCTCCCAGAGGCTGCATCCGGCCAGATTGACCATACCCTGCTCCGTGACCAGATAATAGGCGTGGCTGCGCGGATCGGTCACCACGTTGCCGCCGCCCAGAGAAGGCACGATGCGGGAGCTGAGACGCCCGGTCTTCTTGTCGAGGAAGGTGGACGTCATGCAGAGGAAGGACTGGCCGCCCTTTGACAGAAATGCCCCGTACTGGAAATCCAGCTGTCCGCCGGTGCCGCTGATCTGGCGGCAGCCTGCCGTCTCCGCGCAGGTCTGGCCGAAGAGGTCTGTCTGGATGCAGTTGTTGATAGAAACCATATTTTCCTGCTGGCCGATGACCTGAGGCAGGTTGATGTAGTCCACCGGATAGCTGGCGAGACCGGGATTCTCCCCGACCCAGTCATACAGCTCCCGGCTGCCCAGACAGAGACTCCATACGCCCTTGCCCCGGTTCAGAGTTTTCCGCCGGTTGGTCAGCTTGCCGCAGCGGTACAGATCCAGATAGGCGTCGCACAGCATTTCCGTATGCATGCCCAGGTCCTTCACGTCTGAGTCCGCGATCAGCTTTCCCACCGTGTTAGGCGTGCCGCCGATGCCCAGCTGCAGCACCGCGCCGTCACGGATCCGCGAACAAATGGACTCCGCTATGGCCTGGTCTGCGTCGGTCGGGGCCGCGGCCGGAAGGATTGGGAACGGCTCATGTTCCCCCTCTATGATGTAGTCCGCCTGGGAAATATGGATACAGTCGTGCTCACCGCCATAAGTTCTCGGCAGCTGCTCATCTACCTCCAGAATGACAGTGCGGGCCTTTTCCAGAATGGCATAGACCGCCGAATTGGTCAGAGAAAAGCTGAAATATCCGTGCCGGTCCATAGGACTGACGGAAATACAGGCTATATCCACATGCAGGAATTCCCGATAGTATTTCGGCTGGCTGCTGTAGTTCATAGGGATGTAGCTGCACAGGCCCCGGTCCGCGTATTTCCGCTCTATGGCGCTGAGGTGCCAGCTGTGATAGCGGAAGGTCTCGCCTTCCGGATCGGCTTCCAGGACAGCCAGCGGACGCATCAGCAGTCCGCCCCGTATTTTTACGTCCTCCAGCTCCCGGCGGCGCTCCGCCAGGGCCTTGTCAAAGAGCACCGGCATCTGTGAGATCATTCCGTAATCCACCCAGCAGCCGTTCTCTACCAGCAGCGCGGCCTTCTCCGCGCTGATCTTCTTTTTGTTGTATTCGCTCTGTAACAGCATTATTTCCCCTCCCCTGCAAGTTTTGCCAGTTCTGCGTACCTGTCTTTTGACGCCTGTTCCGCCTGGGCGAACAGCTTCTCCGCGTTCTCCGGGAAGGATTTATGTAAGGACGCGTAGCGGTTTTCCCCTTCCAGAAACTCACGATAGCTTACGGACGGCTCCTTGGAATCCAGGCTGAGCTTTCCCTTCTCTCTGCCCGGATCATACCTGTACAGGAACCAATAACCGGAATCCACGGCACGCTTCATTTCCGCCTGAGCCTGGTCCATTCCCATCTTCAGCCCGTGATTGATGCACGGCGCGTAGGCGATGACCACGGACGGGCCGTGAAAATGCTCTGCCTCGTCGATGGCCTTCAGCAGCTGATTCGGGTCAGCGCCCATGGCGACGCTGGCGACGTAGCAGTTGCCCTGAGACATCAGGATCCTTCCAAGATCCTTCTTGGCCGTCTTCTTTCCCGCGCTCTGGAACTGGGCCACCGCGCCCAGCGGCGTGGCTTTGCTGCTCTGTCCGCCTGTGTTGGAATAGACCTCCGTATCCACGATGAAGATGTTGATATCCTCATTCTGCGCCACCACATGGTCCAAACCGCCGTAACCGATGTCATAAGCCCAGCCGTCGCCGCCGTACATCCACACGGTCTTTCTCGCCAGCTGATCCCGATGCGCCAGAATCTGCTCCTTCAGCTCCCCGCCGCGGCCTGTCAGAGTCCTTTCCTCCAGCGCCATCGCCAAAACCCGTGATGCCTCCTGAGAGGTATCCACATCGTCAAAGGTTTCCAGCCAGTATTCCACCGGCCATGACAGGGACGGCACAGCCTTTGCCAGCTCTTCGATCCACATGCGCAGCTTCTGTCTCTGCTGTTTCATGGACAGCAGCATACCCAGAGCGAACTCCGCGTTGTTCTCGAACAGAGAATTGCTCCACGCCGGACCTCTTCCTTCGGCATTGACCGTGTACGGCACCGACGGCATCGCCGCGCCCCAGGCCTGGGTACAGCCGGTGGCGTTGACCCAGTACATCCTGTCTCCGTACAGCTGGGTCAGCAGCTTGGCGTAAGGCGTCTCACCGCAGCCCGCGCAGGCGCCGGAAAACTCACACAGGGGCTGCTTAAACTGGCTGCCTTTGACAGTATTCTTAGAGAAACAGTCTTTTTCTTTGATGGTCAGGCCATATTCCCACTGAGGGCTGACGGCCATCAGCTCCGGCGCGGCTTCCATGCGCAGGGCAGTCCCCTTCTTCGGACACACGGCGGCGCAGCTGCCGCAGCCGGTGCAGTCCATGTCGCTGATCTGCAGGGAGAAGTACATGCCCTTCGCCCCTTTGGCCTCTGCCGTCACAAAGCCTTCCGGCGCGCGGTTCTTCTCCTCCTCATCCAGCAGATAAGGGCGAATCACCCCGTGAGGACATACATAGGAGCAGCGGTTGCACTGGGCGCAGCTGTCAGCGTCCCAGACCGGCAGACGGGACGCGATGCCTCTCTTTTCGTAGGCTGTGGTCCCCATAGGCATGGTGCCGTCCTGATACTCCATGACGGCGGACACCGGCAGATCGTCTCCCTTCTGGGCGTTGAGCGGCATCAGGATATTTCTGATGAACGGCGGCAGATGATCTGTATCGACCCTGGCGTTCTCCGCGCCTTTCTCCCCGTCCAGCTCTACGCGGACTACCTGTTCCATTCCAGCGTCGATGGCCTGCAGGTTTTTCTGGACTACGGCCTCACCCTTCTTCTGAAAAGACTTTCTGGCCGCCTCCTTCATCTGCTCCATGGCCTCGGCCTCCGGCAGAATCCCGGCCAGCTTGAAGAAAGCCGCCTGCAGCACCATGCTGATCCTGCTGCCCAGCCCCAGGCCCTCGGCGATGCCGTTGGCGTCCACCATATAGAATTTAGCGTGCTTTTCCAGCAGCTGCGCCTTTACCTCCGCAGGCAGGCTCCGGTTGGCCTCCTCCGGGCTCCATCGGCTGTTGAGCAGGAAAACGCCGCCGTCCTTCAGCTCGGATACGATATCATATTTTTCCAGGAAGGACTGGTTGTGGCATGCGATAAAGTCGGCTTCCTTGACCAGATATGTAGACAAAATCGGCGTGTTCCCAAAGCGAAGGTGGCTTTTGGTGATGCCGAAGGACTTCTTGGTATCGTACTCAAAGTAGCCCTGGGCGTACATCTCCGTGCTTCCGCCGATGATCTTGATGGAATTCTTATTGGCGCCGACGGTGCCGTCGCTTCCCAGGCCCCAGAACTTGCAGGCCTTGGTCCCCTCATTTCGGATGCGGAAGCTTTCATCTACCGGAATAGACAGGCCGGTCACGTCGTCTTCGATGCCTACGGTGAACTCGCCTGCCGGCTGCTCACAGAGCAGATGGTCGAAGACCGCTTTGATCTGCGCCGGCGTGGTATCCTTTGAGGAAAGACCGTAACGTCCGCCGCAGAGATACGGCCGGTCTTCTCTGTTGGCGAAGGCCGCGCAGACCGCCAGATACAGCGGTTCTCCCGCCGCGCCCATCTCCTTGCAGCGATCCAGCACGGCGATCTTCTTCACGGTCTTCGGCAGGGCTGCCAGCAGATGCTCCTGGGAGAACGGGTTAAACAGGTGGACCTGGATATAGCCGACCTTCTCACCGCGCCGGTTCAGGGCCTCTACCGTCTCTCTGGCCGCGCCGCTGACGGATCCCATGGCTACGATGACCCGCTCGGCGTCCTCCGCCCCGTAATAGTTGAACAGATGATAGTCTTCCCCTGTGATCTGGTTGATCTCCTCCATGTAGCCTTCCACCACCGCCGGCACGTTGTCGTAGGCCGTGTTGTTGGCCTCCCGGAACTGGAAGTACACGTCCGGGTTCTGCACGGTGCAGCGCAGGGTCGGATGGTCAGGATTCAGGGCTTCCCTGCGAAACTTTTCCAGAGCCTCCCGGTCCAGCAGGCGGTCGAATTCCTCGTAAGGAATGGCTCTGATCTTCTGAATCTCGTGGGAGGTCCGGAAGCCGTCGAAAAAGTGCATGAACGGCACCCGGCTTCTGATCGCGGACAGATGGGCGATACCTGCCAGGTCCATGGTCTCCTGCACGCTGCCGGAGGACAGCTGGGCGAAGCCGGTCTGACGGCAGTTCATCACGTCGCTGTGATCGCCGAAGATGGACATGGCGTGGGTTCCTACAGTACGGGACGCCACGTGGAGCACGCCGGGCTGTCTGGTTCCGCTGATCCGGTGAAGTGCCGGGATCATCAGCATCAACCCCTGTGATGACGTAAAGGTGGTGGCCAGAGAACCGGCTTCCAGAGCGCCGTGAACAGCGCCGGCGGCTCCGGCCTCGGACTGCATCTCCACCAGAGTAACCGCCTGTCCGAACAGATTCTTTTTGCCTGATGCCGACCACTGGTCTGTCTTTTCTGCCATAGGCGAAGACGGCGTGATCGGATAGATCGCGGCGATCTCGGAAAAGGCGTAGGCCGCATAAGCCGCTGCCTCGTTGCCGTCAGCAACCATGATGTACTGTTTACCCATAAAAAAACCTCCTTTGAAATATTGGTTTCGTACATATCTCTTAGGAGGATTTTACCATCGTTTTAATTATGCATAAAACGGTAAAAAATCATATTTAATATTCCATGTTAGAATGAATTTTTCCTGGACTCTGTCATATAGGGCAGAAATTCCTCTTCGTTAAAGTTCTTTACATAGGCCATCAATTCCTGCTCAAATTCCTCGGCGGCGGTGATCTTGCTGTCGCCCTCGACGCCTTTCTTCAGGAAGAACAGCTCCCACGTCTCAGGACAGTCTTCCAGCTCATAGATCTGGATGCTGACGTTTCTCGCGATGGAAGCGGCCATGGACAGGGTACACACGACCCAGTAATCGGTCCCTTCCAGAAAAGGAACGATGCCCTGCACCGTATTCAGCTCCAGGCGGCTCTCCAGCTTCCCTCCGAACCAGTTCTTTCTCCAGTCATTCATGCTGCGGAAATTTCCGCCTGTAAAGCGGATCTCCTTTGACGGGTCCAGGTCCGCCGGCGAGATCTTCCGCGCAGGGACAGGATCGGTGTCGTAGCTGATGATGCACAGCTTTTGACGGCTGATGCACTGCCGCCGGATGCCCGGCCGGTCGGACTAGTAAGCCACGATGCCGTAGTCCAGCATGTGATTGTCCAGCATCTCGTAGATCTGGTCGGAGTTGTAGATGCTGGCCACGATGCGGATATCTGGATGGCCCTCCAGAAACTGCTTCAGGAAAGGAGCGATGAACCCATAATAGGAGCTTTCGCTGATTCCCAGCATGATGGTGGAAAGGGAGGCGTGCTTCAGACTCTCCGTCTCCTCAAACAGGTTTTTCCACCGCTCTGCCACGTTGATGA
>CALLDR010000125.1 GCA_937997955.1 uncultured Emergencia sp. | reverse complement strand
TGAAGAAGGGAACCAGATACTACTACAAGATCAGAGCTTACAAGGTAGTTGACGGCAAGACCTACTACTCTGACTGGTCCAACAAGGCTTACAGAATCGCTAAATAATCGATTCCATCAAAGCTGAACTGAATCAAAAACTACAAAGAAGGTCGGAACCCCCGGCCTTCTTTTTCTTCGCTGTTTTCAATACTTACAATATTTTCTGAGCGTGAAATAGCACGAAATCACATTTTTTAAATACAGCCAGCAAGATATAAAAATGATGCCAGATAAAATTAGAAAAACGGACAAAACAAATCGAATAACCGTTGGAAAAACGGACAAAATATGCTAATATAGTAGTAGAAAATCGAAGGCAGGTGAAATTCCAATGATTACAAGAAAGATTGAAAACAGGATAGAGGACTTCTTCAGGACTGACGAACGAAAAGCGCTGCTGGTCACCGGAGCCAGGCAGGTTGGGAAGACCTACAGCATCCGTCAGGTGGGCAAGCGGAATTTTGATTCCTTTGTGGAGATCAATTTCATAGAGAACGCCGCGGCCAGAGAGATCTTTCAGGGAGCTATGGACAGCCGCAGCCTTTTGCTTCGTCTTTCTGCCGTGGCGAATCAGCCTTTGATCCCGGGAAAAACACTGGTCTTTCTGGATGAGGTGCAGGAATGTCCGGACATCGTGACTGCTGTCAAATTTCTGGTAGAGGAAGGCAGCTACCGATATATCCTCAGTGGGTCTTTGCTGGGCGTAGATCTGAAGAATATTCGCTCTGTGCCGGTGGGATATATGGACGTCATGGAAATGTATCCTTTGGATATAGAGGAATTTGCCTGGGCCAATCAGGTATCTAAGGCTGTAATTGATGCCTTGCGGGACGCGTTTGACCATGACAAAGCGGTGGACGCACTGATTCACGAAAAAATGATCGAACTGTTCCGCCTGTATCTTATCGTCGGCGGAATGCCTGCCGCAGTGAGCAGATATCTTGCGACTAACAATCTGCAGGAGGTTGCAAGGGAGCAGCAGAGCATCATTCAGCTGTATAAAAAGGATATTGCGAAATATGACCCGGATAACAAGCTGTATCTGGAGGATATCTTTGATCTGATTCCCAGTGAACTCAACTGTAAAAACAAGCGGTTCATTCTGAAAGACCTCAATGAGAATTTCAAATTCTCCCGGTATGCCAACAGCTTTCTGTGGCTGAAGGACGCTGGTGTCGCCTTGCCAGCGTTTTGCGCAGACGAGCCGGAGGTGCCTTTGCTCCTGTCGAAGTCGACCAATCTATTCAAACTGTTTCTCGCAGACGTCGGACTTCTTGCAGCCATGTACATGAACGGCATTCAGCTAAAAATTCTTTCCGGCGAGATAGATATCAACTTTGGTTCCATCTATGAGAATATTGCAGCCCAGGAGTTGAAGGCCCACGGATACGATCTGTATTATTTCAACAGCAAGAAGCAGGGCGAGGTGGATTTTTTGATTGAATACGACAGCAAAGTGCTGCCTCTGGAAATTAAATCGGGAAAGGCCTATGCCAGGCACAACGCCTTGAACAATCTTCTGAAGAATCCTAAATACGATATTCCGAAGGCGCTGGTCTTCTATAACGGGAACGTCCAAGTACGGGATAAGGTGCATTATCTGCCGGTCTATATGCTGATGTTTCTACAGAAGGAAGCACTTCCTCAGAATCTGATCTACAAACCGGATCTGGATATATTGAAATAATCGCTGAAATCGTAATACAAGGCCGGGCCCCGGCGGAGCTGCGGCCTATGCGGGTGGGGACCCGTGACGGTAGAGCGGATCGGTGGGTGGAAGATTTTCTATCCTCCCCCGCGCGGGTTGAGACGTCTGCTAGTAAATTTGCTGGCAGACACATTTAGACTTTCAATCCACTCAACCCATGCGGGTTGAGACAAAAATGCCGTTGCCCTGGCTCCAGAAGCCCTCACCTTTCAATCCACTCAACCCTTGCGGGTTGAGACCGGTGGAACACCGCCGGGCGTTCTCCCGGCCTTGATTTCAATCCACTCGACCCTCGCGGGTTGAGACATCTATAACTTCCCACGCCCAATTTGCCCCAGGGGATTTCAATCCACTCGACCCTCGCGGGTTGAGACGGCAAATTACAGCTGTTTTTTCAAAGATACTACCAACCTTCAGCATTTTCTTTGGATCTCTCCGCAATTTACTCACATCATACCACAATTATGGTTATTCCTGTAAGGAATTTTGGTGCGAAAGACCCGGGGATTTCATGTTCACTTGCCTTTCGCACCAAGCTATATACAAGTTCTTTGGTAAAATTATTGCCCTCAGCTGTTCAAAAAGAATGGTCCGCTGTAAAGCAATAACTCTATATAAAACTGCTATCCTCATATCTTAGTATACCTTATTTCCCCAGCAAAATAAACTACTTTTCCCATGAGCCAGCGCAGTTTCTCAGATTTCTAAATTCCAGCTTCCTATGGTATTCTCCCACGCACTACGGCTCCCTGCGATTTGTCCAGAGCGCCCCAACTATCCTACGCAAATCACCCCGCCCGCCGCTAGTCCATCCAATTCAGCCGAACCGCACCAACATATTTTCCCAGCCAGCGTCCATGTTCGCATTTTATCACAACAAAATCAGGAAAGCGTTGAAATTCCAACATTTACGCCCGCTTCCCGGAAATCATTGTGAACTGTAATTTCATTTATCAGTTTTGCGCAAAAACGCGTATAACTATAATCTTAAAACAAAGAACTAAAAAGAGGGAGGAATTCTTAAAATGAAGAAATTTTTAACAGTGCTTCTTGCATTGTCAGTTGTCTTCACTTACAGCTTCGGAACTGTAGGAACCGCCTTTGCAGCAGTGCAAAATAATGATGGCACATATTCCTATAATTCCGGAGACTACGAGGAATACTTAAGAGCACAGTGGACAAATGTTTATGCCCACAAAGTAGCATTAGCAGAAGACGCGTATGATAAGTATCTGGGACAGGATGCTAACAAGGTTCTTCGCATTGGAGCAACAGGTACACCTGCTTATGCAGAAGTTACAGCTTCGGAACTTGGCTTGACAGTTTCAGCTAATTATCCTGAAAATTGGACAACTTCAGCTGTCGACGAGTTGAACAAGTTAGTGCAGGAGGACATCAATAAAGCAGTAACGGCGTACATTTCCAAAGTAACTGAAACTACTTTTGGTGTTGAAAACAGAGTTGAATCCGTGCAGATTGCTCCAAATGCAGCAACCTACAATAATAACCCTATCGACATCGGTGACGCCGTAGTGTACGGTTCTGAAACTGATAATACTGCGATTACTCTGAACGATATCGTAGCAGATGCTAAAGGTTATGAAAAAGCTGCCGTTGCCAGAATCGTTGATTTTGCTGAGTATCAGGAAGACAGCGTATATGCCGCAGTAACTGGAAAATTAAGCAAGATCAATTTAGATGCTTATTCCGCAGAAAATGCAAATAAGATTGCCGAGGAAAAGGCTAAGACATCCGCTGAAATCGCTAAAATTGCAAACAGAGATGCGACCACCTCAACTGCGATCTTAGCTAAAGCAGCTGCATACATCGACGAGTATTCAAAGCTCAAAGCGATCATCGGCGACATCAAGACCATCGAAGATGATGAATATGCAGATGCAAACACAAGCGCATCAGTAGCTAAAGCAGCCGCGGAATGGGTTGACTGGGGACTTGAAAACGTATATGACAAGCTGAAATTAGCAGGTAATCAGGCAGTTAACTACCAATACAACCATTTGTTAAATACCGCTAACGATAAAATCTACGAAAAGAAGACTGGCAATAAAGCTGTTCTCTTTGGTGTAGAAATTGCAAATATCAACAAAGTTACTGTTGCTGAGGCAACAGCGGTTAACAATGCGATGCGTACAGCGATTATCAACTCTGGAGATGTTATCGCCGCATATGCAAACGCGCTGGAAGATCTGACTGATCCACAAAGAGTTGCCGCTGTAAGGGCTCTGTACAAAAACGGAGATACAACTCAGGGAGCTGCTACCGCTTATCTGTCCACATTGAACAAGACAATCGAGGCGGTTGAGCTTTACGCAGAGGTTGTTGAAGAAGGAAAGGTTTTGAAAGACACTTATAAATACGGTGTTAAAGTATACGATGACGAGAAGGTAGACGCAGCTGTAAAAGATGCTGAAAACTTAGTATATGCCGACATCGCTGCAGATTCCTTCAAGACAGCTAAGCAGTACATCTTTGATGCTGCTGACGGCGAAGCAAATCTCTTTGCTGCAAATTGGGAATACGATGCCTTTATGAAGGCGATTGCAGATGCAAAAGCTAAATTCTACAAGGCTGATGGAACCCCGCAGGTAAAAGTGCTTTATGGAGATGACAAAACTGCAGAAGCAGATTATGTATATCTCAAATCCACTTATGCCACAGTAGAAGCTGACGCTTGGACAGCAATCGCAGATTCTGCTGTTGCAGCTTTGACTATTGCGGAATCCTATGATGATATCGATGCAGCACTTGCTAACGCAGCAGCTGCTATGAGTGAGCTGATGAAGGCAGAAGATGAAGCTGCCGTAGTAGCATCCATCGCCCGCCATAAAAACGCCCTTGACGATGCAAAAGCAGAAGCCATGAAGATCATGGGCACAAAGGATTACTCAGAGAAGGCATTTGATGATGCTTGCACAGCAGGCAAAGAACTGATTGAAGCTGCCGATACTTTAGATGAAGTAACAGCCGCTTATGCTGAGGCAGAAAAGCTGCTGAGAAGCATTCCAACAAAGGCAGAATTAGCTGAGGCAGAGAAAGCTTTGGTTGCAAAAATTGCAGCACTGCCAACGACTTCCACTTTAACAGTTGCAGATAAAGATGCAGTCTTAGACGCATTAAACGCTTACTTAGCTTACATCGCTATGCCTGGCGCTGAAAAGTCCAAAATCTCCAACACCTATGTCCTCAACGCGGACTTAGACACCGTATTGAGATTAGTTGGAAAAGACATCCAGAGCAGAGTTGACGCTATGGCAAAGGAAATTGCAAAGTGCGACAACGGAACAACTGATAACGGCGCTGCAAAGCTGATCGAATTAGAAGACTCCATCAAAGCGCTGCTTGAAGAAGCTTATGATTTCAACGGCACTCTGGCTGAAGTCGGAGCAGTTAAATCTTTAGACGTTGACAATGTTGCAGCGATTGACAACTTAGAGACGTTAGAGGCTACTTTGAACGCTGAAAACTCTATTTGGATCGCAGAACTGCATGTATTGCTGGCACAGGCAAATACTGCAAAGACTGTCGCAGAGAAGAAGGCAGTCGTAGAAGCATACGAAAAGCTGACTGACAGACAGAAATACAAGATGGAACAGAACCTGAAGACTTTGATCGAAGAAATCAAGTCTGATCTCGTAACTTCTGTTGAAGCTCTGAAGATCACTGCTGGTTCTTCCGCAGTGAAAGGCGCCATCACAGTAAAATGGTCCGTAAAGGGCGATGCTGAGGCTGCTGACGGATATCAGATCTACAGATCTGTTAAGAAGAACAGCGGATTTGGTACCACCCCAATCTTCACTACGACAAAGCTGACTTACAAGAACACCAAGTCTCTGAAGAAGGGAACCAGATACTACTACAAGGTTAGAGCTTACGCCGAGATCGACGGTGTGAAGTACTACTCTGACTGGTCCAACAAAGCTTACAGAATCGCTAAATAGTCAATTCCATCAAAGCTGAACTAAATCAAAAACTACGAAGAAGGTCGGAATACCGGCCTTCTTTAGTTTTCATGCCCAAAGTATTTCACAGGCATAGCAGGCATATGCGTTTCAAACGCCGCAGCTCTTTGGGCTTTGATCCTTTGAGTTCACTTTGACCGCCTCTTGCATAGCTCCTTTTAAAACCGTTTTATTCTGAGCAGGCTTTTAGGCGAGTTTTTTTCAGTCTCCAAATATTCTACGACGCCTTCTGCTATCAAAGCTTTCAGGACCTGACGAAACGCATCGGAGACGCTGCTCGTATATCCCTGATTCTTATATATTTCATTTAAGGATTTGTTCCCCTCTCGCAGTTCATTTAAAATGCATTGTCGTATCTCGTCCCTGCGCAATCGTTTCTTACGTACAGGCCTATCACCTGCTTGTTCTGTATGCAGGGGCTTTTCCGTCTGCGTCAGAAAGCTGGCGTGTATCTTCATTATCACGGAAAAATAGCTGCGATCTTCGTCGGTGAGTAAATCCGGCAAAGGTGACCCATTTGCCCGGATTGCGTGAATTGCTTTCGGTATTCCCGTATTGCGTCCCTCTACCAGATGCATTTCCTTTAAGAAATCGCCGATTCTTCGATTCCTGTACCGCCTGCTTCGCATCTGGTAATTTTTGATGTCAGCATCAGAAATAGAACGGTCAGGTCCCGGTATACTGGTAATTTCCATTTGATTTTTTTCAATCCGTATGGTGATCGGCTCATGAATCTGGTACGATTTGTGGTATACCGCATTGGACAGGAATTCTTCGACCGCGGCATAACTGTAGTTAAAGTATCGTTCTGCCTCGGCTCGGTCATCTACTTTAAAAACTTTTTCCGTAATGACGTTATTTTTGATGTACGCAAGTGCATCGCGAAGTTGTCTGTGAATGGGGCCGGAAAACGTTCGCTCCTCCATGCCTTGCCCTGTAGGATCAGGAATATGCACAATCTCGATTCTCGCATAGGGGAAGAAGCCCTCCGGCTGATCATGGAAAAACAGCAAACCCACGTTAAGCGGTTTGAAATATTCCGCGGGGCCGTCAGCAATTCGCAAATCTTTTGCCAGCGTCCGCACGTCCAGTTCTCCAGATCTTTGGTAAAGCGCACTGTTTATTTCGGAAAGATAATCCTGGATAAGCGGAAACTTCAGGTCTGACAAATTTGCTTTAGGGTTGATCCGATCATCAAAAGGAATATTATTTGCCAAGGCCTGCAATTCTTTGGTGTCTGTTTCAGACGCTTCTATGGTACTGGAAAATTTCCGGATATAGCAGACTTTCTGGCTGTCCCTCTTTGATGGAAGCTTCGGGCAGGCATACGGCCGGTCATATCCTCCAGGCGCCCATATCAAAAGCAGGTGCTTTCCCTGATAGGTTACAGGCTCTGATATGGGAAGATACGCTGGCTTGAGATATTTACAGTACTGCAGAAGCTCCTTCTGTATCCGATCAATTGAATCCGGGGAAAGCCCTTCAATCGGCCGCTGTATCATGCCGTCCTTTTCCGCCAGGCCGACGATAACATATCCGCCGCCCCAATTGTCAATGTCATTGGCGAAAGCGCTGATGGTCTTTAAGATTGGCTCGGGATTCCAGTTTTCCTTAAATTCAATTCGGGACCACTCTACAACATTTTGTTCCAGTAAAGTTTCTATAGAAACGGGGATCGCCATTTCACACCTCCTGTGCTTACCATTTAAGTTGCCATTTAACTTGCCATTTAGTGATAGTATATCACATTTAGAAGATGATATGAATGCGTTTTGTGAAATTATTTTTGCTTTGGCTAAAACTTAAAAAATGTGCAGTACTATTCTGGTCGTCTCGACTCTTGCGGAATGAGACTCGCTGTCCTTGTGATTTGCCTGATTTTTAACCTTATTTCAATCCACTCAACCCTTGCGGGTTGAGACGAGTAAGTCCAACGAATCGGAGGATGTCTTTAATCTTTCAATCCACTCACCCTCGCGGGTTGAGACGTGGCATCCGTCATGGCATCAACGAATCCGTCAAAAATTTCAATCCACTCACCCTCGCGGGTTGAGACAGAGACTTGACGTCAAGTACGTCCGGGAACAGGCGATTTCAATCCACTCACCCTCGCGGGTTGAGACCACATTCTTGATAATCCTCATAAGTAGTTCCTCCCATTTCAATCCACTCACCCTCGCGGGTTGAGACTGCAAATTACGGCCATTTTCCCAAAGATACTACCAATCTTCGGCATTTTCTTTGGAGCTCTCCTTAATTCACTCACATCATACTACAATTCTGGTTATTCCTGCAAGGAATTTTGGTGCGAAAGACCCGGGAATTTCATGTTCACTTGCTTTTCGCACCAAGCTATGCGCAAATTCTTTGGTAAAATTATTGCCCTCAGCTGTCCAAAGAAAAAATGAACTGCTGCAAAGTAATAACTCTATATAAACCACTGCTGTCCCATATCTTAGTATACCTTATTTCTCCAGCAAAATAAACTACTTTTCTCATGGACCAGCGCAGTTTCTCAGGTTTCTAAATTCGAGCTTTCTATCGCATCTTCCCACGCCCTGCGGCTCTCCACGATTTCTTCAGAGTACCCACAACCATTTCACGCTAACTAACCTGTCTGCCGCCAGCGAAACCAAGCTAGCCGATCCAATTCAGCCGATCCAAGTCAGCATATTCCCCTCATCCAGCGCCCATGTTCGCATTTTATCATAGTGAAAACATTAAAACATTGAAATTCCAACGTTTACCCTCGCTTCCTGGAAATCATTGTGAACTGTAATTTCATTTATCAGTTTTGCGCAAAAACGCGTATAACTATAATCTTAAAACAAAGAACTAAAAAGAGGGAGGAATTCTTAAAATGAAGAAATTTTTAACAGTGCTTCTTGCATTGTCAGTTGTCTTCACTTACAGCTTCAGTGCTGTGGGAACTGCGTTTGCTGCTGAAACGTATGATGATACAGCCGCAGCAAAGGCCAAAGCAGCTTCTGAGCAAGAGAAATTAGCTACTGCAACAAAAGATGCGAAAGCCGCTCTCGCTTACAATGGTTATGGATACCTTGTAAAGATTGGCGATAGTGATGTGGCTGATATATCCGAGTCTGCAGAAGGCAGAATTACAAAAGCTGCTGCTGAAGCCGCTATTGATAAAATAGCAAGCGAGGTATCAAAAGCGATTGAAGATAAGGCTGACGAAGTTTCCAAAAACGCTACCTACTCCGATGAGGATTTAGCGGATATTGAAGCTGTAAATAAAACCGCGGCCGAGTTATTGCAGGCAGCATTATTGGCTGATAGCTGCAAGACTGCTCTGCACAACCAGTACGACATTGATAAAAAAGCCGCGGAAGACAAAATTAACGCATTCAACACCTCTGGATATTCTAACATCGAATATTTCCAGAAGGAGAATGGCGCATATGTAGAGTTGCCTTATGACGAAAGAGCTTACACTAATGGTGTATCCGAGGCAGAACTGGCTGAAGAAACAAAAGATGCCGCGAAAGCTGCACTGGATGCAATTAGCTTAGATGATGACGCGGACGCAGCTACTACTGCTGCTGCAATTGACGCCGTTGCCCAGGCTGTAGGACTTCTGTTGGCGACAACTGGTGAACCAGCAGACTTCTTTGATGTATATGCTGATACGGCTCATGCTGAATTTGTAACCCTTGCTGACAGAAATGCCGCATTGGAAAAAGAAAAGCAGCAGATGATCTATGACATGAGATCTTACGCACAGGATTTTGAAGAAGCTGCAGAGACATATCTGAAGAATGTCATTAACACCATAACAAATCAGGTTAACGTTAATAAGGCACAGGAAAGACTTAATGCGCTGAACGGCCAGGTAACTACATTAGTAGAGTCTTTCACGAGCAGAATCAACGATGTCAAAATTGATGACTATACCTACCCGAAAAAGGCTTATGAAGAATTAGAAGCGTTAGACAGCGCTTTCAAAGAAGCCTTCGATAAGACAGACGCAGCGGTTGGTGACTTTGATGACTTTGACGCGGCTATTGATGAGCTCGGCAGCATCGACACTTTGATTGCATATGCAAAAGAATACGCCAACGTATTAAAGAACACCTATGCCGATAGAAGCACCGAATTAAAGTATGACGCAGACGCAATCGATGTTGTGCTGGCAGCCACAATCGAAAAAATTCAGAGCGGAATTACTACAAGTGTAGGCGTACTAAATACTAAAGCAAATGTGAAGGCATGGATGGATCAATATGCGGATAGCATTGCAAAGAGATCGCTTACTCTCGCAAAGCAGAGAATGGACACACTCAACTACATCGATTCTACTTATGCGGAATCCAATTATGATGATCCTGCTTATGCATCTTTGAATAGGTTAGACGCGATCAGACCTATCATCGAAAAGGCCATTGCAGACGTCAACGCCGCGACAACGCCAAAGCAGATCAGGGATATCCAGGATCAGCTGGACAAAGATATGGCCAAATATCTGACTGACACAGAGTGCGAACAGGTAGTAGAAAGCAATGTTGTTGATAACGTCCTCATGTGGTTTACCGGAACTGCTACTAACAACGTCTCCTTCAATACCCTGGTAGACAGAGATGTTGATGCATACTTTGTTGGCAAAACTGGATATAGGGAAGCGACAGTTCAGGCAATCAAGGATAACATTAAATTTGAGTTAAAAGTCGCAGCCTGCTCTTTGGGCAAAGCAAACCTCGGATGGTCTGATGCTGATCGTGAAGCAATCTACAATGCAATGGTCAAGTCTTATAACACTGCATTCTCCGCAGAAGTTGCAAAGGCTAAAACAGATGCTGAGCTGAAAGTAAACGAGTCTGCCGTAATGACTTTAATTGCTGCAATCGGATCCCCAGTATCCCTCAACAGCAGAGATAAAATTGAAGCTGCACAGGATGCTTATGATACATATGCAGCATTGCCAGGTGCGACACCGAATGCTATCTCAAACAAGAGCGTGTTAGACGCAGCGAACAGCAGATTGAAGGCATTAGAAAAGGCTCAAATCTTGGACAAGGTTTATAAGCTGAACGCGAAGGATATCACCGTTGATGATAAAGCCGCGATCGAAGAGGCTGAAGCGCTGAACAGCGCATATGAAGATTACTGGGGCGAACCATCTGGCTATGCCAACGATATCGCTAGAGCATGGGCTGATTACGTAGCTGCTGCTGCCCAGGATTTCATTAACAAAGCTTCTCAGCTGCCAGATGTTATTACAACGGCAGATAAAGCTGCCATCGATGCTGCTCAGGCCGCTTACGATGAAATCGTAACGCAGATGGTTGCAATGGGATACACCGAAGAATACATCGAGGCTTATCTCAAGAATACTTATGGAAATGAAGGAACTACTTTATATAGAAATATCCTGAAATCCAAGATTAAGCTGGATGATTCCAAAGATCAGTATGACAAAGCCATCATCACAACTGTAGAATCCCTGAAGATCACTGCTGGTTCTTCCGCAGTAAAGGGTGCCATCACAGTGAGATGGACTGTAAAGGGTGACGCTTCTGTTGCTGATGGATATCAGATCTACAGATCCGTTAAGAAGAACAGTGGATTCGGCACGAAGCCAATCTTCACAACAACCAAGCAGACTTACAAGAACACCAAGTCTCTGAAGAAGGGAACCAGATACTACTACAAGGTTCGCGCTTACAAAGTAGTTGACGACAAGACTTACTACTCTGACTGGTCCAACAAAGCATACAGAATTGCAAAATAGTAGGTTTCTTGATTACAATCAATAGAACAGACAATAAGGTCGGAACTCCCGGCCTTATTGTTCTTTTAACAGAGAAAGCAGAGGCTCAGCTTAACGTAGACTGAGGGCTCTGCTTTTTTAAATGCGGCTCGTCAACAAAAGGAATTAAGTGTAAAAAAACGAGTTAATATAATAAAGTTTAAATAATTATCAATTCGCAGTAATTTTGCGGGCATTTCGCGGACAACTCGCGGCAAAGTCCCAGTTTCCTGCCCAAAACCCCTTTTTTCGACAGATCATTTTTTTAGTACTTTTTTGGTACTTTTGATATGCGATTTTGCAGAAAATCATATTCCATTAAATTCCATGTTCAGCCGGTCCGCCATCTCAGCCTGGCGGGTAGGGAACATATGTGCGTAGTGCAGTGTGATGTCGATGCTCTCATGGCCAAGCCGGCCTGCAATATCTACCGGCGTAAAGCCCATCGAAATGAGAAGCGACACGTGAGAGTGGCGCAGATCGTGAATCCGAATTCGTTTTACTCCGGCAAGCTTTGCCCCTCGGCTCATTTCCGTGTGCAGGAAATTCTTTGACATCGTGAAGATCCGCTTTTTTGAAGTAACCCTTCGCCTTTTGCGCAGGTATTTCAGGATCTCATCGGCCAGAAAATCCGGCATGGTGATGACGCGGTTGCTTTTCTCAGTCTTGGGCGCCGTGATATAGTCCTGACGGTTAATCCTTTGATAGGACTTGTTGATGGTCAATGTTTTGTTCTCAAAGTCAAAATCGCGGCCGGTCAGCGCCAGCAGCTCGCCGATACGCAGGCCGCACCAGTATAGGATCTCGAAGGCGCAAAAGGTGTCCGGTGTATCTTTTACGGCTTGCGAGAAGGCCATGTACTCTTCCTTGGTCCAAACCTGCATTTCCCGGGCTTTCTCCCGTCCCATGGTTCCCGCTTTGCGCACGGGATTTTGGTTCAGATTGTAGTAACGAACGGCGTGATTGAAAATGGCGCTCAGCTGATTGTTGATCGTGCGCAGGTAGGTGTCTGCGTAACCGTTGCCCTTGTCGTTGCGGTAATTGATCATGATGTTTTGCCATTTTATCACGTCGCCTGCCGTCACGTCCGACATGGATTTTGCCCCAAAGTACGGCATCAGCTTTTGTTCGATGATCCGTTCCTTGGTGACCCACGTACTGTGACGCAGCCGCGGCTTGACGTCCTGGGCATAGACTTCGATGAATGCCTTAAATGACATGTTCAGCGTACCGGATTTTGTTTCGATAAACCACCGTTCCCATTTCAAAGCATCCTTCTTAGTATCGAACCCGGTCTTCTTCTTTTTTACATTTTTGCCCTCCAAATCGCGGTAGTAAAACGATACATACCAGGTCCCATTGTTATTTCTGTATGCGGGCATAATTATTCCTCCTTGCTTATTATTTTGCACAAATAGGGCATTTATTCTATTATATAACAAAAAAATCCAACAAAAGAATCTTTTTTTGACGCGGATTTGCACTTTTTCTTTCAAAGGAAATTTCTGGTACAAAAAAGTTTGCAGATAGTACTAAGTAAGTACTAAAAATAGTATGCACCGTTTTACAGAAAAATAATTGAAAAAACGAGATTTTTGCTTTTGCCAGAAGAAGCGGGCAGGGTAAAAATCGCTTGCGAATAATTATTCTGAAGCGAGAATGATTAGCCGCAAATTTCTATAAAGTGGTTAATTTGTTCGCGGCGCCGCCCCCCCTGCCTGGCACAGCAGCCCATGGAAGAAATTGAGAGAAATCGAACTGACCCATATGACAGTCGCAGATGAATCCGGACAAAGAAAAGAAGGCCGGAGATCCGACCTTCTTTGATCTTTTTTGATTCAGTTCAGCTTTTTTTGAGAATCGATTATTTTGCGATTCTGTAAGCCTTGTTGGACCAGTCAGAGTAGTACTTCACACCGTCAACTACCTTGTAAGCTCTGATCTTGTAGTAGTATCTGGTTCCCTTCTTCAGAGACTTGGTGTTCTTGTAAGTTCTCTTTGTGTTGTCAGTGGTTGTGAAGAACGCCTTGGTTCCGAAACCGCTGTTCATCTTCAGGGATCTGTATACCTGGAAGCCGTCTGCTGCAGAGGAGTCGCCCTTTACAGTCCATTTAACTGTGATGGAACCCTTCTTTGCAGTGGAGGAAGCAGTAATTTTCAGCGCTTCGACAGCTTTGACTGTTGCTTCGGCAACTTTCTTTTCAGCATTCAGAAGATCTGCATACAGTTCATCGTTGAACATCAGCTTGCTATTCAAGGACAATGCCTCATATGCTTCTCTCGCAGCTTTTACAGCTTCTGCTGTTGGGTTTGATCCTAAAGCAGCAATCTTTTCCGCAGCATCCTTTTGTTTTGCAATTTCTAATGCTTCTTCCGCATCATCAACATCACCTGCGTTAGTTGGGTTAATAGTAGCAACATAGGTAAATCCAGTAGCTGTACCAAAGGCATCCGTACCATCATAATCGCCGTATGTTTCTTCTAAAGCGTCTAAAGCTGCCCTAGCAGCCTCTACTGCAGCTGCATCTGCGACAGTAATTTTGTCTGGCAATGCTCTGATTTGATCTTTTACAGCCTTAACCTCAGCATTAATTAAAGTTACCATAGCGTTTTTCAGCTTAGCACTGTATTCAATATCAGTTGGAGCCGTGCCTGGAAGATCAAGATAGTCTTCGTATGCTTTCTGTGCAGCTAATACTTGCTCCTTATTGTCTACTGTAATAGTTGAAGGTAAAGCAGAGATTAAAGTATCAACTGCTTTTGCAGCATCTTTCAGCTCTGCAGCTGTTTTTACCTTTGAAAGCTCGGCTAATGCTGCAGGATAAGTATCTTTTACAATTTTATCAACTTCCGCGTTTGTGATATTTGCATTTTCAGTTGCAACAACAGCATCCTTGATTACCTGCTTAGCAGCATCAATAATATCGTCTTTTGCGTCATCAGAATAATTGGTGCCTACGACAACGTCAAAGTACTGACCTAATGCAGTATCTGTGTAACCCAATGCATTCATTCTCGCTTCTGTTTTAGTTTCGAGTGCTGTAATCTGAGCCTTAGTCAGGATAGCATCAATATCTTCTTTTGCTTTTTTAGCAATGCTATCTACGTCAGTTGTAGTTTCTGCCAAAAGAATTTCTTCTTCAGCTTTATCCTGGATGGCAACGACTTTGTCATATCTCTCATAAGACCAAACTGAATTGGCTGGATCAGCAGTCTGATATGTATCAGTGGTGAAACCAGCAATTGCAGCCTGCTTATATGCTGCTAACGGATAAGTTTTAGCTACTAATGTAGCAAACACATCTGTTACTGTAGTCTTTGTAGGTGCAGCACCAGCTGCCGCGATAGCCGCAAATACTGCATCATTTACAGCTTTCTTTGCTTCAGCCAGTTTAACATCTACATCAGAAGGATCATATGTCTTAGTACCATCTGCGCTGATTGCCGCCTTTTTCTCAGCAGCAACAGTATCTGCATAAGACAGTAAGACTTCAGCATTGTTCAGTACTGTTAAGTCACTATAGAATTTAGTAAAAGGAGTAGTTTTACCAAATGTCGCGCCTGCTGCAGCCGCAATCTGACTTAATCCGCTAATTTTATTCGCAACAGTCATATCCTCATCTGCAACGACTGCTTCAATTTTGTTTTCGTAAACAGCAACTAAAGCATCTACATCTTTTGTCAGCGTATTGAGTCTGGAAATTTCTTCTGCATTTACAGAATCCTTATATTCATCCTGTACAGCTTCTGTGAATTCCTCAGCCGCCTTGTTCAAAGCATTGATTGCGTCGTTCTTCGCCTGTGCTAATTTTTCTGCATCAGTAGTAGCTGTATTGTATTTTTTCATCTCAGCTTTTACAGCAGCGACGGCAACTTTGAATGCACCAATAGCTTGTTGTGCAGTATTAGTACCATCTTTATAAGCGTTCTTTGCGGTTTCAATAGCTGTGGACTGTGTGTCAATTACTGCATTGATCGCAATTTTGTCCGCGGCAGAATATCCACTTAAGTCTGGTGCCATTGCAGCTTTTGCAGCTGTTTCCTCTGCGTCAACCTGATCTGCTAACATGGCATTTAAATTGTCTGTGCCAAACAAATCTGTTGTCGCTATAAACTCGTCAACCGTGCTAACGGCAGACCACTCGTTGTCCCAGTTGCTTGTAGCTTTGCGGATAGCTTGAATATAAGTCTTCGCCAGTTCATCGATCTTGTCTTCGATGACAGATTTGGAAAGATAACCATTTCCTTGGTCAGCGTCAGTAGCGTAACCCAAACCATTGTATGAAATGCTATCTTTAACGTCTTTAACTACTTCTTTAAATGCCAGTTCTGAGGCTTCAGCAGTTGTACTTGCTGGATTTGGAGTAGCAGCAAACGCAGTACCAACTGTGTAAGTGAAGACAACTGACAATGCAAGAAGCACTGTTAAAAATTTCTTCATTTTAAGAATTCCTCCCTCTTTTTAGTTCTTTGTTTTAAGATTATAGTTATACGCGTTTTTGCGCAAAACTGATAAATGAAATTACAGTTCACAATGAGTATAACCCAAACTCCCCCATCTTGGCAAGCATTTTTTCTAATTTTTAGCAAAAAAATTGCTAAATTTCGACTTTACGAAGGCCGTGGAAGCCTTATGTATCAATGCTTGTACACAATTTGGACAAGCCCGGCTTATGCATCATTATGCACCGATCTCTCATTTGTTCACATTATACCATAAAACTATCGGTTTTCCAATAGTAAATTATGGAACCTTTGCAAAAAAACTCATTTTTTTGACCGGATTCGCCTTCAAAAAAAGCTCTGAAATCCGCTGAATAACAGGTTTTCAGCCGTTTTCGACCTTTGTTGGCATCACAGAAAAAACACAAAAACATTTTTGAAAGCCAGGTACTATCGCTGCCAGAGGCGGCTCAAAACCCTCAGAATCCTTGAAAAATCCGGAAAAGAAGCGAAAAGAGACAGAAGATCCCGTGACCTTCTGTCTCCGCATTGTCTCTATATCCTTTGAGCGTGTGATCCTGTGCCTCCCCTGGCGTACCCTTACCCCTGTAAAACGCCTGACAAGGATCATCAGCCGGGCAGACCGCTCCCGCGGCTTACATCATGCCCATACCGCCGCCCATGCCGCCGCCTGCCGGCATAGGAGGAACATCTTCCTTGATGTCTACGATGCCCGCTTCTGTGGTCAGCAACATCGCGGACGCGGACGCGGCGTTCTGCAGCGCGGATCTGGTTACCTTCGCAGGGTCTACGATACCGGCTTCGATCATGTCTACATATTCCTCTGTAGCCGCGTTAAAGCCATAGCCAGCCTTCTGCTTCTTCACCTCAGCAACGATAACGCTTCCTTCGTGGCCTGCGTTCTCCGCGATCTGTCTTACTGGCTCTTCCAGCGCTCTCTCGATGATCTTAGCGCCGGTCTTCTCGTCGCCTTCCAGAGTTTCAACATACTTGGATACCGCTTCGATTGCGCCGCACAGAGCAACACCGCCACCAGGAACGATACCTTCCTCTACTGCGGCCTTTGTCGCGTTCAGCGCGTCTTCGATTCTCAGCTTTCTCTCCTTCAGCTCAGTCTCGGTAGCAGCTCCTACTTTGATCACAGCTACGCCGCCGGACAGCTTAGCCAGTCTTTCCTGTAATTTTTCTTTGTCAAATTCAGACTCAGTTTCCTCAGCCTGCTTTTTGATAGCGTTGATTCTTGCCTGGATCTCTTCTTTCTCGCCAGCGCCGTTGACGATGACAGTGCTGTCCTTGTCAACCTTGACAGTGCCTGCCTGGCCCAGCATATCGACAGTAGCTTCCTTCAGGTCGTAGCCCACTTCTTCGCTGATGACTACGCCGCCGGTCAGGATAGCGATATCCTTCATCATTTCCTTTCTTCTGTCGCCGAAGCCAGGAGCCTTAACAGCAACTACGTCGATGGTGCCTCTCAGCTTGTTCAGTACCAGAGTTGTCAGAGCCTCGCCCTCTACATCTTCTGCAACGATCAAAAGTCTTCTGCCCTGTTTTACAACCTGCTCCAGCAGCGGCAGCAGCTCCTGAATGTTGCTCAGCTTCTTGTCAGTCAGCAAAATGTATGGATTTTCCAGAACAGCTTCCATCTTATCCGTGTCGCTTACCATATATGCGGACAGATATCCTCTGTCAAACTGCATACCTTCTACTACGTCCAAAGTAGTTCCCAGGGATTTTGCTTCTTCAACGGTGATGACGCCGTCGTTGCCGACTTTTTCCATCGCCTCTGCGATCAGCTTGCCGATCTCTTCATCAGCGGCGGAAACAGCGGCTACCTGAGCGATGCTTTCCTTTGTTTCTACCTTCTGAGAGCTTGCGGCGATCTTCTCAACAGCTGTTTCAACTGCGCCCTGGATACCTCTCTTCAGTACCATAGGGTTTGCGCCCGCGGCCACGTTTTTGAATCCCTCTTTGATGATGATCTGTGCCAGCAGGGTAGCGGTAGTGGTTCCGTCACCGGCTACGTCGTTGGTCTTGGTCGCAACCTCTTTGACCAGCTGCGCGCCCATGTTCTCAACTGCGTCTTCCAGCTCGATCTCTCTTGCGATGGTCACGCCGTCATTGGTGATCAGCGGGGAACCGAAGGATTTGTTGATTAAAACGTTTCTGCCCTTTGGTCCAAGGGTGATCTTCACTGTGTCCGCTAATTTATCTACGCCAGCCTGCAGTTTTCTTCTAGCGTCTTCTCCGTAATATAAATCTTTTGCCATTTTACTTTACCTCCCAATCTTAACCTTATTCTACTGTAGCCAGAATATCGGACTGGCTCATGATGGTGTACTCTTCGCCGTCGTATTTGATTTCAGTACCAGCGTACTTGGAGAATACGACCTTGTCTCCTTCTTTCAGCTCCATCGGCTCATCCTTTGTTCCAGGACCTACAGCCACGACTTCTGCCATCTGTGGTTTCTCCTTCGCAGTGCTTGCCAGAATGATGCCGCCCTGTGTCTTCTCTTCGGCTTCTAATTTCTTGATCACAACTCTGCTGCCCAGTGGCTTGATTCCAAAACTCATTTTCTCTACCTCCTGATTTATATATATCTAATTCTATACGATTTCTTATTAGCACTCATTTCAGTCGAGTGCTAATCATCTTCTTTATTGTAGGTCTTTCTGGCTCCATTGTCAATATTTTTTATGAAAATTTTTGAAGAAATTTACCGTTTTTTTCGGCACAAAGCTACAGAAAAGGCGCCCCTTGAACCAAAGAGCGCCTTTTCAAAGTTTTATGATTAATTCGCAATACGTCTACTTCACTTTTACCTTTTCAAAGGCTTCTATGAAGGACGCGATATAGTCGGCCACAGCTGTGAGCATTTCTTCGCCCCACTGGATCGTCGCGTCTTTCGGGTGGTCAGGTCCAATCCATCCATTGGCAGCGTATCGTGTCACATCCCGGGGCACAGGAATGCCAATGCCGCCAAAGGTTACCCGGTCAAATCCTGGGGTAGGGAACTCCGGTCCCAAGTCGTCGATCAGCTCCTGCTCCCGCAGATGGTCAAAATGTACCAGTCCCGGGTCTACGGCCAACATAGCGGCAGTTTCTTCTCCGCCGCCGTGTCCGCCTGCCCATGCAGGATTCAGCTGTCCGGCCATGATCCACCAGTTAAGCTGTACGCCCAGTGCGTGTTTGCGGCTCAGCTCAATGCAGATCCGGTTCAGCGTAGGGATGTTCCCTCCGTGTCCGTTGAGGAACAGGATTTTCTTTGCCCCGTGCGCCAGCAGCCCGTCAGTAATGCGGGTCAGCAGCTGGTACATGCAGTCCTCTCCGATGGAAACAGTCCCGGGGAAACAGGTCATGTCCTCGCATACGCCATAGGGAATTCCCGGCGCAGCAGCCACTGTGGTCCGCTCTTCGACCATAGACAAAAGCTTTTCCGGAATCAGGGTATCCACGCCGAGAACGTTGTGGCTTCCGTGACTTTCCAGACAGCCTATGGTCAGGATCACGCAGTCGTGCTCCTGAAAGTAGGATTCAGCCTGCCAATAGGTCATTTCTGCAAGTCTCATTATTCTGTTACCTCTACATTCCGCAGACGGTGATAGCCGTTCGGGTCAGGTGTGAAGCCGCTAACATGTTTAGTCGCGCCAACATTGACACTATCATAGTACAGCGGCGCATACGGAGACAGATCGCCCAGCAGTTCTTCCAGCTGGTCATAGTATTCCTGCCTCTTTTCCAGATCAGCCGTCTGCCTGGCCGCAACAACCAGCTTGTCAACATCTTTGTTCTTCAGGAACGCGTCGTTTCCAGGATAACCTGTTTGGCTGGAATGCAGCAGGGAGTAATAGGTGTAGTCAGCGTCGCCTGTTACGCATACCCATCCTGCGAAAGACAGCTCATGGGAGCCTGTTCCCAGCTCGTCAAGCCATGTGCCGAATTCCTTTGTCTGAATGCTTACTTCGATGCCGATCTCCTTCAGCTGGCTCTGAATGACCTGGCAAATCTCGTTCTTTACGGAATCGTCAGTTACAGACAGGGTGCAGGAGAATCCGTCCGGATAGCCCGCGTCTGCCATCAGTTTTTTAGCCTTTTCCACATTATGCTCGTAGTTCTGAATCTTTTCAGAGAAGCCAAAGGCGCTGGACGGAATAATAGAATCTGCTGGCTCGCCCGCGCCGTACAGCATAGTCTCTACGATAGCTTCCTTATCAATGGCGTATCTGATCGCCTGTCTGACTCTCTTGTCAGCAAATTTTTCGTTGGTTTCGTTCATGGTCAAATAAGATACTGTCTGAGAAGGGCCTTTGAAAAGTTGGAGGTCTTCGTCCTCTTCCACTCTCTTGGAGTCATTGGCGGAAACGTTGTAAGCCAGATCAGCCTCGCCAGTCTCAATAGCGATAACTCTCTGAGAAGCTTCCGGAACCACCTTCATAACCAGGTTCTGTGTCTTAGGGGCTCCCAGGAAATAGTCAGCATTTGCTTCCAACTTCGTGTACTCACCCTGTTTCCATTCTACAAACTTATACGGACCAGTGCCGATCGGATTCAGCGCAAAGGCATCCTCGTCAGCCTCTACGGCATGCTGCGGCACAATCGCTGTAAACGGTACAGTCAGCGCAGACAGTATCGGGGAATACGGTTCCGCTGTTTTTACGATAACCGTATAATCATCTTTCTTTTCTACTTCACTGATGGCATCAACAACGTAAGAAACATAGTTGGACTCTCTGGCCCTGTTCAGGGAGAATACTACGTCGTCAGCAGTCATGGCTTCACCATCGTGGAATTTCACGTCCTGACGCAGCTTGAACTCATAGGTCTTCTCGTCGATCTGCTCAAAGCTTTCTGCCAGGCACGGTGACGGTTCATTGTCCTCATTCATGACCAGCAGTGTATCAAAGATCTGGCTGGTCACAGTGACAGCCGGCGTCTCTTTTCCTACATGTGGATCTAACGATGTAACGTCAGCGGACTGTACCCAGGTCAGGGTATCCTTCATTGCGCCGCCGGTCTCTCCGCCGTCACCGCCGCCGCAGGCAACTGCTGTCAGTGCAAGACACAGAGCCAAAGCAAGGGTCAATACTTTTTTCATTTTAAACTTCCTCCTTAAATATTGTTTATTTCATGAATGCGGGCACAGGCCGTAAAATGTCCCAGCTCGCTTTCCACCAACGGAATATCCTGGCCCCGGCAGGCTTCGGTAGCGTAAATGCACCGTCCCGCAAACCGGCATCCAGGCTTCGGATTGATCGGCGAACTGATCTCCCCCTTTAAAATGATCCTCTCCATCTCCACATCCGGATCTGGGATCGGGATTGCGGATAGCAAGGCCTTAGTGTACGGATGGAGCGGTCTTGCGAATAGTTGCTTCACATCGCAGTATTCTACCACAGTTCCCAAATACATGACCATGATCTTATCCGCCAGATGCCTTACTACAGACAGGTCGTGGGTGATGAACATATAAGTCAGTCCCATATCTCTCTGCAGGTCCTGCATCAGGTTCAATATCTGCGCCTGAATGGAAACGTCCAGTGCTGATACCGGCTCGTCGCAGACGATAAACTGCGGATGCAGCGACAGAGCTCTGGCGATGCCAATTCTCTGCCTTCTTCCGCCGTCCAGCTCATGCGGATAGGAATTGACGAAACGCTGGGCCAGGCCCACCAAATCCATCAGTTCCCTGACTCGCTTCGCCAAGGCCGCCTTGTCCTTCTTTCGAATAACGCCCTGAATGATCAGCGGCAGGGCGATGGCCTGACTGACAGTCATACGTGGATTCAGCGATGAAAACGGATCCTGGAAGATCAGCTGCATGTCTTTCTTCAGTTCTTTCATCTGGTTCTTGTTATACTGCAGGATATTCTCACCCCGGAACAACACCTCTCCAGAGGTAGGCTCGTGGAGCCGCAAAACAGCTCTGCCCAGGGTGGATTTCCCGCAGCCGGACTCACCGACCACGCCAAGGGTTTCTCCTTTTGCAATATCAAAGTTGACGTCGTCCACGGCGTGGAGCTGTCCAGCAGGAGTAGAGAAATACTTCTTCAGGTGCCTGACTTCAAGCAATGTTTCCTTACTCATCTGTCATCACGCTCCTTTCCATGCGTCTCTCTCATCGCCAAAGCGATGACAGCAGACAGTATGCCCGTTGCCCAGTTCCACGTTCTCCGGCGCTTTATAGCTACAGACATCTTTTGCAAACTTGCATCTCGGGTGAAACTTACATCCTTCCGGCAGGTTCGCCGGGTCGGGCATCAGTCCGTCAATCGGCTGCAGTCTGTCCACATCCTCGTTAAGCTTCGGAATGGAATCAAACAACCCCTGCGTATACGGATGCACGCCGTTCTTAAACACGTCCCGCAGGCTGCCCTGCTCCACGATCTCACCAGCATACATGATAGCTACATACTCACAGTTCTGCGCTACCACTCCCAGGTCATGGGTGATCAGAAGCATCGATGTGCCCAGCTGCTCCCTCAGATTTTTGATCAGATCCAAAACCTGTGCCTGAATGGTCACGTCCAGCGCTGTGGTCGGCTCATCGGCCACCAGCAGATTCGGATTGCAGGCAAGCGCAATAGCGATTACTACTCTCTGCTTCATACCGCCGGAAAACTGGTGTGGATACTCTCCTGCTCTGTCTGGATCAATGCCTACCATAACCAGCATCTCCCGCATCTTCTCATTTGCCTCATCATCCGAAACTTTTTCATGTGCCACAATGACTTCGGAGATCTGCTTTCCAACCGTCATGACTGGATTTAGAGCCGTCATCGGGTCCTGGAAGATCATAGAGATCTCGTTTCCTCTGATTTTGCACATCTCTTCTTCCGTAATCTTGGTCAGATCCTGTCCACGGTAGAAAATCTCGCCACTGACAATCCTGCCCGGCGGCCATTGGATCAGACGCAGAATGGATTTCGCCAGAGTCGTCTTACCGGCACCGGTTTCGCCGACCAACCCTACGGCCGCTCCCTGCTGTAAAGCCAGGTTTACCGAGTTGACCGCTCTGACAATGCCATCCTCCGTCTCATAACGAACAACCAGATCTTTGATTTCTAAAATATTATCCATAGTTTTCTTCCTTATATTAGTTCTTCAACTTCGGATCCAGTGCGTCACGCAGACCATCTCCGATAATATTCAGCGCCAAAATGGTGATCAGTATGATCAGTCCCGGGAATACGGTAATGTGCCATGCGTCCCGGATATATCCGCGGGCATTTGTCAGCATCGCGCCCCACTCAGGCAGCGGCGGCTGAATGCCCAGTCCAAGGAAGGAAAGTCCCGCAATGGACAGGATTGCCCCGGCAATAGCCATGGTCACCTCTACAATCAAAGGCGCCATAGCGTTAGGCAGTATCTGCTGAAAGATCACAACTTTATCAGATGCGCCTACAGCCTTCGCCGCTTCCACAAATTCTCTCTCCCGGATTGTCATGACGGAGGCTCTGATAATACGAGCGAACTCCGGAACGTATCCGATGGCGATGGAGATCAGCACGTTGACCAGCCCCGGCCCCAAGGCCGCCACAATGGCGATGGCCAGCAGCATGTAAGGCAAAGACAGTACGATATCCATCAGACGCATGATCACGTTGTCCACTTTTCCGCCATAGTAACCTGCCACAGCACCGATGATCGTTCCGACGATGCCTGCGGCGATGACTGCCGCAATACTCATAAAGAGCGAATATCTGGTTCCCCACAGGATACGGAGCAGGATGTCCCTTCCGAATTCATCAAGACCCAGGATATGGGATCCGCTTGGCGGCTCAAAACGCTGGCTCAGATTCTGGCTGATGACCAAAGAATCATAAATAGATTGATCCGTCACCCAGTCGATGATCAGGGTTACAATCCCAATCGCGGCCAGAAACAGAAGGAAGATCAGACTGATAACGGCCATCTTGTTCTTCTTAAAGCGTCTCCAGGCGTCTGCCCACAGAGATCTGGCTTTGACTTCGCCGTTATTGTTTTGTAAAGCGTTTTCCACGTTTCTTTCCTCCTCCCATACTGTTGTATTGCGCTTTGATCCTCGGGTCGACATACGCGTAGAGAATGTCGACCAGCAGGTTGACCACAGAGTACATCAGGGCCAGGAACATAGCAGATCCCAGTACCATCGGCATATCCTTTGCTTTAATGGACTCGACCATAAACCGGCCTAATCCTGGCCATGAAAAGATCGTCTCTGTCAGAGCAGCGCCGCCCAACAGCATACCAAACTGCAGGCCGATGACCGTCACGATCGGGATCAACGCATTTTTAAACATATGATTCTTAGTGATGTAGCCTTCCTTCAGACCTTTGGAACGAGCTGTATCTATGTAATCCTGACGCATGGATTCCAGCATGCTGGAACGAGTCATACGCATGATGCTGGCCGCGCAGCCTGTGCCCAGGGTCAAAGCCGGCAGGATCAGACTCGGCAGCAGCGCCGCTCCCTCACCCATACCGGAAGCAGGGAGCCATCCCAGATTCAGCGCAAAGACCATGACCAGCAAAAGACCCAGCCAGAAATTTGGCATGGCTACGCCAATCAGTCCCAGCACGGTAGCGATATTGTCCACCCAGGTGTACTGCTTCTTCGCAGACAGGATACCGATAGGAACGCCGATAAGGATCGCCACCAGAATACCCGCGATAGACAGAATCACCGTGTTTGGGAAATATCCCAACACCTGCGGCAGCACCTCAAGCTGGCTCTTCCAGGATGTACCGAAGTCTCCGTGAAGCGCATCGACCATATAATCAAAATACCGAACAAATAGATTGTGATCCAGACCCAGTTCCTCTCTCATGGCCTGAACAGCCGCCTCAGAAGCCTGCTGGCCCAAGATCATACGGGTCGGATCACCTGGCGAGACCGCCAAGATGAAGAATACCAGGAACGATACGCCGATCAGCACCGGTATCATCATCAGTAATCGTTTCAAAACATATTTGTACACCTTTAGTCCTCCTCTTTATATAAAGGAACTTGTTCAAAAGAACCCTTGGCCAGTAGCTTCTTGCCGCGCATCATCAGCCTGCCCTTTGCCATAACCGTATCCACCTGCAGATCGCCGTCCAGCAGCACCAGATCAGCGTCGCTCTCAGCTAGCAGGCAGCCTTTTCTCGGATACAGCTCCAGAGCCTTTGCCACGTTGCTGGTAATCAGCTGTATGGCTTCTTCCATAGGAACATTGAAATCCACTACCAGATTGCGGATAATCTCGTACAGCGGTTCCATACCGCCTACCAGAACGTCGACCACCGCATCCCTCGTCTCGTTCCAAACCGGTATGCTGCCTCCAGCGTCGGAGCTGACTGTCAGCCTTTTGATGCCCGCCTCTTTGATTACGGCGTGCAGCACATCAGTCTGTGATGGTTCTGCAGTAAAATCTGCCCAGCCGCCCTTTGCCATAAACCTCTTTGCCGCCGCAGGATGACAGTCCAAATGCGTCGGTCGGAAATGCTTGATGGGGATCTCCGCCTCTTCACAGATCTCCATTATGTCATCCAAAGTCCGCCCAATTGCTCCTACGTGAAGATGCAGCACGCCGGGCTTGCCGGACACCAAAGCCGCCATACGGATGTCGGATGCCAGCCGTATCAGCTCTTCTTTGGTCGGTCTGGACCCTCTGTGATCGGAAATCGCCAGCTTACAGCCCAGCACCTCGTCGATATAGACGATGTCCTTTGCCACTGAACCCGTCACCGTCGGTGACGGATAGATGTAAGCGCCAGTGAGACAGTAGGCGGTAATGCCTTCCCGCTTCAGCGCCTTGGTTTTTGCGATCAGGCTTTCCACACTGCGCGTAAAACTGTCCGTCCCCAACAGGCCGACTACCGTGGTAACGCCCGCTTTGATCATAGACGACAGGTTAACCTCCGGCGTTCGTGACTCGAAACCGCCTTCGCCCCCGCCGCCCGTCACATGGACGTGCTGGTCTATGAACCCGGGAACCGCCGTCATGCCGCTGCCATCGATCTCCTTGACGCCGGGAAGCGCCGGCCGCAGGTCTTTTCCTACCGCTGCGATCTGCCCGCCCGCCGTCAAAATGTCGCAGACGCCTTTTGGCATGGGATCGTACAGGTTCACGTTTCTGATTAGATACATACGCATACCTCCATTTCTTTTGCGATCTTTCTATATTATCTGTTGAAGTAGTATTCGTTATCGTAAGCCGGTATTGTCGATGTCTGGAAGAAGTCCTCGATCTCCTTCACTTTCTGGTTGTACTCCTCAAACTCCTTCTTGTTCTGCAGGATATATACAGACGCGATGATATCTGCCATTGCAATCATAGGCGAAATAGAGTTGTGGAAGATCATGTTGTCCGATCTGCACAGCAGCGCATGCCGGGCATTGCGCACGATCGGCGACGACGCTTTGTCGGTCATTGCCAGCACAGCTGCCTCTTTGTTGTGGAGATATTCGGAAATAGCCACCGTCTGCGCCGAGTAAAATGGTAGGGTGATCATTACGAACACGTCTTTTTCATCAAAGCGGGTCAAAGTATCTAGCACCTCGGCGTAATCGCTGACATCCACCAGCCGGGTCAGCGCTCCCGTATCCCGTAGCTTGTGCTGCAGATTCTGAGCTATGGTCAGAGAGGCCGCATGGCCGCAGATATAGATATTCTCCGCCTTGCAAAGATCCTCCACAAAGGCAAACAGCTCACCGCTGTCCAGCCCTCCCATGACGTTCTCCAGTAGTTGGCGCTGGTTTTCCTTCATACCATCCAGAGTCATCTCATCGGCGTCATACTGCCGGGAGGAAGTTTCCAGCTTGCTGTTCCAAAACAGCCTCTCCCTCAGATATTCATGCATGGCTTTTTTCAAACCGGCATAGGAACCGTACTCTGTCTTCTTACAAAAACTGAGCACCGTGGTCTCTGTCACGCCGACGTCTTCCGCTACTTTTTTCAAAGAAGAAAAGCAGATAGCCTCAGGATTGTCCAGTACATACTTGGCGATCTTGGCCTGAGTCCTAGTCAGTTCTGGCAATAATTCCTGTATTTCATTTAAAACATTCATAGAAACACACTCCTTTTTTCTCGCTTTGTTTCAAGCCGCTACAGATCCAGTAACAGCGGCGTTTCTGCCAGAAACTCAGCCGCAAGACCTCGCTCACGGAAAAACCTGCAGACTTCCATCAAAGCAAAGCTTTCTGTAGAATAGTGGCCTGCAGCCAGAATGCTAACACCGGCCGCCTCTGCTGCCCGATGGGACGGAGCGAACCAGTCTGCTGCTTTTGATCCTACTCCGGTAAGTAGCAGTCGAACCCCTGCTCGCCGCAGCGTTTCGTAGATCTCCGTACCTTCCGCGCCGCCGGCGATCAAAGCGATCCGTCCGTCAGACAGCGTTTCCTCGCCGTAGCTGTACAACCTGCAAGGATGCCCTACCAATGCTTCTGTCTTTCGCAGCACCTGGCCACAGGTCTGAAAAGAACCTGTGCAGATCAATCCCATGACCGAACCGCCCTCCTCGAAAAAACTTTCATACGGTGTCAGCCCCATAACCTTCGCAAGACTGACGCCTGGCGAATATGGATTAACCTGATCCAGCGGCAGATGCAGGTTATAATGGCTAATGCGATGTTCCCGCATATACTGCAGTTCTGTCTCATTGAAGTATATCGGCGGCGTGTTTTCTGGATGCTGCGCCCCCGGATGATGGGTGAACAAAAGGCAATCCGTCGCAGCCCTCTCCTGTAGCTGACGGATTACCTCGCTGCTGGAAAAGGTTGCAGTATAGACCCTACGGACCACGTCCGCATGGTCCGCAAGCAGCCCATTAGCCGCCATATCTTTATAAAGCTCCGGTCTGAAGAACTGTCCTAGCTCTAAATAAAGCTCCTTCGCCCTTTTTCCGGGTTGGTTTTCAGTTTTAATTTTCGTTCCGTTTTCTGAATTCATAGTATAAACTCCATTTTATAGTAAAAATTTAATGTAAATACTCTATTTTCTCCTACATTATACTCTCTCCCGTATATTCTTGTCAATACTTTAGCAGAAGAAATTATTAAATTTTTTCGGACTATTGCCGAGCTACGCGGCCGCTGCGCTGTACAGTTCCTTTTAAAAGCTACACAAAGACCATGACTATGCAGAACCTGTACAAATAAGCGCACACAAAAAGAGCCGTCCACGGCCTCTATCTCACAGCCATGATCCAGCTCCAAAAGCTTTCATCGGTGTATGCTCATATATATTATATTTCCACAGCGCATAGATTCTTTTTCATATGCAGCTTTCTTGTTTTTTCCTGCCTCTCCCCTTCTCTCCCCTGCCCTGCTATTTATCACGCAGGTTTCTAATGTAATAGAAAAGATATTGCTGTGCAAAACCGCCCAGCCGTCCGAAGTGCTCTGACGCATAGGTTTCCATGGCCCGACGATCCTTTTGATCGAGACCGTAAAGCTGGTGCATCACCCGGGCCATCCACACGTCCACGGGGAACGCCTCGTAATGCCCCATGCCGAACAAAAGGATACACGCCGCAACTTTCGGGCCAACGCCGGGCAGCGCCGCCAGACTCTCCGCGTCCGCCGGCAGCCCGCCTTGGGCCACAGCCTTTGCCGTGCCCAAGATGTATTTAGACCGGTAGCCAAGCCTGACCTCGGCCAGATCGGCCTCGCTCAGGCTTGCCAACACCTCCGGGCCGGGGAGATCGTGCCAGACCCGGCCCTCATATGTTCCGACTGGCTGCCCGAAAAGCTCCGCCAGCTTTTCGATGCAGCCTTTGATTCTGGGGATATGGTTGTTTTGAGATATTATAAAAGAAAGAATCGTTTCCCACAGATCCTGCCGCAGGATGCGGATGCCGCCGCCCTGCTCGATGGCCCGTCTCATGACGGGATCGTCCTTGGCCAGCTTCCTCTTAATCTTTCCATAGTCCCGATCCAGATCCAGGTAGTTTCTCCATATGTTCTGGAAATCCTCTTCC
>CALLDR010000124.1 GCA_937997955.1 uncultured Emergencia sp. | reverse complement strand
TCATAGCCCAGCAGTTCCCGGCAGATCAGAGAACCGCGCTTCGCTGTGAACGCTTCCTCGAAAGCGGCCTTCTTCTGCAGCATGACGTTTTTGGTCTCCTGATCGCCTTCCTGGGCGTGGCCGTACTTGTATCCGATGGCCATCAAAGCCCCGGCGATGCAGCCGCAGGTCTCGCCGTGCCACATGCCGCCGCCGAAGGCAGCCGCGATTCTTCTCGCTTCGTCCTTATCCATGCCGATCTGTTCAGCCGCGTGGCCGAATACGACCTGTGAACAGTCAATTCCGCCGGCAAAACAAGCGCCCGCTTTTTCTGGTGTCATCTTTTCCATCTTCGATTCCTCCCGTATCAAGTGTACTTTTTAAGTGATTTCGTGTGTATGTGTATTGGATATAATCTAATTATAGCCTTCATCGATTGGTCGATATCGTACAATCTACGGGAATTTTGGCAATCTTTTGGGGTTATTCCTCTCTGCCTTTTTTGTCCTTTTCGCTTTTTTCGCCGGCGGCGTTGGCGCTGCGGTACATCTTCGGCGTGACTCCCTTGGCTTTCTTGAAGACCTTGGTAAAATAGCTTTGATCTTCAAAGCCTGTGGACAGGGAAATGTCGATGATGCTCAGATTGGTCTCAGTCAGCAGCTTGCAGGCGTGCTCCACCTTCAGGGAGTTGAGATAATCGGTGAAGGTGACGCCCATTTCCTGCTTGAAGAGGGTGGAAAAATAGGAGGCGTTGACGTGGAGGTTGGCCTCGATGTCCTTCAGCGAGATCTTCTCCTTGAAATTCTTGTTGATAAACTGCAGCGCTTTGATCACGATCTGAGAACGGCCCTTGTAGATGGAGGTCAGCATGTTGCGGGCGATCAGCTCGATGAGCCCTGTGCAGACCTCTGTCAGGGCGGCAAAGCTTTCCGTTTCGCTGATGCGGCTGATGATGTCCAGGTCTGTATCCAGAGACTGGTTCAGGTTGCTGTCGCTTTCGCTGGCGGTTTTGACGATGATGGCGAAGAGCCAGAGGGCTTTGATCTTGATGCCTTCCAGGCTGCCCGCTTCCAGAATGGAAAACCTGTTCAGCATGCTGGTGACCAGGGCCTTGGAGCGCGTCACCTGTCCGTCTCTGACGCTGACGATCAGCTCCTTTTCCAGATCGTAGGGGTATTCCATGGAGGCGTGCTCCCGTTTGTAGTGCTGGATGTTCTGATTGATCAGATTTTGTTCACTGTACTGATTCCGCAGAAGGTTGTACTCGTTGGAGCCGGCTGTGGCGGATACGACGCAGTTGTAGAACAAAAGCGCCAGCTGGGATATCTGGTTGGGCTGATAGACCTTCATCTTGCCGGCAAACATTTTCGCCATGGACAGAGATACGTCGCTGAGGTTGTTCAGGGCGGAAAAGCTGCGGGTCGTGCTGGCGCGCAGCTCGCCCATGACGATGGGACCGACGATGAAATATCCGGCGATGACCTCGTCGATGATGAGAGATACGGCGATGTTGGCGAGTCCGGCCTTGCACAGGAAGATATAGGGTTCGCCCAGACGGGAAGCGAAGGAGCCGGCAGATGACAGATTTCGGCGGCACATGCTGTCGCAGTCGGTGTAGACCGCGAAGATGTTGCATATCTTATCATCTTTCTTGAACTCCTGGATCACTTCGTTTTTTCCGTTGAAATAGGTTACAGGGATGCCGGTGGTTTCTGAAAAGGCCTCGATGGAGGCGATCAGGTATTCTGACAGTTTCTCCGGGGTAGAGCTTTCCAGATTCGGAATGACGAAATTTTTCATAGTAGGACCCCTCCTTGCAAAGTGCGTCGATGATAGAAAAGATGATATAAAAATTGTACTATTTTTTGGTCAAAAATCTACTTCGCATTATATCACGGCAGGCATGAAAAAACAATAGACAGAATTTTGAGCGGCAGGAATCACGGGCCTTTTTCAGGAGCGGGGCGCCGGCTGCCGGGATAGAACAGCGGCAAAAAATATTACTAAATTTTCTAAAAAGGTCTATATACCCAATCTCGGCAAAACCTGTACAATGTGAGTATCGAATGAAAAGTCTATGTAAAAGAAAATTCGGAGGTAAATATTATGAGCAAAGAAGCTATCATGGAAGCTGCAAAGCAGTCAATCGTTGAAGCTGATGAAGATATGGCTATGGAAGCCCTGGCAGACGCGGAAGCGGAAGGCATTGACCTGGTCGAGCTGCTCAGCAACGGATACAGCGCAGGCATGAAAGAGCTGGGAGACCTGTTCGGAATGGGCGAGATCTTCCTGCCGGAGCTGATCTTCGCTACAGAGGTTATGAAGACTGTCAGCGCCGAGATCGAAGGCAAGATGGATATGAGCGAAGTGAAATCCGCAGGCACGCTGGTCATCGGCACGGTGGAAGGCGACGTACATGATATTGGCAAAGGCATCGTGGCATCTCTGGTCAAGACCAACGGCGTAGAGGTTATCGACCTGGGAAGAGAAGTTCCGGCGCAGAACTTCGTAGACGCTGCCATCGAGCACAACGCTGAGTTCGTAGGAAGCTCCGCTCTGCTGACGACAACGATGACCGTTCAGAAGGACATCGAGGAAGCTCTGAAGGAAGCCGGCATCAGAGACAAGGTGAAGACCATGGTCGGCGGCGCGCCTGTGACCAACCGCTGGGCCGAGAAGATCGGCGCGGACGCTTACTGCGAAGACGCGTCCGATACCGTAAACTTCATCATGAACTGGATCGAGCAGCTGTAAGCCCTGCCAAAAAAGCCGGAGCCTTCCCGACAGAAAAGCGAAGGCGAGCAGAAGAGGCAGGAAAAAGCAAGCAAACAAGCAAAAGATAAGAAAAAAGTAAAAGAATAAGAAAAAAGGTAGAGAGGTAATTGAGTAATGGCTAAATTCACACACGAAACTGACATTACGGGTTACAACATTCTGACCAATGAAGATCTCGACGCCCTCCATGAAGCCACCCTGCAGCTGATGGAGGACTACGGTCTGCAGATGCACGGCAAGGAGGCTCTGGACATTCTGGCCGGAGCCGGCTGCGAAGTGGACTACGAGAACGACAGAGTGAAGTTCCCTCGTAATCTCGTCAATGACGCCATCGAGAAATGCCCGCCGGAATTCACCCTTTGCGGAAGAACCCCGGACAAGGACACTTTGATCGGCGGTAAAAAAGTCGCGTACAAGAACTTCGGCACAGGCGTATTCATCTTTGACCCGTACACCGGTGAGCTGAGAGAATCCACTAAGGAAGACCTGGGCAACGTAGCCAGATTTATCGACGCGATCCCTGAAATTGACGTATTCTCCATCGCCGTCACCGCCGGCGACGTAAACCAGAAGGTGAGATCCCTTCATGAGGCGGAGGTGGTGTTCAACAACCTGACCAAGAACTTCGCCCACGACCTGGAAGGCGTCAAGAATACTCAGAGATTCATCGATATGGCCGCCATCATTCAGGGAGGCTATGACAAGCTGCGGGAAAGACCGATCGTGGCCATGGGCGCGTGCCCGAACAGCCCGCTGGAGATCAACGAAAACGAGACCAGCATCATCATCTTGTCGGCCAGACACGGTCTGCCGATCGACATTCTGTCCATGGGACTGTGCGGCGCGACCACGCCGGCGACGCTGGCAGGCACTCTGGTCTGCACCAACGCGGAGATCCTGGGCGGCATCGTACTGGCTCAGATCGTGAATCCGGGCAACCCGATCCTGTACGGCTCTTCCACCACCATCATGGATATGAAGACAGCGCAGTCACCGGTTGGAGCCCCTGAGCACGCCATGTGTTCGGCGGCTGTAGGCCAGCTGGGACATTACTACGGGATACCTACCAACGTAGGCGGCACGTAGGCGGACGGCAAATGCTTTGACGTACAGTTGGGTCACGAGAAGACGATGACCAACATGCTGCCGGCTCTGACCGGAAGCAACGTCATCTACGGCATGGGTATGATGGAAATGGGTATGACAATGAGCTACGAACAGCTGTTGTGCGACGCGGAAATCGTGAGGATGACGAGGAGGATTCTTCAGGGTATTCCAGTAAACGACGACACCATCGCTCTGGACGTAATTAAGGCAGTAGGACCTGCCAACAATTACTTAGCGCAGAAGCATACCAGAAAATACATGAGACAGGAGCTGTCCACCACCCAGTACATCGACCGCACACAGAGAGAGACCTGGGAAAAGAAGGGCGCGATGACGATGACCGAAGCCACCAGAGCCAAGGCCATCGATATCTTAGAAAATTACAAGCCTGAACCGCTTCCGGAAGATGTGAAGAAGAGGATTCATGACATCGTAGTGGAAGGGGAAGAAGAGGCAGAGGAATTAGCTAAGTTTGAAGCCAAGAAAAAATAGATCCGTTAACGCAGAAAGGAGCATATGAACATGAGCGATCAGAAGAAATTCTTCACTCGTATGGGCGACGGTTCGCCGGTCTATATGACAGAAGAAGAGATCAGAGCCGATATCCAGGCCGGTATCGACGATGCGGTTCTGAGAGGAAAGATCGATCCGCTGTCAAAGGAAGATGCAGAGAAAATCTTTGAGATCGTGACCATGCGCGGCAACATCGTAGGCGTTGAGCCGGGCATGGAGATCGTAACTTCCAACGACTCCGGATCCGATAAGATCAGCACAAAGTGCGGCGTCTCCACTTCCAGAGATACCAACGCGCTGATCCATGAAAGAGTGCTGGGCGCGGATTCGGTGGACATCGGATACAGCGACTATAACTATAAGACGGTCAAAGGCGTAGCCAAGAGAGAGGCTACCGTGCTGAAACAGGCTTTGACAAAGAACACCATGCCGCTGTTCTACGGCGCGATGCCGAACCTGGGCTTCTACACCAAGCCGGACGGCCCTGTAGACAACTGGGCGGTTCTGCTGCCGGAGGGCAAGATCAAAGAAGCCATGGCGGCTCAGGAGGAAGCCGTGGACCACGCGGTCAGAGACATCGTCTACGTGGCGGAACAGATGAACGACGTAGGCGCGGACGGCTTCATGCTGGATACCTCCGGCGCGGCCGGAGACGCCGATCTGCTGGCAGCCCTGAAGGCCTGCGAGATCATCAGAGAGAAGTTCCCTGATATGCCGGTAGAGATCGGCATGGCCGGTGAATTCGTCCTGGGTATGCACGGCAAGCTGAAGTACAACGGGACCAGACTGGCGGGGCTGTATCCGCACAAGCAGGTCAAAGTCGTTGAGGAAGCCGGCGCCAGCATTTTCGGGGCAGTAGTGAACACCAACTGCAACAAATCCTTCCCGTGGAATATCGCGAGAGTCTGCACCTTCATCAGAGCGTGCACAGATGTGGCCAACATTCCGGTACACGCCAACGCGGGTATGGGCGTATGCGGTATCCCTATGGTAGAAAATCTTCCTTCCGATGTCGTATCCAGAGCGGATAAATGCCTGATCGAGATCGGCAAGGTAGACGGATTGTAGATAGGCGTAGGCGACCCGCTGGGAGCTGAAGCTACACACGCTCTTGCTGCAGGTATGGGCGGCGTCCGCACTGCCGGAGATCTGGTAATGCGGCTGCAGCTGGCCAAGAAGATGAAAATCAACGAGGCGAAGGCATACGTAGCAGAGAAGCTTGGCGTATCAGTGGAAGAATTATGCGACGTCGTTATCATGAACGACAAGAGAGAAGAACTGGGACTGGGACTGGCTCACGTAGAACCGTGCGCTGAGGCCAACGCAGGTATGGAAGCCAAGTTCAGGATCCAGGAAGTTCTCGGCATTAAGATCAATTCCGTTGAAAGATTCAAGGAAAGAGCCGGTCTGAAATAAGGGCAGCGCTTTCGGAGCCGCTTTCGGGCAAGGAGTCAGAAAGCCCCGTCAGAAGCTGATCTTAGAAAAGACCTGCGCATGAGACAGACAGAACAGTGGAATAGGCTTGCGAGGAGTGGGTCTATTCCACATTTAACAAAGTAAATATGGAAATACTTTTCGCAAAAAGAAATAGCCAACATTGACATAATGTGATAAGATTATCTGAGAAGTTCTTTATCACATTTGTTCAGTGAAGGAGGCACGAATTTGGATAAGCAGGAAACATTTAGAAAAGCGAAAGAAGCGATTGTGGATGCTGATGAGACGAAGGCGTTTCGCATCATCGATGAAGCGAGAGCGGAAGGCATGGATCTCCTGGAATTATTGCTGTCCGGATTTGGCGCCGGTAACGATGAAATCGGTGAGCGTTTTGACAAGGGCGTACTGTCCCTGCCGGAACTGATCTACGCGGCCGAGGTCATGAAGAGCGTGACCAACACGATCCTGGAATACCTCAACGAGGAGGGAGAAGGAGGGCCGGTCCTGGAGAAAAAGGGAACGGTGATCTTGGCTACCGTGGCGGGAGACGTCCATGACATCGGCAAAGGCATCGTTGCTTCAACACTGCGGACCGCGGGGTTCGAGGTCATCGACCTGGGCTGTGAGGTCCCTGTGGAGGATATCGTGGAAGCGGCAAAGAAGTATAACGCTGATATCATAGGAACCAGCGCGCTGCTGACTTCCACCATGTCAGAACAGAAAAAGCTGGAGAAGCTCCTGGTCGAACGGGGCGAGAAAGACAGCTTTATTACCATGGTTGGAGGCGCACCGTGCACGCCGAGATGGGCGAAGAAGATCGGAGCCAGCGGCTACAGTGAGGACGCTGTAGATGCTGTACGGGTAGCCCTGGAGCTGATCAAAGAAAAATACAAAAAAGAGTAAAGCGCGATCAAGAGCGAAGCAAAGAAACAGAGTAAAAGAAGCAAAGTAAAGTAAAGAAGCAAAGTAAAGAGTATAACGTTTTGGAGGAAATAATAATGGGTAAAGAACTTATTTTCCAGACACTGAGACATGAACAGACCAACGAGATCCCTTGGGTGCCGTTTGCCGGCGTCCATGTTGGAAAACTGAAAGGCTATACAGCCGAAGAAGTACTTAGAGATGAAGACAAGCTTGTTGAATGCCTGTTGGAGGCGGACAAGTTATATAGACCGGACGGAATGCCGATCATCTTCGACCTGCAGGTCGAGGCTGAGATCCTGGGCTGCGATCTGATGTGGGCGGAAAACAACCCGCCGTCGGTCAAGAGCCATCCGCTGGCCGGAGAGAAATCCATTCCTTGCCAGTGCAAGATCCCTACGCCGGAATCCGGCAGACTGCCGATGATCCTGTCAGCCATGAAGAGGGTCAAAGAGGCTGTCGGCGAAAAAACCGCCCTGTACGGACTGATCTGCGGACCGTTCACCCTGGCGTCCCACCTGAGAGGCACCGATATCTTCATGGATATGGTGGCGGATCCAGGATACGTAAAAGATCTGGTAGGCTATTGCTCCCAGGTCGCCATCGCCATGGCCGGCATGTACATCGACGCCGGCATGGACGTTATCGCTGTGGTGGACCCGCTGGTTTCCCAGGTATCCCCGAAGCACATTGAGAAGATGCTGTCAGAAGGCTTCAAGGCAGTCTTTGACTATGTGAGATCCAGAGACAGGTTCTCCTGCTTCTTCGTGTGCGGCAACGCCACCAAGCAGATCGAGGTCATGTGCAAGATGGGACCGGACGGCGTATCCGTCGACGAGAACGTAAACCTGCCGAAGGCCAAGGAGGTTACCGACAAATACAATATCACCATCGGGGGAAACATTCCTCTTACCACGACCATGCTCCACGGCAATCAGGAGGATAACATGAAGGGCGTGATCGATCTCATCGATTCCCTGGATCACCACAACCTGATCGTCAGCCCTGGCTGCGATATGCCGTACGACACGCCGATCGAAAACACCATCGCCTGCGCTCAGGCCGTGAAGAGCCCTGACAGCACCAGAGAGCTGATCAAGAACTACGAGACCGTCATCGACGATTCCAACGTGGAGATCCCTGACTACAAGAACATGGACAAGGTTCTCATCGAGTGTTTCCTGCTGGACCCGGAACAGTGCGCGGCCTGCACATATATGCTGGCTTCCGTAGAGGACAACTGGGACGACCTGAAGGATATGGCGGAGTACAGGGTGTATAAATACTTCATCAAGGACGACATCGCAAGGACCAGAAAGATGGGTATCGCGAACCTGCCGACCATGTGTATCGACGGCGAACAGAAGTACATTTCCATCATTCCGTCCAAGGAAGAGCTGATCGAGGCGGTAAAAGAAGCGAAAGCGAAGAAATAGGATCGATATACGATCAAAATATAAGGTGGCAGGTCTATGGCTTGTCACCTTGTTTGCCATATGGAGAGCAGACGAGGACTGCGCAGACGCGTATAGGAGGTTAGATACAAATGATCAACGAAAGGATTATGATAGAAGAGGCCGCGGCGCATTCCCTGGCCGAAAAGCGCTTTATCCAGACCTGCGGTTTTGATCTGAGCAGGGAAAAGCATCAGCGCATGATGAAGATGGGCGAAAAGGTCAGAGATGACGGCATTGAAGGCATCAACATCAACGCCCTGGTTTCCTTTTACGGCCCGGAGCATTTTTCTGGCGGCGCTGTCAGAATCGGTGATGCTGTCATTTCCTGCAACTACTTTGACCAGATTCCGCGGGAAGCCGTGGAGGGCATCTATTTCTATATGCTGACCGCGGGAGAGTGTCTGTTCTCCAGCGAGGAGAACATCATGGACTTCCTCTATGCCGACATCTGGGGGACCAATTACGTGGACGCCGGAATCCAGGTTTTGACGGAACAGCACATCAAACGGGACATGGAAGAACGATTTCCGGGCAGGCAGGTCTGTCTGTCGGAGGAATTCGGACCCGGATATTTCGGCATGCCCGTCATCGAGACGAAGAAATTCTTTTCGATTCTGGACGCGGCGGCCATCGATGTCCGCGTCAAGGACAGCGGGCTGATGATACCGCAGAAGACCTGCGCCGGCCTGTATCTTGTATATAACAGAACGGATCTGAAGGCGGAATCCGGCTGCATGCGCTGCCTGGGTAATACCGGCGGATGCCAGTTCTGTGCCATAAAAGCAAAATCTAAGGAGGAAGCATGAAAGCATGAAGATAACGTTTTTACCACAGAATGTCACATGGGACGCGGCTCCCGGTGAGACCATACTGCAGGCGGCCGCCAAGGCGGGAGTCAGCATCGACGGCAACTGCGCCGGCATGGGAACCTGCGGCAAATGCCGCGTAAAGGTTCTGAAAGGAGACGTTTCTGGGGCTCGGGACCATCACCACAGGCTCAGCGAGGCCGATATCGAGGCGGGATACCGGCTGGCCTGCTGCCATCTGGTCAGTGAAGGCATGATCGTAGAGGTGGCCGAGGCGGAGACGACAGCGTCCAGAAAGAAAAAGCTGATCCGCCTGCCGGAAGGGTTTACCCCTTTTTCCGCTGTGGAGAAGCAGTGCGTCAGCATCGCGGCGGCGTCGCTGGCTGACCAGCGCAGCGATGAGGAGCGGATTCTGGAAGCCTTTGGATGGGAAGGCGGCGCCTTTTCCTATGGAGCCCTGGCAAAGCTGCCTCAGGTGATGAAGGAAAAAGAAGAAAGCCTGATCACCCTTACCCATCGGGAGGGCTGGATCATCGACGTAGAGGCTGGAGACAGAGAGAAGGAAAACTACGGCGTGGCCGTGGATATCGGCACCACGACAGCGGTGGTCATGCTGTGGAACTGCTCGGACGGCTCCATGGCCGGCGTTTCCGCTGTGACCAACCCGCAGGGCGCTTACGGCGCGGACGTCATTTCCCGCATCACCTTTGCCGGAGAAGCGGAGGGAAACCTGCAGATCCTGCAGAAAGCGGTCATCGACTGCATCAACCGGGCCATCGAAGGCTTTGAAGAGGAAGAGGGCATCAGCAGCGGCAACATCTATCAGATGACCGTAGTGGGAAACACGACCATGAGCCATGTGTTCCTGGGCATCGATCCTGCCCAGCTGGCCCATTCGCCGTTCTCACCTGTCTTTACAAAGGGGGTGTCCGCCGAGGCCAAAACCCTGGGCCTGAAAGCCTTTGATGGAGCGGAGGTATACGTTGCCGCCAATATCGCCGGACATGTGGGTTCGGATATTACGGCCGGCATCATCACCACGGACCTGATGGACAGGGATAAAGGCCATCTGTTCATCGATATCGGGACCAACGGAGAGATCGTCCTTACGGGCAACGGGCGCGCCGTAGCATGCTCCACCGCCGCCGGACCTGCCTTTGAGGGAAGCTCCATCAGCCAGGGAATGCGGGCGGCCAGAGGGGCCATCGAAAAGGTGGACATCTTGGAGGACCGGGTGGAAATCGGCGTCATCGGCGGCTGTGGGCCTGCAGGCATCTGCGGTTCCGGCATCATCGACGCGGTAGGAGAGCTGATCCGCACCGGCATTGTGGACGGATCCGGCCGGCTTCTTCCTAGGGAAAAGCTGGAAAAGAAGGGCTTCAGCCAAAATGTGCTGCGGCACGTCAAAGCCAATGGAAGGGCCAACGACTTCGTGCTGTATTTCAGCCCTGACGGGAAGCGAGATGTGGTCATCACCCAGAAGGACGTGCGCGAGGTGCAGCTGGCAAAGGCGGCCATCTCGGCGGGCATCACCATTATGATGCGGGAGATCGGCGTCTCCCTGGACACCCTGGAGCGGGTCAGCATCGCCGGCGCCTTCGGCAGTTATATCCGCAACGCCAGCGCCATTCATATCGGCCTGCTGCCTAAGGTCAGCGAGGACAAAATCGTTTCTCTGGGCAACGCGGCAGGCATCGGCGCGTCTATGATCTTGCTGTCCCAGAGCTGCAGGGAGGAAGCAGAGGCAGACGCCAGAAAGATCGAACACATCGAGCTGGCGGGGCGGCCGGATTTCCAGGACGAGTACATGATGGCCATGATGTTCATGTAAGCTTACGATGAGTGAAGGAGGAACGTGTCATGACAGAGTTTGAGAAGAGAGATTTTACGGAGGAAGAACTGGCAGAGCTGATCACCAGCCGAGATGAAGAGGAGATCCGCGCCCTGTTCGCCGCCGCGAGAAAACAGCGTCAGGCGGTCCAGGGCGATAAGATCTTCGCCTACGGGTTCGTATATTTCACTACCTATTGCCGGAACAACTGCAATTTCTGTTACTACCGCAGATCCAACCAGATCGAGCGCTATCGGAAGTCCGAGGAGGAGGTGCTGGCGGTAGCAAAGGCGCTGATCGATTCAGGGGTCAACCTGATCGACCTGACCATGGGAGAGGATCCGCAGTACCACAGTGAGCAGTTTGAAACCGTATGCCGCATCATCAGGGCGATCAAAGAGGAATACCAGACCCCTGTCATGATCTCTCCCGGCGTGGTCAGCGACCGGATCATAGACAAGCTCGCCGAAGCGGGCGCGGATTTCTACGCCCTGTATCAGGAAACTCACAACCGCCAGCTGTTTGAACGCCTGCGTGTCGGCCAGAGCTATGACGAGCGGATGCACGCCAAGCTCTATGCCAGAGACCGGGGCATGTACATAGAGGAGGGCCTGCTGGCCGGCGTCGGCGAGGGGCCGGAGGACATCGCCCGTTCCCTGAAGCTGATGGGAGAGATCGGCGCCAGACAGGTGCGGGTCATGAGCTTTATCCCGCAGGCAGGCAGCCCGATGGAAAATGTCAGGACACCGGACCGTCTGGAAGAACTGAAGATCATCGCCCTCATGCGGCTGCTGTATCCGACGGCGCTGATTCCGGCATCTCTGGATGTGGACGGCATCAAAGGACTGGAGGACAGGATCAATGCCGGCGCCAATCTGATCACCTCCATCATTCCGCCCCGGAGCGGTTTCATGGGCGTGGCCCACAATGTCATGGATGTAGATGAAGGCGGAAGGACCGTAGAAGAGGCGGCGGCCATTCTGGCGGATATGGGGCTGCGCATCGCCAGCCGGGAGGAATATCAGGCGTTTCTCAGCGAAAGCTGAAGGACAGGCGGAAAAGACGCGGATCCGGCATGGAATACGGTATTGGATCCGGCGCGGAAAACAGCATGGAATACAGCATGGAATATGGAATGCAATACGAAATGTAACACGGCATGTAATACAGCATGTAATACAGATGCCGCAGGAAGGAGGAGCCTTATGAAGATCGCCATCATCGGCGGAAAGCTGCAGGGCACGGAGGCAGTATATTTAGCGAAGAAGGCTGGTTTTGAGACCATTCTCATCGACAGGGACGCCCAGGTTCCGGCGTCGGGCCTGGCGGACCGGTTTGTCTGCGGCGACGCGGTCCGGCGGGACGCGCAGGTCATCGCGGCCATGAAGGAGGCGGACTTTATCCTGCCCTGCAACGAGAACGACGCCCTCCTCGACGCCATTTGCCAGATCTGCGAGGAGGAAGGACTTCGCCTTGCCTTTGATCCGGACGCCTACTCCGTTACCAAGTCAAAAGCGGCGTCGGACGCTTTGATGCATGAGAACGACATTCCGTCACCGCGGTATTATCCGCAGGGACAGCCGCCGTATATCATCAAGCCGTCGGGGGAAAGCGGTTCCGCCGGTGTCCGGCGGGTCGAAAGCCGTGAAGAGGCAGAGGCTTTTCTAGCAGAGTGCCGGCATCCTGAGGAATGGATCGTCCAGGAATACCTGGAAGGGCCGTCCTATTCCGTAGAGGTCATCGGCGTGCCGGGTAATTACCGGACCTACGCCGTCACCCAGATCCATATGGACCAGGTTTACGACTGCTGCAGGGTCACAGCGCCGTACTTTGTCGGAGAGCCGAAGGAGAGGCGGATCAGCGAGATCGCCCGGAGGCTGGCGGAGCTGGTCGGTCTTCACGGTATCATGGATGTGGAGGTCATCGACGACGGAGAGGATATGAAGGTCCTGGAGATCGACGCCAGGCTGCCTAGCCAGACGCCGATCGCGGTGCTCACTTGCTCCGGCATGAACTACGTCAGGGAGCTGGCGGATATCTTCTGCGCCGGAGAATTTCGGTCAAAGCAGGCCGGCCCGCAGGGCTTTTCTGTCTACGAGCACTACCGCAGAGTCTCCGGAGAAGACGGCCAGACAGATCGGACAGAGATCCTTCAGGAAGGGGAGCACATGATGGCGGAGGCGGGACCGTTGTCTCTGCTGACGGATTTCTGCGGCTGTCAGGAGGTCATGACAGATTACAGCGGGGACGCCGGCCCTTTCCGCGGCATCTTTATTAGCTGGGACGAGACGAGGGAAGGACTGGAACAGAAACGTCAGGCTGTCCTGGAAAATCTAAAATTGTTACCATAAAACTTAGAAATAGTATTAAACGTACAATATTGGCTGTGGTACAATATGATCAGAAACAGGAAAGGAAAGCCGTAAGATGGAAAAGTTCACCGTAACCCAACTGGAGAGGATCGCGGAGCTGGGCGGAAGCCAGGCTTTGGCGGAAAGAGAATTTGAGACCAGAGAAGAGCGGGACCGGGTGTTCCGGCAGGAGGAAAAGGAGCTGGTGCGGGTATGCCGCGGCAGGATCAAAGAGCTTCTGACTGAAAAACACGTGACAGACAGCGTTTCCGTAGGGCGCGCTTTGGAGCAGTGGCTTATGGAGCAGGACTTTACCAAGGTGGTCACGCCCACCATCATCACCAGAGACATGCTGGCGAAGATGACCATCGACGAGTTCCATCACCTGTCAGAACAGGTCTTCTGGCTGGACAAGAAGCGGTGTCTGCGGCCTATGCTGGCTCCTAATCTCTACGTGGTCATGCGTGAACTGCACAGGATCACCAACGAGCCGGTAAAGATCTTTGAGATCGGTTCCTGTTTCCGCAAAGAATCTCAGGGCGCGCAGCACATGAACGAATTTACCATGCTCAACTGTGTAGAGCTTGCGGCCGTGGCTGACGGCCAGCAGATGGAGGAGCTGCAGCGTCTCGCCCATTCGGCGATGGAAGCGCTGGGCGTTCCCAGGGACGCCTATGAGCTGGTGACGGAGGATTCCACCGTGTACGGTTCCACTGTAGATATTGAAATCGACGGACTGGAAGTGGCTTCCGGCTCTTTCGGACCCCATTTCCTGGACAGCCAGTGGGGTGTCTTCGATACCTGGGTCGGCATCGGCTTCGGCATCGAGCGTCTGACCATGGCTCTGGCAGGCAGCAAGACGATCAAAAAATTCGGCAGAAGCATCGCCTTTATCGACGGCCAGCCGCTGCATATCTAGGTCCGGCATGGACGCGATGGACGCGGCCTGCGGCCAGTTCTGCGGGATTCCTGCGCGCGGGTTTTGTGGAGATCCGGGGGCACGTGCTGGATAAGAGGATAGACTAGACGGCAGATAAGACGATGAATCAGAAAATGCATATATAATAGGTAGGAAATGTGCGCACAGCGCAGGAGATAAGAACAAGAGATAAGAATAGGTGAGGGCGGAATCATGACCAGACTGAGAACAGAGTGGATTACCTATATGCTGGACGGTATGGAGGAATACAACCGACAGCTGCGTGTGAAGACCGGTATGGATCTTTCAGATTTGGTCATGGAGACCTTTGGTATTCCGTCTGAGCGGTACGCTTCGCTGAGGCAGAAGCTCCGGGTGGCAGTGGTTCCCATCACCCAGGGTGAAGGCATCATCGACAGCTTCAGCCAGTCGGTGGCGGCCATCGTCGCGTCGATGGGTTTTGACGCGGACGTAATGGAGCATACCGATGTGGACGGCATCTACGACGCCGTGCGGACAGGCCGCCAGATCCTGTTTTTCGCTGACGATACCCGCTATCTGGCCGTCAATGTGACGACGGGGAAGTGGTCTGACAACAACTACGCTACAGCTTTGGGCTTTATCCGGGCGATGAAGGCTTTGATGGAGCGCCATGGAAAGGACATGCAGCAGGAAACGCTGCTGCAGATCGGCTTCGGCATCGTGGGAAAGGAAGCGGCAGGGATTTTGCGTCAGATGGGCGTGGATTTTGACCTGTATGACAAGGACAGCGCCGCGGCGTCCGCCTTTGACGGAAAGAAGCTGCGGGGAAAAGAGGAGATCAGGCAGTATTCCTATATCCTGGACTTCACCAACGAGGGAGGCTGGCTGACCAGGGAGGACCTGGCCGGCGGCGTACTCTATGCCAGTCCCGGTGTGCCATATTCCATGGACCAGGAGGCAGCGGCGGCGTTTGAGGAAAGAGCCGTCCACGATAATCTGGAGATCGGAACAGCCATCATGCTGGGGCAGTGCCTGCTGCCGTAGACAGCGCCGTTTTGGTAAAAAACAGAGAAATGATATGGGGTGCGGATCGTATGGATCACATAGACTCTAAATCTATGCAGCCGGGTGAGACTCCCGGGCACCTCGCCATTATGACCTAACCCGGTTTGCCGCAGGTAAACCGCTGGTAGGTCAAACGCGAGGGTCTCCCAAGAAGCCGAGCGCAAAGCGGGAAGGCTGATTGGCAGAGACCTACGGCGAAGACCTAACCCGATGAAAGCGGGCGCAGCGAAGGAGGATACGACCCATGGTTCAGATTGTACTGCTCACCGGTTTTTTAGGCGCTGGCAAGACCACTTTGATGCAGCGCCTGCTGGATACCTACGCCGGCAGGAAGATCGGCGTGATTATCAACGAGTTTGGCGAGATCAACATCGACGCCAAGCTGGTCAGCCGCGACGGCATTGAAATGGCGGAGCTGTCCAACGGGTCTATTTTCTGTGCCTGCATCAAAGACAAGTTTGTCGACGGCCTCATCGCCATGTCCAAAACGGATATCGAATATCTGTTCATCGAAGCGTCCGGATTAGCTGACCCCTCCAACATGGGGGATATCGTTTCCGGCATCCGCAGGGAGACGGACGACAATCTGATGATCAAGGGCGCGATCTGCGTCGTGGACGGCGTCAGCTTTCTGGAGCTGGCGGAGGTGCTTCCGGCATTGGAACGGCAGGTCAGACACGCCAATGCCGTCATCGTTAACAAAATAGATCTCATCGATGAGGCATGCTTTAAGGAAATCACAGACCGCATCGGGAATCTCAATCCGGCGGTGACCATCTACGCGGCCGATCACTGTAACGTGGATATTCAGCAGATCGCCGATCATTTCGCTCCGGCAGCGGCGGCCAGCGAGGATACCACCAATACCTATGAGACAAGGCCGAATACCTTCATCGTCCACTGCGATGAACCGGTAGAAAGAGAAAAACTAATCCGGTTTATCGAGGTCATCGCTCCCAGCAGCTACAGGATCAAAGGCTTCGCCAATACAGAAGAGGGCACGGTGGAAGTAAGCGGCGTGGTCAATCACCTGATCATCAGTCCGTGGGCGCGCCATGAAAAGACAGAGCTGGTGGTCATTTCTTCCGTGGGGATCAGGATGCTGAGCCTGATCACCCAGTATTCCAAGGAGATTTTAGAAGGAAGGTTCTATATCTGATGGGAGACAGTAAAAAGAGATATTATAGAAAAAACGTAGAACTTTTCATCCTGCTGGACAAGATGAAGCTCTGGCCGGCCAGAAGCGGTGTGCTTCACGGCATCAAGACCATTGAGCAGAACGGGAAATACGCCGTGATCACCACCCACTGCGGAAAAACCCTTCGGATCTATAATTCCCGCAATTCCCGCGCGGCCAGATGGCTCCGGAATAAGTGGGCGGTCAAGCCGTGCAAAGACTGCAGGGTTCCTGACTGGAAGCTGGAAAAGTACTCGAAGACCTTTTTTGATTCTCACTATGGCAGCGATCTGCTGCACAAAGAGTAAAGGAGAAGCCATGTATATAGAAATGGACTGCCCGTGTCAGGGCAAAAACTTAGACAAGTTGCTGCAGCCCCTGATCCTCTGCATTCTCGCCAAGGGCGGAGACATGCACGGGTTCGCGATCCTGAAGGAGATTGGGAAGATCCCTCGTTTCGAGGATAAAGCGCCGGACGCTACGGGGGTCTATCGCTACCTGAAAAAGATGGAGACTTCAGGGCTCCTCACCTCCAGATGGGATCTGGAGGAAGAGGAAGAAGGCGGAAAGCCGAAGCGGATCTTTTCCATCACGGCCCAGGGCAAAGGCTGTCTGGCCAACTGGGGACTGGCGCTGACCGATTACGAGAAGTACATTCACTCACTGATCTCCATGATCAACGAGGCAATATAGAATTTCGGGCACTTCCAAGGCCATCTATAAAGGCTGCCGAGGGAGTGTCTTTTTGCATGGGAACACAGCGCCGTGCAGGCTGACAAAGCTGACGGATCTTCGGATTATTGTCAGCCTCGCCAGCGTCAGCCTTTGCGGCCGGGGCTCCGTCCATCGGGCAAGGCGGTCTGGCAGGCAGAACGTCAGGGCTTGAGGTTTTGCCGCCGCTGGTGTATACTGTAACCATGCGAATAACGGTTTAGGAGGAATTGATATGGGATATGTGGCTCTCTACTGGGGGTTCATGCTGCTGGGATACTTTTTCGGCAGCAAATTGCGGAAGCATCAGGAGAAGCTGGGCTTTATCAACGGCGTCATGCTGGTCTGCATCTCCCTGCTGGTGCTGCTCATGGGCATCCGCATGGGCGCCAACGAGGAGGTCATCCGCAACCTGGGGTCCATAGGCGTGCAGGCGCTGATCATCACCGTTCTGCTCATGGCCGGGGCTGTGCTTTCCGTTACCGTCACCAGAAAGCTGCTGGGCATGGACAAGCACGGCTTTTTGAAGATCAAAGGGTGTCCGTCTGAGGCTGGTCTGGCCTGCGGCAGAGAGGCTGGGGCTGTTGATACGCAAACCGCGGCTCCGCCGAAGGGGGAAGAGACGCAGAAGGAAGAAGGCGGCGGAAATTCCAATCTGATGAGCTGGATGATTCTGATCTCTGTAGCTGCAGGGCTCCTGGCAGGGTATTTTGTCGTGGGAAAGCGGATCACTGACATAGATGCCTTTGACAGTCTGACCGGCTGGATGATGACCGCCGGCCTGTGCGTTTTGCTGCACGTGATCGGCATCGATATGGGCGTGTCGGGAACCGTGGTTAAACAGCTGAAAAACATCGGTCCCAGGATCATCGCCTTTCCGGTGGCCGTGGTCCTCGGAACTACGGTGACCGCTGTTTTGATCGGATTGGTGTTTGACAATCTGACCGTGCGGGAGTCTCTGGCCATCAGCTACGGTTTCGGCTGGTACACCTTCGCGCCTATTACGATTACCAACGCGGGTCACGTGGTGGCCGGCGCGGTATCCTTCATGCACAACGTGTTCCGGGAGATGAGCGGTATCGTGCTGATTCCGGTTCTTGCGAAATACATCGGCTACATCGAGGTCACGGCGCTGACAGGCGTGGCGGGTATGGACATCTGCCTGCCTATCGTGGAACGGGCTACGAGACAGGAGATTATCGTCTACTCTTTTGCCATCGGCGTGGTGGAAAGCTTTTTAGTACCGTTTCTGACGCCGTTGGCGCTGGGCGCGTAGAGAGAGCCGGGCAGAAAAAATTTTGATCGAGGAGAAACAACTATATGAAGAAATTTACGGGAAGCAGTGAATATGTGGCGTCGCGGGAACTGATGAACGCGGTCAACGTGGCCATGGCTCTGGAAAAGCCCCTTTTGATCAAGGGCGAGCCGGGAACGGGAAAGACCATGCTGGCGGAGGCCATCGCCAAGGCGCTGGACATGGAACTGATCGTCTGGGGCATCAAGTCCACGACCAAGGCCCAGGAAGGGCTGTACGTGTACGATACGGTTCAGCGGCTGTATGACAGCCAGTTTGGCGAGGGAGATGTGTCCGATATCAGCCAGTACATCAAGCTGGGTAAGCTGGGCGAGGCATTTCAGGCGGATGAGCAGGCCGTGCTGCTCATCGATGAGATCGACAAGGCCGACCTGGAGTTCCCCAACGATCTGCTGTGGGAGCTGGACAAGATGGAATTCTATATCAATGAGACCAAGGAGACGGTACGCGCGAAGCACCGGCCCATCGTCATCATCACCTCCAACGCGGAGAAGGAGCTGCCTGACGCGTTTCTGCGCCGGTGCATTTTCCACTATATCGACTTCCCTGACAGAGAGAAGATGGAGGAAATCATCAACGTCCACTTCGGCGATATAGACCGGAAGCTGGTGAAGGAAGCCATGAAAGCCTTTTACGACATTCGCGGTCTGCGGCAGATCCAGAAAAAGCCGACCACCTCGGAGCTGCTGGACTGGATTCAGGCTCTGGCTGTCAGCGGCGTGGACGTCAGCGATATCGCGGAGCACATTCCTTACGTGGGCGTCCTGCTGAAAAAGAATCAGGATATCGACACGCTGAAAGGGTACCGGCATGTTTATTGATTTTTTCTACGCGCTGCGGTCAGGCGGCCTGGACGTATCCCTGGATCAGTGGCTGTGCCTCATCGACGCTCTGGATAAAGGCCTTGCCGGTAACTCTCTGATGGAGTTCTACTATCTGTGCCGGAACGTGCTGGTGAAGACGGAGGCGGACTACGATAAGTTCGATATGGCCTTCGCCGGGTATTTTCAGGGGATCGAGACGATAGAGGAGCTGCCGGAGGAACTGATGGCGTGGCTGTCTGAGGGCGAGCTGGAGCGGGACATCGCCGATATGCCGGAGTGGGCAAAGGAGCACGACCTGGAGGAGCTGATGGAGATGTTTCGTCAGCGGCTGGCAGAGCAGACGGAAAAGCACGACGGCGGAAATTACTGGATCGGTACCGGCGGCACGTCGCCGATGGGCCACGGCGGATATAATCCGGCGGGCATCCGGGTAGGCGGCTATGGCCGCCACCGTTCAGCTGTCCAAGTGGCGGGAGACAGGAGCTTCAGGGATTTTCGCCAGGACGCCTCTTTGGACAGCAGGCAGTTTCAAATGGCGTTTCGCAAGCTGCGGCAGTTTTCCACCAGAGTGGACTGCGCCAGGACGGAGCTGGATGTAGACGGAACGATTCAGGCTACCTGCGATAACGGCGGCCTTCTGAAGCTGGTGTACGAGAAGCCGAGGAAGAATACGGTGAAGCTGCTTCTGCTGCTGGATTCCGGCGGTTCCATGTCCGCCTACAGCCGTCTGGTCAGCCAGCTGTTCACCGCGGTGCATCAGTCCACCCATCTGAAGGATCTGAAGACCTATTACTTCCACAACTGCGTGTACGACCAGCTGTTTACCACGCCAGCCTGCCGCAGAGGCGACTGGGTGGATACGGACTGGGTCTTCGGAAATCTCGACAGCGAGTACAAGGTGATCTTTGTGGGCGACGGCGCCATGTCGCCTTACGAACTGCTGGCCGCCGGCGGCAATCAGGACTGGTACAGTTATAATGAAGAGCCGGGCATCGTCTGGCTTCAGAAGTTCAATCAGCGGTACAAGAAGTGCATCTGGCTGAATCCTATCAAAGAGGACCGGTGGGAGTGGACCTATGGATCCAGGACTATTCAGGATATCAGAAAGGTATTCCCCATGTTTCCGCTGACGCTGGACGGGCTGGACGCCGGGATACAGCGGCTGCTGGTGCGGTGATAAAACAGCGGGAGCGGGGAGAGACAGAGGTAAGAAAAAACAGGGGGAGAAATCATGATGAGAAAAACAGGGAAAACGGGAAAAGCGGGGAAAAAGAAAAAAGAAAGAACGCGGGGAAAAGAAAAGCCATGGGACAGGCCCATGGCGCAGTGTAAACGCTGTAAATATATCTTCGTAATATAACTGCTGACTGCAGATTCTGATCGCAGCTTCTAGCTGAAATACCGGAACACGCCTCTGACCTTGCCCAGGATCTTGACATCCTGTACGATGATCGGGCTCATGGTGTCGTTCTCCGGCTGAAGGCGGATGTGTCCGTTTTCCTTGTAGAAGGTCTTGACCGTCGCCTCGCTTTCGAAGCCGTCGATCATGGCGACCACGATCTCGCCGTTGCGGGCGGTGTGCTGCTCTTCTACCAGGATCAGGTCTCCGTCCATGATGCCTGCGTTGATCATGCTCTCTCCCTGGACGCGGAGCATGAAATTGCTTCTGCCTGCATAGCGGGCAGGCACAGGTATCGTATCCTCCACGTTCTGTTCCGCCAGGATCGGCGTACCCGCGGCGACTCGGCCGATGACAGGGACGTCCACGACGTCTTCTCTGGCCACGGTCTCCTGGGCGGCATAGGCAGAAGCTCTTCCCATGCCTTCCGTATCTACGACCATCAGGGCCCTCGGTTTGGAAGGGTCCTTTTTCAAATATCCGTATTTGACCAGATTGGCGATATCCTTATGAGCCGTCGATGTGGACTTGATTCCGATGGCCGCGCAGATTTCTCTCACTGTAGGGGGATAGCCCTTGGTTCTGATTTCGCTTTTCATAAACTCTAAGATCTTACGTTCACGTTCCTTCAAATTATCCATGATACCTCCCACAATGATGAATCTGTGTTCGCATTATTTGCAATAAATTATATCACATTACGAACAAAAAGTAAACGTCTGTTCACGAAAAAACCGAGGAATAGGAACGAAAAAGCCGTGTATTCTGTATATTTTAAAAAAATGTCAAAAAACAGCCGGAAGTAGTCGAAAAATTGCGCAAATCTCCTGTTAAAAAATTGACGTGAAAGGGATTTTACCGTATAATAAAAAGTATCTACAAAAAATGGAGATATATGTAATATGATTAAATATTGGCTAAAATCGACAGTGATACTTTACATATTGTGGCTGATGCTCTCCGGAAAGCTGGAAGCCAAGTTCCTCATCGTGGGACTTGCCGCTGCCGGCGTCATCGCGTGGATCTGTCTCAAATCCCTTTGGATCCTGGACGAAAAGCGGGAGCGTACGTACAGCCTGCTGGACATCAGCCTGTGGCGCTTCGCCAGATATTGGCTGTGGCTTTTTGTCGAGATCGTTAAAGCCAGCCTGGACGTGGCGAGACTGGTGGTGCAGCCTAAGCTGCCCATCGATCCGCAGGTCATCGAGTTCCAGTGCAGTTTTAAAAATCCTATCGCTGTGACCATGCTGATCAACTCCATCATCTTGACGCCGGGAACGGTGACGTTAGATGTAAAGGAGGGGAATCTTTTTGTCGTGCACGCATTGACCTACGACGCGGCAAAGGGACTTCTGGAAGGCGAGATGCAACGGCATATCGCGGCGGTTTTTGGCGAGTCATACTAAAGTATTAGAAGGCAGTAAAGAGGTAATTTATGGAGATTTTATTCAAGTTCTTACTGATAGGCATCATTCTGGTCATCGGACTGATGCTGATCCGGGTGTTTCGGGGACCATCCGTCTACGACCGTCTCAACGGCATCTTCGTCATCGGCATCGACGTTATCGTGGTCATCCTGCTGGCGGGCTTCGTCGACGGACGGGCGGACATGTACGTGGATATTGCCATTTCCTACGGCATACTGGGGTTTCTCAGCACCGTCATCATAGCAAAATTTTTAGGAGGGAACAAAGGTGATCGTTAAAGAAATCATTTCAGCGGCGCTGCTGCTCATCGGCTTTGCCCTCATGGTCATATCGGCAATTGGCGTTTTAAGGCTGCCGGACTTTTTTTCGCGGCTTCACGCGTCCAGCATCGGAGAAACCCTGGGCATCGTCCTGGCGGGCATCGGTCTGGCCGTCTATCACGGCGTCAACCTGACCAGCCTGAAGATCCTGCTGGTGGTCGCCGCCCTGTTTCTGGTCAACCCGCTGGGAACCCATTTGATCAGCAAGGCTGCCATTCATTCCGGAAAGCAGCCATGGAAGGAGGAAAAAAATGCAGATATTTCTGATTGAGGCGATACTGCTTCTGTTTCTGATCGCGACGACGATCTTCATCATTTTGGACAAGGATCTCCTGTCGGCCGCGGTGGTGTACTGCGCGTTCAGCTTCTGCACCATGCTGCTGTACATCATGATGGGCGCGCCTGACGTGGCCTTTACGGAGGCGGTCATCGGCGTCATTTCCACCACGTACTTCGTGCTGGCCATCAAAACGACAGACAGGTGGTGCAAGTGATGAAAAAAGATATTGCAAGAGTCGCAGGCATCGTTTTGCTGGTCTGCATCGTCAGCATAGCCTGGCGTCTCATCGACCTTCTGCCTGTCATCGGTGACCCGGCTTCTCCGCCCAATACCCACGTTTCCAAGGTCTACATCGAGGAAGGGCCGTCGGCCACCAATTCGCCCAATCTGGTTACAGGGGTTCTGGCCGATTACAGAGGCTTCGACACGCTGCTGGAGACTACCGTCATGTATCTGGCGGGGTTTGCAGTCGCCATGGTACTGTCCAATAAGCTGAAGCGCCATTGGAACGCGGAGATCTTCGGCCAGATGAACGTTTTCGGCGGGCCGGACGTGCGCGTGACCATTCCGCTGGTGGTGCCTATCGTCTTGATCTACGCGGTCTACGTGCTGATGCACGGTGAAGTCAGCCTGGGCGGCGGCTTCCAGGCCGGCGCGCTGATCGCCATGGCGTACATCCTCTATGCCATGGTGGCGGGCATAGAGATCAAAAGCATCAAGGTTACCCAGCACTTTGCCGTGTGCACGGCGGCCATCGGCGTGCTGATCTACGCTTTGACCGGACTGCTGCCGCTGTTCTTCGGCGGAAGGTTTCTGGAATACGGAAAGCTTCCGCTGCCGATTCACGAGGCGGAGCTTCACTCCATCGGTATCCTGCTGATCGAGATCGGCGTCACCATCTGCGTCGCCGCCACGATCATCACCATTTTGGAGGCAGTTTTAGAAAGGAAAGACATCCATGACCGAGCTTAATGCTTTTTTAGCCGAGCGGGGCATTTACCTGCTGACCATCATACTGTTCTTTCTCGGTATGTTCGGTATGGCGTCCTGCGGCAACTATATGAAAAAACTGATCTGTATGAACATCATGCAGGTGGCAGTCATCTTTTTCTTCCTCTGTCTGGGACAGAAAAACGGAGGTACGATTCCGGTATCTCTGGCAGGCCTGCTCCGCGCGGAGGATTACATCAACCCTCTGCCCCATGCCCTGATGCTGACCGCCATCGTCGTCAGCCTTGGCACGACGGGACTGGGGCTGGCCCTTTTGATGCGGATCAAGGAAAAGTACCAGTCTCTGGAAGAAGAGGATATCATCAAAAAGGAGGATGAAACATGTTCGTAATGTCAAATCTTCCTGTCCTGATTATCTTCTGCCCCCTTCTCGGCGCTTTGGTCTGTCCTGTGATCTCCTGGTTCAACCGGAAAGCCGGCAGGTGGACGGTGACGGCCATGGCCGGACTGTCCCTGGTTCTTGCGGTGCTGCAGCTTCGGCAGATCACGGAGATCGGCCCGATCCACTACTGGTTCGGCAACTGGAAGCCGCCTTACGGCATCGAGTTTTCCATAGACTCCCTCAGCGGCGTCCTGCTGGTGCTGATCTGCTTCATGGGATTTCTCAGCACTCTGTACAGCATGCCCCTTTTAGAGGGGAACAGCCGGTTCCGCAGCGCGGGATATTATTCGATTCTGTCCCTTTTGATCACGGGCCTGCTGGGAATGACCTCCACGGGCGACGTGTTTAACCTGTACGTCTTTCTGGAGATCACGTCGCTGTCCGGCTATGCCCTCATCGCCATGGGCGGAGACAAGGGCGTTACGTCTGCCTTTCGGTATCTGCTGATCGGCACCATCGGCGCTTCCTTCTATCTCCTCGGCGTAGCTTTTATCTACGGCGAAACGGGCACGCTGAACATGTACGACATGTCCGGCCTGGTAGGGCCTGTGCTGAACTCCGGCACCACCATGGTCGCCATGGTGTTCTTCATCTTGGGCTTCGGCATCAAAATGGCCCTGTTTCCGCTCCACGGCTGGCAGCCTGCCGCCTATTCGGAGGCGCACCCCGGCGCGGCCCCTTTGATCGCTGGGGTCATGGGCAAGGTGCCCGCCTACGCCATGCTGCGGTTCTTCTATTTCGTCTTCGACGCGAACCGGGACAGCGTGTCCCGCTTTCTGGTCATCGTCGGTGTCATGGCGTCTCTGGGCATGATCTACGGTTCCGTCAAAGCGATCCAACAAAAGGACCTGCGCAGGATGCTGGCCTATTCCAGTATCGCGCAGATCGGCTACGTGGGCATAGGCATCGCCATCGGAAACTTCTACGGCCTGCTGGGGGCGGTGCTGCACATTATCAATCACTCCTTCATGAAGAGCGGACTGTTCTTCTGTGTGGGAGGCATCAGGTATAAATACGGGCTCTACGCCCTTGACAGAGTCGGCCAGATCTACCGGAAGATGCCGAAGACGGCGGTGGTCATCGTGGTCTCGGCCCTGTCCATGGTAGGCATACCGCCGACGGCAGGTTTTTTCAGTAAATGGTATCTGGCCCTGGGCGCCGCCCAGGCAGGATCCTACGCCTACATCGCGGTGCTGGTCATCAGCAGCCTGCTCAACGCCATCTACTTCTTCGGCCTGCTGGAGCATATCTTCATGGACGAGGATCCTGACAGCGAGGAGCTGCATCCTGAGACGAAGCGGGAGCTGCCGTGGAAGATGATGGTTCCCATCGCGCTGTGCGGCATCGGGGTCCTGGCGCTGGGTCTGGGAAACACCTGGTTTGTAGATCTGCTGACGACGACGATAATGGGGGTGGCGTAGATGACAGAAATGCTATTGAGTCTGCGTCCTGTGATCGCGGTCCTGATTTCCATGGCCGCGGCAGGGCTTATCCTGGTTACAGGAGAAAAAATCTCTGCCAACAGCAGGGAAGCCATTACCATGACGGCGGCGGTACTGAAGGCTGTCTGTGTGTACTCCATGATTCCCGCCGCGCTGGTGGGCAATACCTTTGATGTTACATTGTTTGAGATCGTAGACGGCGTAGGCCTGTCCTTCCGCGTGGACAGCCTGGGCATGGTATTTGCCTGTGTGGCTTCAGGACTGTGGATACTGACCAGCGTCTACTCCATCGGATATATGCGGGGGCACGGGGAGAAAAATCAGACGGGATATTTCTCCGCCTTCGCCATGTGCCTGTCGGGGGCCATCGGCATCTGTTTCTCCGCCAACCTGCTGACCTTCTTCATCTTCTATGAGATCCTGACGGTGGCGACCTATCCGCTGGTGGTCCATTACAGAGACGAAAAAGGAAAGCAATCCGGCAGAAAGTATCTGCTCTACACCCTGGCCAGCGGACAGCTGTTCTTCGCGGCCATCGTATACGTCTATGTAAAGTGCGGGACCCTGGATTTCGCTGCCGGAGGCTTCATTACGGGCATGACGGCAAAGGAGGCGGCCCTGGCTTTCTTCCTGATGATCCTGGGCGGCGCGGTAAAGGCAGGCGTCATGCCGCTGCACAGCTGGCTTCCGGCCGCCATGGTAGCGCCTACGCCGGTCAGCGCTTTGCTTCACGCCGTGGCTGTGGTCAAAGCCGGAGCCTTCTGTGTGATCCGGGTGGTGTGCTATACCTTTGGTCCTGAGCTGTGCAAAGCCAGCGGCGTCACCGACGTGCTGGCCTGGTTCGCCGTGGCGACCATTCTGCTGTCCTCTCTGATCGCTATCAGGAAGGACAACCTGAAAGCGAGACTGGCCTTTTCCACGGTAGGGCAGCTGTCCTATATCGTGCTGGGTGTCTGCATCCTGACTCCGGTCAGCGTCAGCGGCGCCATCTACCATATTGTGGCCCACGCGTTCATGAAGATCACCCTGTTCATGTGCGCCGGCGCTATCTTCGTGACGACCCACAAGTCGGAGATCAGCCAGATGCGGGGCATCGGAAGACGCATGCCTCTGACCATGACCGCCTTTACCGCCGCGTCCCTGGGCATCGCGGGTCTGCCGTTTATGGTGGGCTTTGTGAGCAAGCTGAGCATCATCCAGGGCGCTGCTCAGGCCGGAGAACCGCTGTATATCGCGACCCTGGTGGCCAGCGCCCTTTTGTCGCTGACCTATTTGGTTCCGGTCTGCTATATCGCGTTTACCGGAAAGGACGTAAATCCGGACTTTGCCGGGTATGACGGCAGTCTGCGGGGAGAGGCGTCAAAGCCGATGCTGATCCCGCTGGTCCTGACGGCCTGTGTCAGCGTTTTGCTGGGCATTTTCCCTGATATGGGCGCCCATCTTCTGACCTTTGCCCAGCAGGCGGCAGCGGCAGTCTTTGAAGGAGGCCTGTTATGATAGTCTTACTGAAATACATAGCCGTCGGATTGGGCGGCAGCATGGCGCTGATCCTGCTTGCCAAGGTGGCCATGGCGCAGCTGCTGCAGCGGAGCAACGATTACTATACAGATGAGTTTGACCGGGGAGGTGAGGATCATGTATAACCTGCATCCCGGCCTGATTTTGATCCTGACAGGGGTTGTAACGCTGTTTCTTCCGTATCAAAAGCTCCGCAGCGGCGCCGCTCTCGCGGGGGCGGTCCTGGCTCTGGCCGCCATGATCTTCATGGGGGACGGCGGACTGACCTATGATTTTACCAGCGCCATACAGTTCCAGCTGCTGGCCGTGGACGGCCTGTCCAGAGCCTTCGGCCTGATCTTCTGCGTTATCGCAGTTATCGCCGGAATCTATTCACTGGGCACGGTGTCCAGGTACGAGAAGTGCGCGTCTCTGCTCTATGCCGGAAGCAGCCTCTGCGTGGTCTTTGCCGGAGACTGGATCTCCCTGGTCTGCTTCTGGGAGCTGATGGCCGTATCCTCCTGGTATCTGGTGTGGGCTGGAGGTACTCACCGGGCAAAGAGGGCATCCTACCGCTATCTGGCCATGCACTTTTTCGGCGGAAACCTGCTGCTGGCGGGAGCGGTCTGGCTCTGCACGATCCAGGGCGGCTTTGAAATCGGACTGCTGACAGGCGGCTCCGGCGGCGCTTACTGGCTGATCTTGCTGGGTGTGGCCGTCAACGGTGCGATCCCGCCTCTGCACACCTGGGTCGCCGACGCCTATCCTGAGAGTACGGCGGCGGGAACGGTATATATGGGATCCTACACCACTAAGGTGGCGATCTATGCCCTGATCCGTCTCTTTGCGGGAACGGAGGATCTGATCATCATCGGCGGCGTTATGGCTGTGCTGGCCGCCTGCATGGCGCTGATAGAAAACGATTTGCGCAGACTGCTGTCCTATCACATCATCAGCCAGCTGGGCATGATGGTGGCGGCGCTGGGAACCGGCGAGGCTGCCGGTATTGACGGAGCCACCCTGCATGCGGCCTTCAACATCCTTTATAAAGGGGTGCTGCTCATGGCGGCGGGGGCGGTGATCACGGTCACTGGCAAGCGCAAGATCAGCGACCTCGGCGGCCTGGCGAAGAAGCTGCCGGTTACGGCAGGGTGCTTCTTCATCGCGTCCCTTTCTATTGCCGGTATGCCGTTTCTCAACGGCTTTGCCAGCAAAGCTCTGATCATGGAGTCCCTGCACGGGCATGTGGTCGGCTACTGGCTGGTCATGCTGGCCGGCGTGGGAACCTGGCTGTCCATTACGCTGAAGATCAACTATTTCGTTTTTTTCGGTAAGACGGAGAAGGACGTGCCGTGCGGAAAAGTACCGGTATACATGGATATCGCCATGGTGATCGGCGCGGCGCTGTGTCTTTTGACCGGACTGTTCCCGGACTTCTGCTACAGCCTGATGCCGGGCGCCACCATGGCCCACCCGTTTACCCTGGAGCATATACTGGAATATCTGGGTCTGTTCATCGGCGGAACGGTGCCGTTCGTCATGCTGCTGCCGATGATGGCGCCTCACGATATGCTGAGTCTGGACTTCGACTGGTTCTACCGGAGGTGGATCCCGAAGCTGCTGATGGGCTTGTCCAAATACGTGTACTGGTTCTTTGAGCAGTTCGAGCAGATCTACGATCATTCCGTGCTCATCTGCAGATTTATCCTGCGCCATCCGATGAAGATCTTCAGCAATCTGCACGAGCTGAAGGAGCTGGACGACGAAGGCGAGGGAACCTTTGAGGGCGAGGTGCCGGTAGGAGCGTTCATGCAGATTTTCCTGATCTTCTGCATTATCGCCTTCCTGGTAATTTTGATTCTGGAATAATAAAAAGTTCTGCGGACCGAGGTGGCATCGAAGCGTATTCGCGCTCCTCTCTCGCCCTGGCCGCAGAACTTTTTCGTATTGCGTTGCTTTTTATGTCGTTTTTTATTGCTTACATATTATTTGCGCGTTGAATTGCGCGCTAAATTACGCACTGAAGCCGTCATCGGATCCTGTTGCTTTCGTGTTGCTCTCATACTGGACCTATAACCGGTCGATTTCCTCCAGGCCGAGTTCCGTCGCGGCCGCGATTTCCTCAGGCTCCATGCCGGCGGCCTTCAGCTTGCCGGCGATTTCCC
>CALLDR010000123.1 GCA_937997955.1 uncultured Emergencia sp. | reverse complement strand
TTTGTTTTTTGCATACGTAAAGGGCTGCCGCCCTAACGGTTATTTTCCGTTAATGCGACAGCCCCTTTTGTTTTATGTGTTTTATTGATGTTGCTCAAAGCGCTGATCCCTTTGACCGCAGTTCATGCTGCAGATCATGCATGAAATGACATGGCTGCGTTTTTTCTGCGTCTTTGGGAATCACAGACTCCTTATACAATACCCTGAGCCATCATAGCTTCTGCAACCTTTTCAAAGCCAGCGATGTTAGCGCCCTTAACCAGGTCATAGCCGAGGCCGTATCTTTCGCATGCATCAGCCGCATTCTTGTGAATGTTGACCATGATAGTCTCTAACTGCTCGTAAACCTGTGCAGGGGAGAATACTGTGTGACCAGCGTTCTGACCCATCTCGATGCAGGAGCAGGCTACGCCGCCAGCGTTTGCAGCCTTGGAAGGACCTACAACTACGCCGTTTTCCTGTAAGTACTGGATTGCGTCGTTGGTGGTAGGCATGTTGGAACCTTCGCAGAGGAACTTGCAGCCGTTAGCAACCATTGTCTTGGCATCTTCGATGCGGATCTCGTTCTGAGTTGCGCAAGGGATGTACAGGTCAGCCTTAACTTCCCAAGGCTTCTTGCCAGCATAGAAGGTTGCGCCTGGGAATTTGTCTGCGTAAGGTGCGCAGATGTTCTTTCCGGAAGCTCTCAGCTCCAGTAAGTAATCTTCTTTTTCTCCGGAAGTAACGCCGTCTGGATCGTAGATGTATCCGTCTGGTCCGGAAATAGTGATGACTTTAGCGCCCAGTTCATTGAGCTTCTGAACAGTACCCCAAGTTACGTTGCCGAAACCGGAAACTGCAACAGTCTTGCCCGCAAGCTCTTCGCCGCAGTGTTTCAGCATTTCTCTTGCGAAGAATACGATACCGTAACCGGTAGCTTCTGTTCTTCCCGCTAATCCGCCGTAAGCCAGGCCTTTGCCAGTCAGAACGCCTTCATATCTGTCAGCCAGTCTCTTGTACTGTCCGAACAGGTAACCGATCTCTCTTGCGCCTACGCCCAGGTCACCGGCAGGAACGTCAGTGTTAGGTCCGATGTGTCTGAACAGCTCGCTCATGAAGGACTGGCAGAATCTCATAACTTCAGCATCGGATTTTCCGTTAGGGTCGAAGTCAGCGCCGCCCTTGCCGCCGCCGATAGGCAGTCCGGTCAGGCTGTTCTTAAAGATCTGTTCAAAACCTAAGAACTTGATGATTCCAGGATATACGTTAGGGGCAAATCTCAGACCGCCTTTGTAAGGCCCGATTGCACTGTTGAATTCGTATCTGTAGCCTCTGTTGACCTGAACTTTGCCTTCATCGTCAACCCAAGGAACTCTGAAGCTGATGCCTCTTTCAGGCTCGATCAGTCTTTCGATCAGACCAGCTTCGACGTACTCAGGATGAGCTTCCAGCACAGGCTCGATGGAAGTTAAAACTTCTTCTACAGTCTGTAAAAATTCTGGTTCACCAGGGTTTCTCTTCTTCGCAATCTCAATGTACTGCTCAACTAAATTTGCCATTTCGATCTCCTCTTTTCTCTCATTAAAAATTTAGTTTTAGAATTTGTAAATATTGTCGCCGTTATTTTCAATATAACATTTTGGCAAAAAATAGTCAACTGTTTTCTTGGTGAAAGACAGCTGAAATTTCAATGATTTCACTCTGTACATTGTTAAAGCCTGTCGGAGAAGGGAAAAGGCAGGGGCGCCGTGGCGGAGCAGGTCGTATCTTGCGAAAATAGTTCAAAATTCCCGGTGAAGAGGTTGCAAATCTGAGATGGTATGTTGTATAATAAGACGTTAGAGCAAGTACTATACGAAAGGATGTGAAGACATGGATAACGGGCCTGCCTCTAAACAAAGCAAATATCACATAACCAGCATGGCCGCGGCAGAGCTGTTGCAGCAGCCGGGGCAGTTCATGCGTCAAAATTTCATCATGGACCCAGGATTCATCGATCAGGGCTGCGTCAAGCCAGGCTTTATCGGTCATAGCTTTGTCGATCAAAGGCTTATTCATCAGAGCTTTATCCATCAAAGCTTCATCGATCAAAGACTTATCGGCCTAAGCGTCGTCGATCAGAGCTTTATCGTGGATCCAAAATTCATGGAAGCAAAACGATCCCTGTCTTCATGCAGCAAATAGATTCCGCCGGGCGAACCCGCCAGAAGTTTTTTCTGCATCAGGCAGGGAAATACCGAAGAAAGCGGGGTAACGACCAATGGATAACAAAGCTGTCGACACCGATATCCTCATGGAGGAATCGCTGGAGAAAATTCTGGAATTCCTGGAAGAGAAACGCTACTTCCAGGCCAGAGACGAATTACTGAAATATAACGCGGTAGACATCGCGGAGCTGCTGGAAGAGGTCACCGAGGAAATGGAAATCGAGATGACCATCATCTTGTTCCGCCTGCTGCCGAAGGACACCTCCGTAGAGGTGTTCTCAGAGCTGCCGTCCGACGACCAGGTCGCGATCGTAAACGGCATTACCGATAAGGAAATCAACTTCATCGTCCAGGAAATGGACTTTGACGATAAGATCGACATTCTGGAGGAGCTGCCGGCCAACGTGGTCGACAAGATCCTGGAAAAGACGCCGAAGAACGAGCGAAAGCTGATCAACACCTTCCTCAACTATCCGGACACCTGCGCGGGCAGCCTGATGACGCCGGACTACATCAGCCTGCAGAAGGACTGGACCGTAGGGGAGGCGCTGGAATACATCAAAGAAGTAGGCATGGACGCGGAGACCATCTATACCTGTTACGTCAAGGACAGCGGAAGAAAGCTGATCGGCATCGTGTCCCTGAGCACCCTGGTCATCACCGACGATCAGACCAGGATCAAGGATATCATGCGTACAGACTACGTATGGGAAAACGTTTACGAGGACCAGGAGGAGGTCTCTGAGGACTTTAAGAAATACGGCTTTCTGGCGATCCCTGTCGTCGACAACGAACACCGGCTGGTAGGCATCATCACCGTCGACGATATTCTGGACGTCATGGAAGAGGAGGCCACCGAGGATATCGAGAGAATGAACGGCGTCATCGACTTCGAGAATTCGGACAAAGGATATCTGGACAAGTCTGTCTGGCAGCACGCGCTGAACCGGCTTCCCTGGCTGCTGATCCTGATGGTGGCGTATATCTTTACCGGACTGATCATCAGCAATTTTGAAGGGCGGCTGTCCGAGATCATCTGTCTGGTATCCTATATGCCGATGCTCATGGGCACCGGCGGCAATACGGGTTCCCAGGCGGCGACCCTGATCATCCGCGGCCTGGCCACCGACGAGGTGGATACCTCCGACGTGGTGAAGATCCTGTGGAAAGAGATCCGCATCGGCGCTTTGATCGGCGTGATCCTCAGCACCTTCAACTTTGCCAGAGTCTGTCTGCTGGACAGACAGGAGCCTGTCATCGCGCTGACGGTGTGTTCAGCTATGCTGCTCATCGTCATCATCGGCAAGGTGCTCGGCAGCATGGTGCCGCTTCTGGTAAAGAAGATGAACCTGGACCCGGCTCTGATCGCCAACCCGGCCATTTCGTCGGTATCGGATATGGTAGCCCTGTCCATCTATTTCGCCATGGCGTCGGTATTTCTGGGATTATAATTTTTGGGACTATAGTTTGGGACTATGGACTATAATTTTTGAGATTTATGATATTGAGAGAAGAGGGATAACACATGAAAAAGTTTTACAGCGGCATGGCTGTTTGCCTGCTTTGTCTTTTGCTCGCCATGCTCTGCGGATGCGGAGAGGAGCAGAGGGCCGTCTGCACAGTGGAAAACGAGGAGGTCCGCGCCCAGGCCATGGAGATCCTGGCGGGGGCGTGGGAGTGTGAGGACAATCCCCTGGGAGTTCCCGACTGCTATGTGGGGTATCTGCATCTGAAGATATCCTCCGGCGGCTCCTTTGAGATGTACGACGCCGAGGCCGGAAATCCGGGCATAGCGGGAAAGCTCCTGTTTCCAGAGGACGGGGTAGTGCAGCTTGCCGATGTGGACCGGGCGGACTTTGATCCGCCGTCTGTGTGGGATTCCATGGAGCCGGACCAGACGCTGACCTATCAGCTGAAGTCGGAGACCAAGCTCCTTCTGACCTACACCGATCCGGAAAACGGAGAGAAAATGACACTGATTTTTGACAAGGTGAAAAAATAAATGAAAATCACAGGTTTAACTGACCGGACTTTTGCCAATACTGTTATCAGAACACGTCCCAGGGAGATACATAAGGGGGACTGCGGCAGAGTCCTGATCATCGCAGGCTCAAAGGAGATGGCGGGAGCCGCTGTCTTCGCGGCCCGCGCGGCGATCAAATGCGGAAGCGGCCTGGTGAAGGTCTGCACAGCGAGGCAGATCTTTCCGGTACTGCAGATTTCCGTTCCGGAGGCCACCTGTATCACGTGGGACAAGATCAAAGGGGACCTGTCCGCGTTTGACGCAGTGGCGATAGGCCCGGGAATGGGAGTTGGTAGAAGAACAAAGCGCATCTTGGAGCGGGTTCTCCGGGAATATACGAAAACCGTGGTGATCGACGCGGACGGGCTCAACACTGTGGCTGGCGACAGCAGGCTGCGGCAGCTGGTGAAAGCGGCCCGGGCGCAGGTGATCATGACGCCGCATATCGGCGAGGCAAAGCGGCTGCTTGACCGCGGCTGGCCTGCGGACGAAAAGGGCGAGGCATCAAAGGAAGCCGTTGCCGAGGCTTTGATGAAAGCCTACGGCTGCGTCGCAGTCGTAAAAGGAGCAGGCACTCTGGTTGCCGATCCGGACGGAGAGGCATATACTAATACTACAGGTAACCCCGGCATGGCGACTGCCGGCAGTGGTGATGTGCTGACCGGCGTCATCACCTCACTGGCGGGCCAGGGCCTTGACCCGTTCTCAGCGGCCAGGGCAGGGGTGTTCCTGCACGGACTGTCAGGAGATCTGGCGGCGGAACAGACTGGAGAATACGGCTTAACGGCCAGCGATATAGCAAATTACGTGCCCTTTGCCATAAAAGAACTTTTATAAGGAGTGTTGGACTTGATAGTGAAGAAGGGAGACCTTTATTTTGCTGATCTAAGTCCCGTTGTCGGCTCCGAACAAGGGGGAGTCAGACCAGTGCTTGTAGTACAAAACGACGTAGGAAACCGATACAGCCCGACTATCATCGTGGCTGCCATTACATCTCAGACAAAGGCAGAATTGCCAACCCATGTGAAATTGGAAGCCGCCGACGGCGGACTCAGCAAAAATTCGGTGGTGCTGCTGGAACAGCTTCGTACCATCGATAAGAAAAGATTGAAGGAACACATCGGATGCCTCAGCCAGGCGCAGATGCCGGGCGTAGACCAGGCCCTCAGCGTCAGTCTGGGCATCGTTGATCCAAAGCATCGTTCCTTTTAGTTTTTGATCATCAAGGGAGGCCGGCCCGCGCCGGTCCTCCCGTAAAAATATATGGAGGATAAAATGGAGATAAAAGCATATGAAGAACTGGCCGCAAAGGTCAGGATCGACGTCATCCGCGCCATACATAGTGCCGGCTCCGGACATCCGGGCGGCAGCCTTTCCGCGGCTGACATCGTCACAGCGCTGTACTTTAAAGAAATGAATATCGACCCGGCCGACCCGAAGAAGGCTGACCGTGACAAGTTTATCCTGTCAAAGGGCCATGCCGGTCCTGTGCAGTACGCTGCGCTGGCAGAGAGAGGTTATTTCCCTGTGGAGGATATGATGAGCCTGCGGAAGCTGGGCAGCCGTTTCCAGGGCCATCCCAACATGCACAAGGTGCCGGGCATCGAAATGTCCACCGGTTCCCTGGGCCAGGGCATTTCCGTCAGCGTCGGCATGGCGCTGGCCAACAAAATGGACGGCAACCCGGGCCGCGTCTACACTTTGCTGGGCGACGGCGAGCTGCAGGAGGGCCTGGTCTGGGAGGCGGCCATGTCCGCCGCTCACTATAAGCTGGACAACCTGACAGCCATCGTGGACTTCAACGGACTGCAGATCGACGGACGCAACGACGACGTCATGACTGTGAAGCCCATCGATGAGAAATTCGCCGCCTTCGGCTGGAACGTCATCGTCATCGACGGACACAGCTTTGAGGAGATCTTTGACGCCTTTGACCAGGCGAGAGCCTGCAAGGGCAAGCCGACGGCCATCATCGCCAGGACCCACAAGGGCAGAGGCGTGTCCTTCATGGAGGACCAGGCCGGCTGGCACGGCAAAGCGCCGAGCGACGATGAAGCCAGACTGGCAGTAGAAGAACTGGGAGGTGCATGGTAATGGCAGAGAAAATGGCTACGAGAGCCGCATACGGCAAAGCGCTGGTAGAGATCGGCGCGGAAAATCCGAATCTGGTCGTCATGGACGCTGACCTTTCCAAGTCCACCATGACCAACGAATTCAGCAAGACCTATCCGGAGAGATTTTTCAATATGGGTATCGCGGAGCAGAATCTTTACGGCACTGCCGCAGGCCTGGCCCTGTCGGGCAAGGTGGTCTGCGCGTCGACCTTCGCCATGTTCGCCTCCGGCAGAGCCTTTGAGATCATCAGAAACTCCATCGGCTACACCGGCGCCAATGTAAAGATCTGCGCCACTCACGCGGGCATCACCGTAGGCGAGGACGGCGCCAGCCATCAGACCTTCGAGGATCTGGCGCTGATGAGGACCATTCCGGGCATGACCGTGGTCAACCCTTCTGACGGCGTCAGCGCCAGGCTGCTGCTGAAGCAGGTGGTGGACTTTGACGGTCCGGCTTATGTGAGACTGGGCAGAGCAGCCGTGCCGGTGTTCTATGACGAGACGGCGGACATCAGGCTGGGCAAGGGAAATGTGCTGCGCCCGGGCAGAGACGTGACGGTCATCGCCACCGGCATCATGGTGGCGGAAGCCATGCTGGCGGCCTCTCAGCTGGCGGAAGAGGGCATCGACGTGCGGGTCATCGACATGCATACCATCAAGCCGCTGGACGAAGACATCATCATAGAGGCGGCAAAGGAGACCGGCCGCATCGTGACGGCGGAAGAGCACTCCATCGTCGGCGGACTGGGCAGCGCGGTGGCGGAGGTCCTGTGCAGAAAGTGCCCGGTCAGAGTGGAAATGGTAGGCCAGCACGATACATACGGGGAATCCGGCAAACCAGATGAATTGAAAGAAAAGTACGGCATGACCGCGGCGGACATCGTCCGGGCGGTGCGCGAAGTGTACTAGAAGTGTACTAAATACTGATCGACAAAGATAAATCCGTCCTGCAGCCAGGGCCTGGCCAGCGGGGCGGATTTTTGCGTCCGGACCCGAGATCGGGCGGGGCGGATTTTTCCCATGAAGAACCCGGCATAATCCGAATCCTTGTCTCATAAGGTTAAACAGTCGGAAAGAGAGGAGACGTCTTATGAAGAAGGAGATAATCGCCATTATCATCGCGGCGGTGGTGCTGGTGGGACTGATCTTGACCTTTGGCATCAACGCGGGCGAGACAAAGGTGAAATTTGAACGGGTATCGGAGAAGGCTGTACCCAGGGAGATCGAAGCGGATATTCTGCCGTCGTACCGGGATCTGGAGCGGGCGCTGGCGTTCAAGGTGGACGACACGGTGTACGTCATGGTGACCAGAGGGGAGAAGCCGACGGCCGGATACGACGTGAAGATAGAGGAGCTGGCCCTGGAAAGCAAGGACGACAAGAGCGTGCTCAACGTCTACGCCACCTTTGCGGATCCTGCGGACGCGGAGAACCTGGCCCAGGTCATCTGTTATCCTTACGATCTGGTGAAGACGGATCTGACAGGGCTGCCTGACAGCATCCAGCTGCGGGCGGATTTCGCGAAGTAGCGGAAACCGTTCAGGCAGTTTTGGAAACTGACAGTCTGCGCCATCACCCCGGGTGTCGGCAGCGGCCTGTGAAATCCATACAAGCGTGACGAAGAAACGAAGAAAAGTATAAAAAAGGAAAATAAGGATTGCACAGCCTGCACAAAAATGGTAAACTGTTTTTAACAGCAGTGTACAGGGAGGTGCATCGCCTTGAAAAGGGCTTTTTTCAGAGAATACAGAGAGAACGGCCCGTCCGAAAAGGACTGGGAAACCGCGGAACAATGGAATATCGGCGTTACAGGACTTGGCCGGAGCGTTGGAACAACATTTGTTGCATCGTCTCTGGCCTTTTACTTGCGATCAAAGGGGAATAGTCTGACATTTTGCCAGTGCCTGCATCCGACTGCCGGCAGGCCGCTGCTCTACGACGAGGCGGCCATGGATCAGAGATTCGCCAACCGGAGCTTTCACCGGTTTTACAGCCTGATCGCGGAGGACGAGTCCACCCGGGGCTGCGAGAATCTGGAACAGGGAATCCGCTGGATCCTGCCGACGCCGGAGGACCGGGAGGAAGGCGTGCGGCTCAGCGGCCGGCAGCGGGGGAGATTCCTGACCAGCGCCAGAGGCGGAATCTGTGTCTTTGATCTGGACGCGGAGCCAGACTGGGAGCTGCTGCTCGCCGACATGGACGCGGTCATAGCCGTCTGCGATCCCCTGCCTTCCCGTCTCATGGCCGGAACAGAGCGTTTTAAGCTGCTGAAAAAGCTGGAGCTGTCCGGCAAGCCGGTGATCTGGCTGTGCAGCCGGTTCAACAGCGGCGTCAGCCGCCGTCAGACGGCGGGTTACCTGAAGACAAGAGAGCTTCTGTGGGTGCCGGCCTTTGATCCCGCTTTGATCTACGCCGACGAGTACGCCTGCCGGTTTCACTGGGAAAATCATGAAATAAGAAAGGATTTACTGGAAATTTTCACGAAAGTTTCACGTAAACTGGGTTTTTAAATGACCTTTGGCTATTTAAAAAATAGTCGAATTATGGTATGATAAATATGTATGTGCAGAAGAAATACGAAAGCTGTAGAAGGGGAGAGCGCATGATAACATTTGAAAACGTGACAAAGCATTACAATACCAATGTGGGTCTTGAGAATGCCAGCGTCCATATCCATAAAGGCGATTTTGTCTTTCTCGTCGGCCCCAGCGGCGCGGGAAAATCTACATTTATCAAACTGATTCTGAAGGAGATCGACGCCGACAGCGGCAGCATCAAGGTGGCAGGCAAAGAGGTTACCACCCTGAGCAACCGGGAAGTGCCGGAGCTGCGCCGGAAGATCGGCATCGTATTTCAGGATTTCCGCCTGCTGCCGAAGAAGACGGTCTATGAAAACGTGGCTTTTGCCATGGAGATCCTGCATAAGAGCAAGCGGCAGATACGAAAGAAGGTACCCCAGGTTTTGAGCCTGGTAGGCATCAGCAACGAGGCCGACAAGTATCCGAACGAGCTGTCGGCAGGCGAGCAGCAGAGAGTCGCCATCGCCAGAGCCATCATCAACAATCCGACGGTGCTCATCGCTGACGAGCCTACGGGAAACCTGGATCCGGATACGGCCAACGAGATCATGGATCTGCTGAACCAGATCAATATGACCGGCACCACCGTGGTCATGGTAACCCATGCCAAGGACATCGTGGACAGGATGCAGAAGAGAGTCGTCGCCATCGAGGACGGACGTATCGTCCGAGATGAGTTCGGCCAGTACGGCTTTGAGGAGGCAGGAACGGCGGAACCGGCTTTGGAGCCGGAACCGGAGCTCTACGACGCGGCGCGGGGATCAAAAAAATCTGAACCGGTCTATGCGGCAAAGAATGGGAACGACGCGCCGACGGCAGAACAGAGAGGCCCAGCGGCCGATGGCAGCAATTATGACGCCGGCAACTATGACGCCGGCGATATCGATACGGCCGCAGCGGGGGCCGAAACGCCTGCTGACGCGGTTGTAAAGACGCCCGCAAAGGACGGGGACAGGACAACCGCCGCATCGACAGAAATAGCGGAGGCAGAAGAAGCGGCAGAGACTGAAGCCACAGAAAACGAAACAAACGAAACAGAGAAAAGAAAATATACGACAGGAGAGGAGGCCGCGGATCATGAGTAGGATCGGATACAATATCAAGCAGGCCTTCACCCAGATCGGCAGGAATAAGGGCATGAGCCTGGCGTCCGTGTTCGCCATTACGGCCATGATGCTGATCCTGGGCCTGTTCTTCGTCATAACCGTCAACATCAATCTGTTCACCGAAATGGTGAAGACAGATTACGACCAGATAGAGATCTTTCTGGAGGATTCCACCTCCGCGGAGGAAGCCCAGCAGATCATGGACGCGGTGGAAAACCACGACCATGTGAAGCAGGTGGAATACCGGAGCAAGGAGGACGCGCTGAAGATCCTGAAGAAGCGCTGGGGAGAGAGCGGCTATCTGCTGGACTCTCTGGGAGACAACCCGCTGCCTAACTCGCTGCTGGTCACGGTGGAGTCCCTGGAAAGCGCCGGAGAGGTGACAGATTACCTCTCCACCTTTGACGGCGTTGAGGACATCAAATATTACAAGGAGACTGTGGAAAAGCTGACCAAGGTAACCAACTTTCTGCAGCTGGCGGCTCTGGTGGTCATGGCATTTCTGGTAGTCGTCTCCGTGGTGGTGGTCTCCAATACTATCAAGCTGACCGTCTTTGCCCGCGCCCGTGAGATTTCCATTATGAAGTATATCGGGGCCACCAACTGGTTCATACGAGGGCCATTCCTGGTGGAGGGCATCATCATCGGCATCTTCGCGTCCCTGGTTTCCGCCGGCATTACCTACCTGCTCTACAGCAAGGTAGTGGACCTGATCGGAACCCAGGTTATGACGATACTTTCGTCGCCGCTGGTTCCCGCGGGATATCTGGCGGTGAACCTGATCTGTATTTTCCTGGCGATGGGCGTCAGCATCGGCGCCTGCGGCAGTATCATCTCCATGCGCCGCTTCCTGGACGCGTAGGGCGGCAGATGCGCAGAGCGTCAGACACGCAGGGCGCATAGATATGTGCGGACACAGACGCGCAGCGTACAGAAAAGAGCGCATAGAGACAGGAGGGATTTGAAAACATGAAAAAGAAAACACTGATCTGCTTTTTGATCTTCACACTGGTCTGCAGCCTGGGAGCCTATTCTCTGGTTTACGCGGACGACAAGGCGGATAAACAGCAGGAGCTTGACCAGATCAACGAGCAGAAAGAGGACGTCAAGGAAGATATGGAAGCCCTGACCTCCAGCATCAAAGAGCAGCAGGCTGAAGTCGACAAGCTGGAAGATTCCATGGAGCAGAAACAGGGCGAGATCGACCTGGCGCAGCAGGATATCGAGCAGACTATTGCGGATATCGAGAAACAGCAGGAAGGTCTGAACCAGCGCCTCAGAAACATGTACAAAAACGGCTCTGTAGGCTATTTGGACGTGCTGCTGGGCTCCAGCAGCGTATCAGAATTTCTCACCAACCTGGAACTGATCCAGCGGATCTACAGAGGCGATGAGGAGACCCTGCTCACTCTGGAACGGCAGCATGAGGAGCTGGAACAGAAGCAGGCGGCGTTAAAGCAGGAGAAGGACGAATTGAGCCAGCAGAAGGCGGAAGCGGAGGAAAAGCAGACGGCTCTGCAGGCGGATAAGGAAGCGCTGCAGGCCAAGCTGGAAGAACTCAACGCGGAGGCCGACGCCATCAGCGATGAGATCGCGGCCATGCAGAATCCGGAAAAGGTCTATGAGGGCGGCCAGTTCATGTGGCCGACTACGGCGACCTACATCACTTCGCCGTTCGGTTTCCGCATCCACCCTGTTACAGGCATTTATACGGGACATACCGGCGTGGATATCGGCGTGGGTATGGGATCACCGGTTTACGCGGCGGCTGACGGAACCGTCATTGTGGCCAGCTGGTACGGCGGCTACGGCTATGCTGTGGTCATCGACCACGGCAGCGGCATCAGCACCCTTTACGGACACAACAGCAGCCTCAATGTCAGCGTAGGACAGCAGGTTACCCGGGGCCAGGTTATCGCCAGCTCCGGCTCCACCGGCGTTTCCACCGGACCGCATCTGCATTTTGAGGTCAGAATCAACGGCCAGTACGTAGATCCGATGCAATACTTTTAAACAGGGTGAACTATGATTTTACAACCGAGAGTGATAGAACTATTACATAAGAGGGGACTGTCCACGGAGGAGGAGATCGAAGAATTCCTCTCCGCCCGGCCCCAGAAGACCTACGATCCATTCCTGCTTCTCAATATGGAAGCAGGGGTGGATTTAATACTGTCTTCGATCGAAGACGAGGAGAAGATCTGCATCTACGGCGACTACGACGCCGACGGCATCACCTCTACGGCGGTGCTGATGGAGGTCCTTTCCCAGCTGACGGACAACCTTGCCTATTACATTCCGTCCCGGTTTGAGGAGGGCTACGGGCTCAACTGCGAAGCCCTGGACAAGATCAAAGCCGCGGGGGTTGACCTGGTGGTTACCGTGGACTGCGGCAGCGTCTCCTGCATGGAAGTGGAGCACGCCAAGGAGATCGGCCTGAAGATCCTGGTCACCGACCATCACACCATCAAAGACCAGCAGGCCGACTGCCTGCTCATCAATCCCAAGCAGCCGGGATGTCCCTATCCGTTCAAGGAGCTGGCCGGCGTAGGCGTAGCCTTCAAGCTGGCCCAGGCCATCGCGGCGGAAACCGGCCTGGACAAAAGGGTGGTCAACCGGACCCTGGACCTGGTGGGTATCGGAACCATCGGAGATATCGTTCCTCTGGTAGATGAAAACAGGACGCTGGCGAAGTACGGCATCCGGGCGGTCAACGTGAGCCAGCGGCCGGGACTTACGGCTCTGATCGAAGGAGTGAGCCTGAAACAGGGCGATATCTGCTCTGAAAACATATCCTACGTCATCGTGCCACATCTCAACGCTTCCGGCAGAATGGAAAGCGCCCGCACCGCAGCAAAGCTGATGATGGCCCGGGATCCGAAATCCATAGAGGCCGGCGTCGAAAAGCTGGTGGCCTGCAACAGGCGGAGAAAGCAGCTGCAGGAAGAGACCTTTGAGCAGTGCAGAGAGCTGGTGGAGAACCAGTACAGGGACGACCTGTTCTACGTCATCGATCTTCCCGACGCCCATGAGGGCATTACCGGCATCGCAGCCGGTAAGGTGAAGGAGACCTACAACCGGCCGGCGGTCATCGTCACGCCTACCTCCGGAGATTGTCTGAAAGGGACGGGCCGGAGCATCGACGGCGTCAACCTTTACGAGCTGCTGGCGGAGAACCGGGAGCTGTTTGAACGGTTCGGCGGCCACAGCGCGGCCTGCGGCTTCACCATGAAGGAGGAGAACCTGCCCCTGCTTCGCCGTAACCTGAACCAGTCTATGGCGCGGCTGGCAGAGGAAGATCCTCATCTGTTTGACCTGCGTCTGGAGGCAGACCTGGATCTGGATGCGGAGGACGTGAAGCTGGAGCTGGCAGAGCAGATCCGCATGCTGGAGCCGTTCGGCTGCGCCAATCCCCAGCCCCTGGTCAGGATTCATCTGCGCCCCCAGTCCATGCGAAGGATCGGCAGCCAGGGCCAGTATACCAAGTTCACCGGCGTCCTGGACGACGGACGTGAATTGGCCTGCGTCATATTTAAAGACGCGGGTACATATGATGATATACTGCAGGCAGGCCGTCCGGTCAGCATGATCGGCACGCTGGGCAGCCAAACCTGGAACGGCAGGACGTATCTGCAGTTTACCGTTTCCGGTGCCGAAAGATAGGTGAAACTATGATAAAGATGAAAAAGCGCAGGTTTATCCTGCTGATAATCGGTGTGGTACTGGCCACGCTGCTGGCCGCCGCGGCGGGCTTCTTCGCCGTGAGCCAGGCCACAGGCATACTCCTCATCAGCCAGGAGGATTACGACACCCTCAACGATATAGGCGCCCGCTACAGCAAGCTGTACTCCATGCAGAAGGCCATCGAGACACAGTTCCTCTGGGAGGTGGACCAGGACAAACAGATGGACGCCCTCTATGACGCTTTGATCGAGACCCTGGACGACCAGTATTCCGCTTACATGGACAAAGAGGAATACGAGGCATGGCAGAGCTACGTGCAGGGCGTGTTTACCGGCGTAGGCGTGGTGTTCTCCCAGGATAAGTCCGGGGATTTTGTCATCAGCAAGGTCATCAGCGGCGGACCTGCGGACAGCGCGGGGCTGAAAGCCGGAGACGTGCTTCTGAAGGTGGACGGCAAAGCCTACGAGGACGCGGACCAGATGGCCATGCATATGCGGGGTGAGGAAGGAACCTCTGTCAAGGTGACCTACCGGCGTGGCAGCGAGACGAAGGAGGCGGAGCTGGTCCGTGCCCAGGTCGAGGAGCCGTCCGTCTACGCTGAGACCCTCGACAAGCAGTACGGATATATCCGGATTTCCGCCTTTGAAAGCGGAACGGCGGCCCAGTTTAAGCGGGAGCTGGACGAATTTGAAACAAAGGGCGTCAAAGGGCTGGTCATCGACCTGCGGGGCAACGGAGGCGGCCTGGTGGACGCCGGCGTGGATATTGCCGACATGCTTCTGCCGGAGTGTACCATCACCCACACCGAGGATAAGGCGGGAAAGACCAAGTACTACAATTCCGACGAGGCCTGTACCGGGCTGAAGTACGTGGTCCTGGTAGATGAAAACAGCGCCAGCACTTCCGAGATCGTGGCGGCGGCCATCAAAGACAACAAAGGCGGCAGCCTGGTGGGTACGACCACCTACGGCAAAGGCATCATTCAGGGAACCGTCCAGTTCAATGACGGTTCTGCCCTGAAGCTGACCATCCAGCAGTATTTTTCCCCGAAGAACAACGAGATCCACGGCGTAGGCGTCGAGCCGGATTACAAGGTGAAGCTGGGCAAAAATGCCAAGACCGATACCCAGCTGGAAAAGGCGCTGGAATTGCTGAAGAAAAAGTAGGTACTGAAAAAGCAGAGGATTTTCTTTGACTTTAACGCATAAAAGTGATATACTGATTTTGTAGATCGATAAAGCCAGGAAAGGAGTCTGCAAAATGGCATATGATTCTAAGTTTAAACGAGACGATATCGACGAACTCTTTGACGCGGTGCTGACACTGAAGGACAGAGAGGACTGCTATCGGTTCTTTGAGGATATCTGCACCATCAACGAGATCCACGCCATCGCCCAGAGGCTGCAGGTGGCCAAGCTGTTGTCGAAGAAGAAGACCTACAGCGAGATCGAAGAGATCACCAAGGCTTCCACAGCGACCATCAGCCGGATCAACAAGTGTCTGGTTTACGGAGCCGACGGATACCAGCGGGTTCTGGAAAGACTGGCGAACCAGAAAAAGAAGTAAGTAAAAGAGAAGCGGGACGCCTTACCGGCGTCCTTTTCTGTTCTATTCCTATATTTTTACAGAGAAAGAGAGAAGAAAGCATGTATACAGTTTATCTATATGACGGACCTTTTGAAAGGGGCGAGGCCGGATGGCCTTTGATCCGGGCGGCGGCGGCACGGCACGGCGCGGAAGCCGGTCTGCCGGTGGACTTCACCCAGGCGGAGATCCTGCGGGAGGAGAAGGGCAAACCCTATTTCGCGGAAACCCCGCTGGAGTTTTCCCTGAGCCACAGCGGACTGCTTTGGATCTGCATGTTCGCTGACCGTCCCTGCGGTATCGACCTGCAGCGGGTGAAGGACTGCGGCTATGAGGACATCGCGAAACGCCAGTTTACCGAAGATGAGCAGCACTACGTCAGGATCTGGGGCATCGACGGTTTTTTCCGGCTTTGGGTCCGCAAGGAGGCCTTCTGCAAGTGTACCGGACAGGGCATCTTCTCCCAGATGCCGTCCATGGTAAGCGGTGAAATGGAGCTGCTGGACGAGATCAGCTGGCAGGGAAGGACCTATTACCTTACAGATCTGGAGATCGCCGACGATATCCAGTGCGCCGCCTGCACCGTGGAGAAGGCGGAGATCCAGTGGAGGGTGCTGGCATGAAGGAGTCCAACGCGAAGAAGAGCTCCGTCTCCATCGAGGACGCGGCCCTGCGCCACCTGTCGGCCCGAAGCCGGACCACGGCGGAGATGGGAAGCTATCTGGCAGGCAAAGGCTTCGACGAGGATTCCATCAAAGGGCTTCTGTCCCGCTTTGCCGGCTGCGGCTATCTGGACGACGAGCGTTACTGCCGCGAGTACTTCCGCTACAGCTTTGGCAAAGGCAAAGGCCGGCGGAGAGTTTTTGCGGAGCTGCGGGAGAAGGGCGTGGACGCCGCTTTGATCGAGAACGCCTATGAGGACTACTGCCTGGAAGAAGGGGAGCCTGACGAGAGACAGCGCGCCAGAGAGGAAGCGGACAAGGTGCTGCGGGCGGCGGGGCTGGAGCCGGGAACGCCGGTACCGGAGAAGATTGTGGCCCGGGCGGCCAGGCGGCTGTCGTCAAAGGGCTACAGCAGCGACGTGATTTATTCAGTGATCGGAGATTTGAGAGAATGAGCGGAGGCTTGAGAAAATGAGCGAAAGTGGAGAAAGACATGGGCGGACACAGATTTTGATCGGCCGCGGCGGCATGGAGACGCTGGAAAGGGCCAGCGTCCTGGTTTTCGGCGTGGGCGGCGTAGGCGGATATATCTGTGAAGCCCTGGCGAGAGCCGGAGTGGGCCATATCGCCATCGTGGACAACGACGCGGTGTCAGAGAGCAACATCAACCGTCAGATCATCGCCACCTACGACACCATAGGCAGGCCGAAGACGGAAGTCATGCGGGAGCGGATCCTGTCGGTCCAGCCGTCCTGCCAGGTGGAGGTATTCGACTGCTTCTATCTGCCTGGGGAGCCTTCGGCGGAGCAGTTCGACTTTGCCGCCTACGACTATGTGGCTGACGCTGTCGACACGGTGGCGGCCAAGATCGACATCATCTGCCGGTGCAGGGAGGCGGGCACGCCGGTGATCTCGTCCATGGGAACGGGGAACAAGCTGGACGCGTCCCGCTTTGAGATCGCGGATATCAGTAAGACCAGCGTCTGCCCTCTGGCAAAGGCGGTCAGAAAGGCTCTGCGGGACAGAGGCGTCAAAGATGTAAAAGTCCTCTATTCCAAGGAAGAGCCCGTAAAGACCGGCAGCCGCACGCCGGGCAGCATCAGCTATGTGCCGTCGGCGGCGGGCCTTTTGATCGGCGGAGAGATCATCAGGGATCTGCTGGCTGCGGGCAGAGAGCAAAAGCCGTGAGGGGCGAATATATAGATAACAGGAGGGAACATGGCATGTCAGAATTGTTAAACGGCCTGAATCAGGCCCAGAGAGAAGCGGTCACGGCCACGGAGGGCATGGTGCGGGTCATCGCCGGCGCGGGCTCGGGAAAAACCAGAGCCCTTGCCAGACGGTTCGCTTTTCTGGTCAATGAGGTGGGGATTTTGCCGGGCAACATTCTCTGCGTGACCTTTACCAACAAATCTGCCAATGAAATGCGGCAGAGAATACACAACCTGACAGGCGACAACGATACAGGGTACATCAACACCTTCCACGGCTTCTGCGTATCGATCCTGCAGGAGGACAGCCACGTGGTACAGTATCCGAAAAGCTTCCTGGTGCTGGATAACGCCGACATCGACGCCATGCTGAAGATCATCTACGAGGAGCGGGGCCTGACCCTGCGCGATATGACCTTTTCCAAGGCCAGGGATATGATCGAGATTCTGAAGCTGAAGGAAAGGCCTGATTACTACCTGGACATGATCCATCTGTCGCTGGAGGTGCTGTATCAGAAATACATGGACGCGGTGTCGGTGAAGGACAAGATCTTCTACGGCTATCTCTATCAGGAAAAGAAGTGCTTCGGTCTGGACTACAACGACCTGATCAAGTTTTCTCTGTATATCTTTAAGGAAAACCAGGACATATTGCTGAAATGGCAGAAACGGCTGGAATATATCATGATCGACGAGTTCCAGGACATCGATGAGCCCCAGTACCAGCTGATGGAGCAGCTTTGCGGCTATCACAGGAATCTGTTTATCGTCGGGGACCCCGACCAGACCATCTACACCTGGCGCGGCGCCGACGTCCGCTATCTGATGGAATTTGATCAGAAGTTTTCCGGTGTGAGGACCATCATGATGATGGAGAATTACCGTTCAACGCCGCAGATCCTGGAGGCGGCTAATACGCTCATAGAAAAAAACAGGAACCGGGTCAGGAAGACTTTGATTCCGACCCTGGAGGACGGGGAACCGGTGGTCTGCTATTTCGGTGAAAATGCGGAGGCAGAGTCTTCGTGGATCGGAGAGCGGATCAAAGAGCTCCATGAATCCGGTACGGCGTATAGGGATATAGCCGTTCTTTATCGGGCCCATTATGTGACGCGGACTGTGGAAGAGGCGCTGCTGAAGGCGGAGATTCCGTATACGATCTACAGCGGCGTTCAGTTCTTCGGACGGGCGGAGATCAAGGACGCGCTGTCCTATCTTCGGCTGATCGCTTTTCAGGACGATCTGTCCTTTCTGCGGGTTGCCAACGTGCCCAGGAGAAACCTGGGGCAGAGGCGGATGAAGTTTCTCAAGGAGTACGCGGAAGGCCGGAGCTGTTCTCTGTATCAGGCCCTTTGCGATACGCTGGATGAGGAGATTTTCCGGGGAACAAAGGCGAAGGCGCTGGTATCCCTGGTGGAGCGGTACGCCGAAAATTACAGTCAGCGCCAGATTTCGGAGCTGCTGTCCGCTTTGCTGGATGACAGCGGCTACGAAGCCATGCTACGCACCGAAGGCAGCCAGGAGCGGCTGGATAATTTGGCCGAACTGAAGCAGTCCATTTTCGAGTACGAGACCAGCTGCGGGGAGGAAAGCCATCTGGAGCATTATCTGGCCCATGTGGCCATGTTCGCCAACAGTGACGCGGACAGCGGCGGCAGCGATAAGGTGAAACTGATGACGGTGCACGCGGCAAAGGGGCTGGAATTTCCCCATGTCTTTCTCTGCGGCATGAACGAAGGCATCTTTCCGTCCAGAAAAGTGCGGACTCTTCCTGCCATGGAGGAGGAACGGCGGCTGGCCTTCGTCGCCATGACGCGGGCGCAGAAATGCCTGTACCTGACGGAATCAGAAGGAAGGAATCTGGACGGGTCGCCCAGATATCCGTCCCGTTTTATTCTGGACATCGACCAGAAGCTGCTCCACTTTGTCAGACCGCCGCAGGATACTTTGATCAAGGCGACAAAGGATTACGTCCGCTTTTCTGAGACATGGCTGGACGGCGAGGAAAGCTCCGCGGCCTTTGAGCCGGGGCAGAGGGTGAGGCATATGATCTTCGGCGAGGGCACTGTACTGGATGTGGATCTGATCAAAAAAGCACATGTCATTCAGTTTGACTCCATGGACACGCCCCGGTCCATTTCCTTTAAGGCGAAGCTGGAAGCCCTTTGATGGAGCCGGGCCGGCCGGCGCTGAACCGGAGACAGCGCCAGCAGCCCGGCCGCGGCCAGAGCGGTCCCGCGATTGAACCGGGCCGGCGGCACCTTTTGAGAGATAGGCGCATAAGATAAAGGAGAATCTTTGTTTTGGAGGACAGATATGGAAGAAAATCTGAATCAGCGATATCCTTTTATCAACCCGCCGCTGCCCTACGCCTACGACGCGCTGGAGCCCTTTATCGATGAGGAGACCATGCGGCTTCATCACGACGCCCATCTTCAGACCTATGTGGACAATCTCAACGGGATCATCAGCCAGTATCCGTCACTGCAGAATTGGAGCCTGGAGCAGCTGATCGTAGGCGGTGATCAGCTGCCGTGGGAGATCCGGGACGCTGTGCGCAACAACGCGGGAGGCGTCTACAACCACATCTTGTATTTCAGCCGCCTGGCGCCCGCGGAAGAGGCCTCTCTGCCCAGCGGACAGCTGCTCAGTCTGATGGAAGACCGGTTCGGCGGCTATGCCGGGTTTCGGGAGGAGTTTAAAAGCGCAGCAGGCACCGTGTTCGGATCGGGCTACGCATGGCTGGTCACCGACCGGAGCGGACAGCTGCAGATCGTGACTACGGCCAACCAGGATAATCCTCTGGCCAGCGGCTTTCATCCTCTGATCGGCCTGGACCTGTGGGAACACGCCTACTATCTGAAGCATCACAATAAACGGGCGGATTACATAGACGACTGGTATCAGGTACTGAGCTTTTGAGGGCAGGCGATGAGACCGGACCGTTAGAGAATGTTTTAGGAAGAATCTGGGACGTAGCAGGAGACGAATCAACAAAGCAGCTGCGGAAGGTTATAGCGGATCTGTAAGAAGAAACAGCGTAAAGAGGAGAAAGCAGAACCCATGTCAACATGGAGCGGAATGCGAAAAAAACTGGAGAATGATTACCTGTGCCCCGCGCTGCGTGGGCGCATTCAATACTTTGCCACCAGCTACTCCAAAAGCCACGACCATGAGGGGAGGGCCGCCATCCGGCTGGATGGGATAGAAATTCTGCGGAGCAATTACTACGATTACCATCAGAATTACTGGAACAGATATCAGGCCCTGCTGGACCGCCGTCTTGGGAAACGCCGGCTGCTCCGGCCCTGCTGTATGAGAGGACATAACCGATTTTGAACAGATACAGAAAGAGGAACTTTACCATGATGTTATCGGATCGTTTTCAAAAAGTGATCACGGAACTTGGCATGGCGGCGCTGGAGCAGCCGCTGTTTTACCATGCGCCGGTTGGAATCCGCTTTGAGATCGGCGGAGAGGAGCCAGTCTATCTGGATACCGAACCATACAGGCCAAATCCCGCTTATATCAACGATGCCCTGAAGCGCGCCCGAACCATCTACGAGAAATTACCGGAGCCGCCGGATCTGCTGCGGATCGACAGCTGCCCGGATGAGGAAGATGAAGATACCTTGGTGTCAACCATATGCCGCCGGGCGGGACTGCACGCCCCTCACCAGCAGAAGATTGAGGCCGCGGCTTTACCGGATCAGCGCCCCTTCCGGCAATTACAGCTTTACTGGGATTTGTCTGAACTGGAATTTTGCCCGGAACGCCTGCTGCGGGAGATCATTCTGGGCGACATCGGCGGATGGCCTGGATTCGTGTCCAGCGTCTATTTGTCAGGGTCGGGGCCGATCCTGTATCACCTATATGATGACCGGGGTCTGGATATTCTGGGCGGCACAAGGGAACTGCTCCTGCCCCTTTACCATCGCTTCGGCGGCTGGATCCTGGATTACGACCGGGAACGAATCGACCGGATATTTTCTGAAGCAGAATAAAAAACAGGAGGACAGCATATCCCGGCCGGGACTGGACTTGATTCTGAACTTAAAGGAATTTCAGACATCTTTAATCTGGATTTAATCTTTCTAACCTTTTTCCTTAATTTAGACCGTGTATGATAGTAACCACAGAAGGGGAAAGGAAATTAAGAAAGGAAAAAGCTATGGAACTGTTAGAAAAAGTTGAAAAGATAAGAGAAAAGACTGGGGTATCCTATGAGGACGCGAAGAAGGCGCTGGAAGAGGCCGGCGGCGATATTCTGGACGCCATTGTGCTTCTGGAAAATCAGGGAAAGATCAAAGGGCCGGCGCGGCAGACCTACTCCACAAAGCAGGAAGAACCGTGCAAAAGCCTGCAGGAAGC
>CALLDR010000122.1 GCA_937997955.1 uncultured Emergencia sp. | reverse complement strand
TTGAAAAATGTCTGGCACACGCATAGTTTATGTAAAGGGACAAAGGTGTTGGTTGTCGAAAACAGCGATACCGATAGATCCAATTCGCCTATAGAGTTCCTTGATGAAGAACAGTGGCGGTGGATAAAAGAAAACTCGTGTTAGGCTATTTAACAAAAAAGGAGTATGCAGGATGATACCGGTTCCGGAAAAACGCATGGCGGATTCTGAAAGAACGGGTCCGGGACCGCTTATCCGCTGAAGACTGTATTCAACCTGCCTTCCGACTATCTGGCGGTGCGGCGAGCAGGCACGACGCTGCTGCCGGAATATGGATGATTGACACGTTGGGAGAGAAGACATGAAAATTGACAAGTTGCTGGTGCTGTTTAAGACACATTTAGACATAGGGTTTACCGACCTTGCTTCCAATGTTATTACGAAATATATGGACGACTATATTCCAAAAGCGATCGACGTTGCTGCGGTGTTTCGTAAAGAGGGCGGTAAAGAATGCTTTCAATGGACAACGGGCTCCTGGCTGATTCATGAGTATCTGCGGACACGTCCGGCGGACAAGACAAAACGACTATGCGAGGCCATTGAAGCCGGTGATATCACCTGGCACGGACTCCCGTTTACGACGCATACCGAGTTGATGAGCGAGTCCCTTTTTCGGTATGGTCTGTCGCTTTCAAAGGAACTGGATAAGCGGTTTGGTAAAAAGACAATCGCTGCTAAAATGACCGATGTGCCGGGACATACCAAAGCCATGATTCCACATTTGGCGGAAAACGGAATTGAATTTTTGCATATAGGCGTCAATCCGGCCTCCGCCGTGCCGGATGTACCGGAACTTTTTCGCTGGAAATCCGAAAGCGGCAAACAGATTACTGTTATGTATCATACGGATTATGGAACCTTTTCCGAAATAGGAAAAACGGGAACAGCCATTTATTTTGCTCACACAAATGACAATCAGGGCGGACAAACCGCTGCTCAGGTGAGAGAGCTGTATGCCTCTCTCCGCGAGAAATTTCCGTCGGCCGATATTGTCGCGGCCAACCTGAACGACGTCGCATTAGCGGTCAGGGAAACGGAAGATGAGCTGCCTGTCATAACCGACGAAATAGGCGACAGCTGGATTCACGGAATCGGAACAGACCCGAAAAAGATTTTTATTTTTCGTGGTTTGGAGCGCCTTTCTGAACAAATGCCGGATATTCCGGACAAAAAGGTGCTGCAACAGGCGCTTATTATGATTCCGGAGCATACATGGGGATTAAACGGACAGATAAATCTGGCGGATCATACCAATTATTCGCGCGAGAAGTTTGAAGCGGTACGGTGCAGGGATAACTTCAGACGTATGGAAACGTCATGGGCCGAGCAGCGCCGTTATCTGACAGACGCGGTGGCCGCCATGAAATCGCCCTACAGAACAGCGGCCGAGGAAATCATCCGGCAGTCCGAAAGAAGCCCTCTGTCCACCAAAAATCTGCAAAGAGCCGATGCAAACAAGTTCCTTACTCTCGGAAAGTATACACTTAAGATCGACCGGCATGGTTCGATCTGTCATCTGCAGAAAGAAGACCACATTTTTTGCGACGCGGAACATACCTTATGCAATCTCTGCTATGAACAGTTCACCGCCGAACAATATCAACGGTTTTACCGGCAGTACAACCGATTAGATGTGCGTTGGGCGCGGGAGGATTATACCAAAATCGGAATGGAATGTGTGAACGAACCGTATAAAAGCTTTGTCCCGGATGCGGTGACGTTCTGCGGTTCAGACGCCATTGTCATTCAATATCGCTTTCCGCGCGAGGCAACGGAACATTGCGGATGCCCGGAACGTGGCGATCTGCTGGTGTCTGTGGGCGAAGACGGCGACTTGTTATTGGATTTCGCGTGGTTCGGAAAACCGGCCAACCGCGTAACCGAGGCCTTCTGGATAGGCTTTCATCCTATTGCGGCCAACAAGCGAATTCAAAAACTGGGGAGGAAAATCGATCCAAAACAAGTTGTCAGAAAAGGAAATCGACGTTTGCACGGCACCGATTACGGCGTCCTGTATGATGAGATGGCAATTGAAGCCCTGGACACCGCGCTCGTATCGCCGGGACAGCCGTCCCTCCTCAATTTCCGGCAGGATATACCGACCGACGGGGAAGGCGTCTTTTTTAATCTGTATAACAACGTCTGGGCGACAAATTTCCCCATGTGGTATGATGAAAACGCGCGTTTTCGATTTGCTCTTCATTTCTTCGGCAAATAGCCTTTTCCTATAAGCGGCGTGCGGCGTTTGCGTCACGCAACGGGGGGGAGATCGGCAATGAGAAAAAGGATGGGTTTAGGCATTTATCTCGGACGAAACAGGCCAAAGATATACATTTAACGAAGGGGGTTACAACTCTATGGCTCAACTGGATATGAACAATTTTGCTGTCGATTTTACAGAAGATAAATCGATACGCAGCGGCAGAAAACTACGGATTGGCATTATCGGAACCGGAGGCATAGCCAATAGCCATATGCAAAGCTATATGAAACAATCGGATGTGGAAATTGTTGCGGGGGCCGATATCATCCCGGATAAGGCAAGGAAATTTTTTGAAAAATATGAGGTGCAGGCCCGGTCGTTTGAAAGCTATAAAGATATGATCGACACCGTGCCGATGGATGCGGTCAGTGTCTGCACATACAACTGCTCTCATGCAGAGTGCACGATTTACGCGCTGGAACACGGGCTGCATGTATTGTTGGAAAAGCCGATGACGGTGACTTTGGACGAAGCCGTCGCCATTTGCCGCGCGGAAAAGAAAAGCGGTAAAATCGTTTCCGTCGGATTTCAACCGCGTTATGACGCCAACATGCAGATGATTAAAAAAATTGTCCAGTCGGGAGAACTGGGCCAGATTTACTACATTCAAACAGGAGGCGGCCGCCGCCATGGTATACCGGTCAGTTGGTCCGAAACCTTTATAGAGAAGGATAAAGCGGGGTTGGGCGCGGTCGGCGATATTGGCTGTTATTCGTTGGACATGGTGCTCAACGCCATCGGATATCCGAAGCCCCTGACGGTGACGGGGTGTGCAACCGGCTTCTTTGGCAAGACGCCGGAGGCGTATGCCCAGATAGGAAAGCCTGAATGCGCAAACAAATTTGGCGTGGATGATTTCGCTTCCGCGTATATTCGGCTGGAAGGCAATATCGTTCTGGATTTCCGTATCGCCTGGTATATGCACCTCGACACGTCGGGCGATACCATTATTATGGGGTCGAAAGGCTCGCTGCGTATCCCGTCGACAGAATGCTGGAACGGGACTTTCTGCTCCCCTATGACCATCTACCGCGATGTGGCGGGCGAGCCGGTTCAACTGTCCATCCCCCTGCTTCGCTCCCCCGAAGGCTCCGCCAACCTGTTCGATTGTAAAATTCGTTCTTTCCTTGACGCCGTCCAAACCGGTTCAGATGCACCGGTTCCTACCAGTCAAATTCTATATAATCAAGCGATTATCGACGGAATTATGCGTTCCAGCGCAACGGGTCGCGAGGTTATTATTGACATTCCAGAAATTTAAGAGGTGTAATAATGAAAGACTTTCCTGTAGCACTGCAGCTGTATTCGGTTCGCGAGGATATGGAAGCGGACTTTGCGGGTACGCTTCAAAAGGTGAAAGAAATAGGCTATGACGGGGTAGAATTTGCCGGTCTTTTCGGTCATGATGCGCGTGAAGTAAACAAGATGTGTAAAGACGCCGGACTGGTTCCTATTTCCGCACATGTACCTTTCATGAGTATGATAAGCGATCCCGCGATATTGGAAGTTTATCGGGATATTGGTTGCCAGTACGTCATAATCCCTTCTTTGCCTGGCACGTTCCGTCCGGGTCAGCCGCGATTTGCAGAAATGCTGGAACTGACAAAAGGTCTGGGTGAAAAAGCGCTGGCTCTCGGTTTGAAGTTGGGGTATCATAACCATGATTTTGAATTTATCAAAATAGACGGGAAGTACGCCATTGACCTTATGTATGAGGAGGTCCCCTCCGAACTGCTGCAAACGGAGTTTGATACCTGTTGGGTGAATGTGGCTGGCGAAGATCCGTGTGCCTACTTGCGCAAATATGCCGGCCGGATCGATTTAGTTCACTTGAAAGATTATTCTGGTACAAGAAGTGAAAATATGTATGCATTGATTGGAGTTGATGAAGATAAGAAAAAGCAGGTGTCTCAGTCATTTCAGTATAGGCCCTTAGGAATGGGGATACAGAATGTTCCGTCCATTTTGTCCTCAGCTAAGGAGTGCGGCGCCAAATGGATGGTTGTAGAGCAAGATCAACCAAGTTATGGTAAAACACCGTTGGAATGTGCCGGCCTTAGCTTGGAGTATTTAAATTCATTGGACTAAGGCTTATCATTTGTTGAAAGGATCGTATGTCTATGGATATTGAAGCACGGATATTTTATGTAAAAAGCCATATGTATCAATTTGGCGTGGCAGAACCGCCCGCTTAGACAGCACCCCAACCGCTTGGCTGTGCTGCCATGCGGTTGGAGTGATCTTTTGCTGTCTAGTTGTAAAAATATTGTTAACGCACTAAATGTTGGCAAAGAGCACAAAGCAACTTGCAGGGAAGGGCGTCGTCAAAAGCACCGAAAAAGGAACAAATATATAGTCGAGGACGACATCCGCCGCTCCCAAGAGTGAACAAACCAACCGTACAGCCAAATTTGCCGGTTTCTTAGAATCCGGTGAGTTTGGCTGTTTTCATTATGCCATAGTTTACCCTAGTGCCCGACCGAGCCCGGCTGGCTGCCGCGGCCCTCCTGTCGGCGTTTTGATTTCCAAAACGCCGACAGGAGGTAAAAAACGTGAAAGGCACCGACAGGTGTTTTATACGCAAACATGGTCAGTATAAAGAAATTAGCTACGAGGAGTTGCTCAAACGGAAAGAAGCAGACGCCTCATATCGAGAAAAACAGTTCATTCCCCTGCATGGGATGCTGCTGGAGGTCCCGCCAGAGGACTACGCCGCTTTCTACCGCGACCGGCGCCGTCAGAAGTATCTGCGGGAAGAGGCGATTCGGCATAGGGAGTTCTCCTATGACATGCTGGACACCGACGAGTTTCTTGGAGCCGATATCGTAGCGGATGATTCGGCCAATATCGCTTCTCTGGTAGAGAAAGCTGTGTTATCAGAAACCCTTTCCGATTGTCTGGACAAGCTCTCGAATGAGGAACAAGCCCTGCTTTCTGAATATTATGTTTACCAGATGCCGGAGGCTGAATTGGCGGAACGATATGGAGTAAATCAATCCACCATATGTCGTCGAATACAGCGAGCTGTAGCCAAATTGAAGAAATCCATGAAAATTTAAAATTTCCCTGCATAGCCCCCTCGCTTTTTCGGCATGGAAAGTGAGGGGGCTCATTTTACTCCTTCTTGTACTTTGAAAATTGGATATCCAGTGCATCGGATACGTTCCTTCTGCTGCCGTTCAAATAGCGAGCCGCAAAGAGTCATCTTGACCGCCGGGTGGCGCCGGCGGAGGCGAAGACAGGCAGAAGGGATCATGATACTTCCGTCCAGCCACAGACACAACCAATGGGGGCGGCCGGGTGAGATCCACGCGGGGGTGAGATTCCCATGATGTTCGCCAGAACAGTCCGATGCATTCCCGAAAGGACCATGGCCTTTCATGTCGGGGGATGTCGAGGACAAATACCGATGGCAAGACGATTGATATCGAGCGGGCGGCAGAACTCTGTCCTGCCGCCCGGATACTTACCCAAGGAGGATATAGATCATGCCGAACATGAAAAGAGGAGAAATCTACTATGCCAGTCTGGAACCAGTCATCGGCTCCGAGCAGGGCGGAAACCGCCCAGTATTAGTGATTCAGAATGATGTGGGCAACCGGTTCAGCCCTACGACCATCGTAGCGGCTATCACCAGCCGGCAGGGTAAGACCACCCTGCCCACTCATGTGTCAATATCCGCGGTGGAGCTTCCCCGGGATTCGGTGGTGCTACTCGAGCAAATCCGCACCATCGATAAGCGGCGGCTGACGGGCTTCGTGGGTCATCTGGACACGACGTCAATGCAGCAGGTGGACGAAGCCATCGTAGTCAGCTTCGGGCTGCAATATCTGGAGGAGCTGTGTCATGGGAAATGAAGAAAAACGTGCTTGGTTGTATTGCCGCTGTGCCACTGCCAGAGATGTAGCATGGACATTGGACTGTCAGGAGCAGAGGCTGCGAAAGTTCTGTGAAGATAAAGGGATCCAAATTGTCGGCATATCCCGGATACATGGAAGCGGGACACGCATGACAGAAGAGCTCATCAAGCCGACTTTGACTGCGGCTAAGAGCGGAAAGGCGAACCTGCTTGTGATGACTTCCATTGACAGGCTTAGCCGGAAACTCCCCTTATTAAACGCCCTGCTGCTGCGGTTTGAACGGTATGGAATGACTGTGGTGACCGTGGCGAACGGTGTCATCGAACCCTACTTCCGGCCGGAATATCCGAACGAACAGCAGATGCAGCTCTAGGAGGCGGACCGATGAATCTGGAGAACGAGGCCGCCTATCTGTTTATCACGGCCATCCTGAAAGAGCTGCTGGAACAGGGGCTCATCACAAAAGCCCAGTTCCGGCAGATCGATAGGTACAATGCCGAGGTATACCACCCTATTGCCGCTTATGTCTAGTGGCGTTGGTAATGGATAGATTCGAACCCTCGCGGTATTGTTATGTACTGCCGGCGGAGGCCGTCGGCAGTACACAACAAGGAGGATGAGCACATGTCTATGCTGAAAAGGGAGAAAGGAGCGAGCGGCCGTGCGGGAAATCCATGTCATTGACGCCCGAACAGGAATAGCGGCGGAAAAGCTCCGCGTGGCTGCCTACTGCCGGGTATCCAGCGACTCGGACGACCAGCTGAACTCCTTCCTCGCACAGGTACGCCACTACACCGCGTATATCGGACAGAACCCGGAATGGAAACTGGCCGATATCTATGCGGACGAAGGGCTGACCGGCACACGGATGGACAAGCGGGATGAATTCAACCGCCTGATGGCCGATTGTCGGAAAGGGCAGATCGATCTAATCCTGGTGAAGTCCACCTCCCGGTTCGCGCGCAACACCATGGAGTTCCTGGAGGCGCTGCGAGAACTGCGGCAGCTGGGCGTGACGGTGTGGTTCGAGAATGAAAACATGCGCACCGACAAGCTGGCCAATGAGACTATGCTGGCCCTGTCCGGCGTCAAGGCACAGCAGGAATCCATCTCCATCTCCCAGAATCAGCGCTGGTCGTGCCAGAAACGGATGCAGAATGGAACCTTTCTTCCAAGTTCTGCGCCATATGGATATCGAATAATA
>CALLDR010000121.1 GCA_937997955.1 uncultured Emergencia sp. | reverse complement strand
AAATCGGATTGAATTTTCTGGGCGATGGGTATTGACAAAATCAGGGGAATCTGATATAATGACTATCGCTGGTTTGATTCAAGGAGAGATGGCCGAGTGGTTTAAGGCGCTGGTCTTGAAAACCAGTGATGTCGCAAGGCACCGGGGGTTCGAATCCCTCTCTCTCCGCCAGATCCATATTGTAGGCCGTGGAGAAGTACCCAAGAGGCCGAAGGGGCTCCCCTGCTAAGGGAGTAGGGTGGGATAACTGCCGCGAGGGTTCAAATCCCTCCTTCTCCGCCACAAGCCCGGAAATCGTTGTGCTGCAATGGTTTTCGGGCTTTTTTTGTTTTGCGTTGGGGGCGGGCTAATTCGAAAGGCGGCCTTGAACCGCAAATATTTATTTTAATGATTGACATAAATGGACGAACATGGTAAGATAGTGAAAAAACAAGCAGGAGGAGTGAATGGAATGTCTAAGTACATGGTCATTGGCGCGCACCCGGACGACTGCGAAGCCGTCGCCGGCATTATGCTGAAGCTGCTGGACCTGGGTCACAGCGTAAAATTCCTGTCCGCGACGAACGGCTGTTCCGGCCATCAGACCCAGATGGGCGGGGCGCTCGCCGTGCGCAGGCGCGCGGAGGCGGACAAGGTGGCGGAAATCGCCGGGATCGAATACGATTTTCTGGACATCGACGACGGCTTCCTCACGACGGATTTGCCCGCCCGCAAGCTGATGATGCGCGCAATTCGGGAATATGACCCGGATGTGATCATCACCCATCGCCCCCAGGACTATCACCCGGATCATCGCAATACGGGCATCCTGGTGCAGGACTGTTCCTTCCTGGTGCAGGTTCCCAACGTGTGTCCGCTCACGCCGGTGATGTCGCGCATGCCCGCCATCTTCTACATGCAGGATTCCTTTAAAAAGCCGTATCCCTTTGAGCCGCACCTGGTGTTCGACATCGATTCCACGGTCGAGCGCAAGATGCTTCTTTTCCACCAGTACGCGTCTCAGATGTACGAGTGGCTGCCCTGGGTGGCGCACGACGTCGATCCCGACATGCCCGGCGCGGACGACGACGCGGGCCGCCTGGAATGGCTGAAAAGGACGCGCATGCCCCAGTATGCCGACGATGCGAACGAAATCCGCGACAAGCTCGTTGAGAAGTATGGCGAGCATGGCAGGGAGGTTCGCTACGCCGAGGCGCTGGAGATGTGCGAATATGGCGCGCAGCCCGACCGCGGCGCGTTAGAAAAGCTCTTTCCGTTTTAATGTTGATCTAAAGGACATCCGCAGGGCATACGCCTTGCGGATGTCTTTTAAATGAGGAAATTATAGGCCAAAGGCCACGCCCAGCAGCGCGCATAAGCCGATATAGACGATGGGATGGAGCTTAAAAAGAAAAATCGACGGCGGGCGTTTCTTCATGCAAAATGGCTTTGAACTGTATTCTTTGATGTGATATAATCATGCTGTGATTGAAAGAAACATGCTATGGAGAAACGCATCATGATCAAAAACATCGAGTGGATCAAGATTTCCAACACGCGAAAGATTATCGATTTTGCCAGCGGGAGAGAGGCGTTTTCCAAGCGCGAGGTTCCCGACGCGCTGGACATGTGCTTCACCACGGCTTCCAATTTGATCAACCAGTTGGAAGAAAACGGCGTGCTGGAGAGCGTGGCCGCCTCGCGAAACGGCATGGTGGGCAGGACGCCGAAGAAGTACCGGCTGCGGCGAAACGGCTATTTCTTTCTGACGATTGTGTTTTCAAACCGCTCGCTGGTCACGCTGGCGCTGATCGATCTGGGGCATGAAATCGCGGCCCGGACGGCGTTCACGCTGGAACGGGGCGGCTGGCAGGAACTGGCGGAGCGGCTGAAGGAGAGCTATCGCGGTCTTCTGTCCCAGGCTCAGACGGACGATGGCAGCATCATCGCGCTGGGCGTTTCCATACAGGGCAGTTACAGCGTCGTGCGGGACATCGTGGTGACGGCGGAGTGGCACGCCATCAACGGTTGCCATCTTCGCGCGAATCTGGAGGCGCTGTTCGGCAAGCCCGTGGTGATTCAAAACGACATCGACGCGGCGGCCATGTACAAATCCTCCTGCACGTCGGACAACTATCTGCTGTACATCTATATCGGCTATCAGGTGGGTTCCAGCGTCATCGTGGACGGCAAGCTGCTCAATGGATACGATGGGCTGACCACGGAAATTGCCCATGTGCCCATCGGCCAAAACAAGTCCGTCTGCGACGGCTGCGGGGCGCACGGGTGTCTGGAGATGAATCTCTCCAAGGGCGCGATGCTCAGGGATTACTTTCAGCGGGACTATCCCATCAACGCCCAGGGTTACGGCAAGGATTGGGAGACATTCATCGACGCGGCGATCAACCACAGCGAGCGGGCGCTGGAGGTCGTGCGCGAAAAGGCGCATGTGCTCACGCAGCTGATCATCATCATGGTGGCGGTCACCCGCGTCAATTCGGTTATGATCAGCGGCATCCCCGGCGAACTCTACGCGCTGATGTATCCGCATGTTCAGCAGATGCTTCAGGAATGGACGCACCGGTATACGATCCACAAAATCTCCTTCGACCGGGACGCGGAGCGCACCATCCTGCTGGGTACGATGGACGCGGCGTATCAGAAGTGGTATCCGGATTTTGACAGCGGAAACCTGTGGTGCAGGAACATCGGCGGACAGAGCGCGGATTCGATCCAATCCATGTGGTAAGGCAGGCCGCGGCGTCTGCAATTGCGATAGGCGAAAATGCCAATTTTACAGACTGTTTGCATGGGATGGGAGCGTATGCTCATAGGCTCGGACGCGGCCGCAAATTCCCGCCAAAAGGGGAATCTGAGCAGAATATTATGAAAGAATCATACTTTTGACATAAAATGCACTTGACATTTAGGGAGAAATCATCAATAATAATAGAAGCAGATGCCAATGTTTCAAACGGGGTATTTGCAATTTCTGAGAACACATATTGCAAAGGAAGCAATATGTGATTTTTCGATTTTTCAGCGGAGGAATTCTGCAAGCGATGGGAAAAGGGGTATGGATATGTTAAGGTATGCCATCCGGCGCTTGGTCACATCGATCGTGACCCTGTTTTTGGTCATTACGCTGACGTTCTTTCTGATGCAGATGGTTCCCGGCGAGCCGATGCTGGGCGAGAACGTCAATCCCGAAATTACGCAGAAGCTGCTGGAAAAATACGGCTATGACAAGCCGCTGGGCGAACAGTATGTGAATTATCTGAAGGGCCTGTTCACCGGCGACATGGGCTATTCCATGGTGGTGAAGTCAGGCGAGCCGGTGAGCGGCATCATCTCGGAGCGCTTTC
>CALLDR010000120.1 GCA_937997955.1 uncultured Emergencia sp. | reverse complement strand
TGAGCATGTCCACGTCCATGTTGGCGCAGTAATAGCGGGCGCGCTTTCCCAGATGGTCTCCGGTATGGACTTGCCTTTTTGCCCCAGCTTTAGCTGGCTGGCAAAACGGACAGCGTAGGGAACGAAGTGACCGGAGGAGCGAAGCGTTGCATTTCGATCTCGGCCCAGGCGTCTTCGCCTTTGATGTAGGCGTCAAAACGGACGCCGTGATGGTCCTTGTCGAATTTGAGGGCGGCCTGGATCTGATTGGATATGGCTGACTGGATGCTTTGTTCCGTGTTTTGGTCCTGTTGCTGTGAGGCATCCGCGAAGGTCCCGTCAGCGCCGGCCAGCTGGATCCGGCTGAATTTCTCCTCGGGGAGGATCCGCTCCAAAAGCTCCTTGCAGATCTCCTTGTCCTGCATGACCATGCCGAACATCCAGTCGTCGGTAAATGTGAGCTTTTTCATGCTTCCTGTATTCTTCGCGGCGGTGTTGTCTTTGTAGTTCATTGTATGTATCTCCTTCCTGTCATCAGAGGGGAGTGAGACGGCGGGGCCGTCTTTCACGATTTCCCTTTCCCTCTTTTGCTGATGCGATGCTTTGCTCAGAAGACACCATGCGCACAATGTTTCCGGTAGGTATATCATACCACGTCGAAATATGGAAGTAAATGTAAAATTATCGACAAAATTCGACAGAAGATGCCGAACGCTGTCGAAACATTCCCTGACATGCTATGCCCTGGCATTCCCTGACATTCCCCAACATGCCACGACGTTCCCTGGCACGCTATGTCCTGATATTCCACGAAATTCCGTCACATTCTCCGACATTCCATGACGTTCCCTGAATTTCCATCACATTCCGCTGTGAAACCGGAGATGGGCAGAGACAGGCCTGGCTCGGCAGTCCGACCGGTTGCGGAAACCCGAAAATTCCTGTATAATGATAGCTACATACAGACTACATGGTGAAATGCAAAACAGCATGATGAAATACATGATGCAACGCAAAGCAATATAACACAGCAGGAGGTCTTCATGGAACAGAAATCTGACAATCGCTCGACGGCGGCACCTTTGACCATCACGCCGATCGCCCGCATGGAAAGCCCGTTTACAGCCAAGTTCGGCATTCCCCGTCAAAGCGGCCTTGCTCCATCGGTCACGTCCCGCATCATATTTGAAAAAAACTTCGCCAGCGAAGACGCCCTGCGCGGCCTGTCAGAATTCTCACATCTTTGGCTGATCTGGGGTTTTTCGGAGAACGCGGCCGCCAGATGGCATCCTACGGTCCGGCCGCCCCGGCTGGGAGGCAACCGCAGGCTCGGCGTCTTTGCCACCCGCTCCCCTTTCCGGCCCAACGGGTTGGGACTGTCATCCGTAAAAATCGAGGAGATCAAAAAAGACCCGCTGCTGGGGCCAGTGATTCTGGTTTCCGGCGCGGACCTGCTGGACGGAACGCCTATCTACGATATCAAACCGTATATCTCCACCGACTGCCATCCGGAGGCAGTCTGCGGTTTTCAAGAAGGAACAAGGGATCATCGGCTGGAGGTGGAGATTCCGCCCTCACTGCTGGCCGCCGTACCGGCTGAGCTGCGCTCCGGACTGCTGGAGACGCTGGCTCAGGACCCTCGTCCCGGCTATCAGGACGATCCTGAACGGATCTACGGATTGTCATTTGACAGTTTTGATGTGCGCTTTAAAGTATCGGGCTGCCGCCTGGAAGTAACAGACATCGTTCCTCTTTAAACGGCCTTCCGGCCCTCTCAGCCTTTGCCCTGAGCTTCCGCCAGCACCTTTTGTCATCATCTAGCAGATCAGCAGGAACAGCCGCGGCCAGCATCATTTAAAATCTTTAGTTGAAAGCTGGCCGGATTCGTGATATAATTTTAAGGTCACGGAAAGCTGAACCATCAGCGGAAACATGCTGCGAGGAAGCTTATCGAAGTGATCAGAACGAGCTTGACCCGAAATCATGTTGTACGTGCCAAAACTGAATAATTATTATACGGAGACGTATCGAAGTGGTCATAACGAGCTTGACTCGAAATCAAGTTGTCCGCAAGGGCACGTGGGTTCGAATCCCACCGTCTCCGCCACAAAGCCTTGAAATCACTACATTTCAGGGCTTTCTTATTTTTACTCGTGGTGCCCTTCTCCACGTATTTTTGCGAAATGATGCCCAAATGTCCTGTATCGTGGTGCCCACAGTATTCTCGCAGTTTTCTTTTTCGATCAAAATAGTTTCTGGCGTGTTTTCATCACCAAAATACCTGCGGTCTTCAAAGGTAAAAGCATCCGGCGGTGCCGTTTTCCTAGCCTAGGCATCAAAGGGTGTATTTTCTTTATTTTGCTTTCACGCTGATGGTCTTAGCCTACTTATGCGGATGTGGTCGGTGATGGAATAATTGTATTTCTTCCCCTATTGCTTTTCCTCTTCCAGCAGCCCATACTCCAGGACTTCCCTCGCCTTTTCAACCTTCATATGCTCTTTCTCCTCTGTTTTAAAATAATCAGAAACAGCCGTCCGGGCCATCACGCGCAGATAATTATGCAGCCAGATTTCATCCATACCCAAATACTTCTGCGGGTTATCAACCACCTTGCACCATACGATAGACGCGATATCCTGAACACTTGCCTGATCCTTTGTATAATCTCTTATGTATGTATACAGCAGTTTATAGTTTTCAAGATAGAGTTCCTCCAACGATTTATATTTCTTCATGTCCTTTTCTCCCTTCATAGTCATTGTAGCATATCTTAGTATTGAAGCATAGTAAAACTATTTCTCATAGTTTTATGCATGAAGAAACAGCTTTTTCACGTTATGTTAACACTTACCGAACTTTTTGAATTTCGTTACACACAAAAAAGCAGCCGCACCAGATTGTGATCTGAGCCAACCGCTTTTTTCATCTTTTCCATATATTTCGATTTATCTTCCCGCCAGCCATTCCTCTTTCGTCAGGCTGCTCACATGTCCTGTTCTCTTTTCACGCATGAGGGGAACATCTACATTTTCCGATTTCCACTGATAGCGAAATCCCGCCTTCTCCTGGACGCGCTTTGACTTCGTATTGCCTTCATAGTATCCGCACCAGATCTTCGTCATTCCGATATCCTCAAAGCCGTGGCGGATCACCTCTCCGGCGGCCTCCGGCATAATCCCCTGCCCCCAGAACGGCTTTCCAAGCCAATATCCCAGCTCACATTCATCATCGCGCTCCGTCATATTCGTATAGCCATTCAGCTTCAGCTCGATGGCGCCGATCGGGATTCCATCTTCTTTCAGGCAGATCGCATAAGCCTCCGCTCCATTCAGAACATGCTTTATGACCTCCCGGCTCTCGTCAACACTCTGATGAGGCGGCCATCCCGCAACGGGACCCACGTCAGGATCCCTGGCATATCTATATAAATTCTCCGCGTCCGACTCTTTCCAAGGCCGCAGAACAAGCCTTTCCGTCTCCAGCATAAGCTTTCCTCCTCTAATAAAACATCTGCTGCTTCATCTCTAAATTGTTCCTATCCTATATCGTATCCCAATCCTATCGAGATTTCAAGAATATTTCAAGCAGATCTCAAACGAACAGAAGTCCGCGCCAAGGGCAGGCGCCTGGCTTTTTTTCAAAAATTCAACATTTCTCTTCCATTCTGTGATATATTATAAATAGAAATCCTGGGAGGTGTACCATGAACGAAAAAAAGAAGTCCAGCAGTATCCATATCTGCATCGCCAATCCGGCGGGAAACATCACCATCTTCGTCCTTGACCGGTTCCCCCGCAGCCAGTACCAGACCGTAGCCAGCCAGCTGCTGGCCATAGATGAGCTGAAGGGCGAACAGGTAGCTTTTGTCACAGGTCCCGACTCACTGGAAATGTGCGGCCTGGAGTTCTGCGGCAACGCGTCCCGCTCCTTCGCGCTGATGAAAGCAAAAAAAGAAGGCCTGCAGGGCCATGCTGTCATGGACATCTCCGTCAGCGGCTGCAGTGAGCGGCTGAAAGTGATCGTAGACACGTCCAACAACTACACCAAGATCAAAATGCCTCTGCCCCGGGACGTTGCAGCGCCGGACGTTTCAGATATCGCCCCGACGGACACCCTTTGCTCCCTGATGACAGGCAGCCGGATCGTGGATATGGACGGCATCATTCACGTCGTGATCCGGGACAAAGCGCCGACCCGGGAGAATTTTGACGTGATCAGGGACTATATCAACGGAAAGTTTGATCCGCCGGCCATGGGCGTCATGTTCTACGACACGGCGCGGAACGTGCTGACGCCGGTGGTCTACGTGAAAGACGTGGACACCACCTACTTTGAGGGCAGCTGCGGCTCGGGTTCCACGGCGGTGGCGGCCGCCTTCTGTCAGGAGGAGCGGTCGGGCACCTTCAGCTTTACCCTGCCGCAGCCGGCTGGCACGCTGACCGCTACCTGTGAAAAGGCTGACGGCGTTCTGAAGGCGGTCTACATCGAAGGGCCGGTGCAGCTGGGCGATGTCAGACAGGTGGAGATCCTGATCTAACCCGTCTCCTCGCCTCTCATGGGTCTTTGCCCCTTTTGTACCTCTGCCTCTTCAGCGCTCTTTTTTCGCGTTTCGCGCTCTTTCGCGGCTCTAACTCTTTGCCGGCAAGATGAACGGCAGAGCCTTCGGCCGTATTTCAAACTGGACGGACTGGGCCACGCAGATCTCGCCGTCAGCGCACAGGAAGAAGGACCCTTCCTTGGGCGTCAGGGACAGCTGGCGGCAGGTCTTAACCTGAATCACTTTTTCGATGCCGGGCACTCCCAGATGGGTGCCCGCTTTGTATTTCGGAAACAGCCTTAAAAATTCCAGGCGGGATACGTCGTTGATGATGTTGAGATCGAATACGCCGTCAGACACGTCGGACTGGGGCGATGTGTGGATGCCGCCGCCGCAGAAGGATCCGTTGGCAACAGAGCAGAGCAGCACGTCCCGGTCCAGCAAAACGCGCCCCTCCTCTTCCAACCGCAGCCCGATGGTCTTCTTCTGGAGAAACACGCCCAGCACGGCCAGCAGATAAGCCGCGGAACCGGCGATCAAAGGCTTCTTTTTCAGCCGTCCGGCCAGTTCCACCACGTTGCAGTCAAATCCGATGTTGAACATATTGGCGCAGTACCGCTCCCGATACACGCCGTCCATGACGCCGGCGTACCAGATCAAATCGATGGCTTTCGCCTCTCCCCTCAGCTGGGCCCTGATGTCGGTGAAATCCCCCGCGTCGGGAAAGTTGCGCACCATGTCGTTGCCGGTGCCTGTAGGGACGCAGCCCACCGGCACATCAAAGCCTGCCGCGCCGCACAGAATCTCGTTGAGTGTGCCGTCGCCGCCGCAGGCGTAAAACCTGGCCGCCTCCGCCTCTCTTGCCGCTCCTGCGGTTCCTGACGGGCCTTCGGCCGCCTCAGTCTCCGGCGCTTTCGGCTGTGCCGCCTTCGCCTCTCTCTCCGCGATCTCTCTCGCGCGCCGCTCTCCGTCACCGACGCCGCCGGTTATGTAAATCTCAAAATCCGCTCCCAGCTGGGCACAGGACGATTCGATCTCCCCGATCAAAGCGTCAGTCCCACCGCCCTGTCCGGCCGCCGGGTTCACGAAAAAGTAATGCTTCATCTATGCTTCTACCTCAACTGTATATGTTAGTTCTATTTTACGGCAGCAACCTTTTAAATTCAAGGGGTTTGGTGTATAATGAAAGGTAGAATTTACATTTGGGAGGACAACAATGGATCAGAGAGATAAAAAATTGGCGGATTTGTTGGTAAACTATTCCTGCGAGCTGAAGGCAGGCGAGAATATTTTGATCGAATATGAAGGCGCGGAGTGCAGGCCTTTGATCAAAGAGATCATTCGGGACGTGTACGCCGCCGGCGGAAAGCCCTTTGTCAATATATCGGACAGTGAGATCAACCGCGAGATAATTCTGGGCTGTGAAACCGACCAGGTCCAGTTCATGAACGACTGCATGCTCATGCAGATACAGGGTATGGACGCGTATATCTCTGTGCGGGGCGGCGCCAACGTCAGCGAACTGGCCGATGTGCCCGCTGACCGGCTGAACCTCTACAGCCGCCTGCGCAGGCCGGCGCTGGACTACCGGGTGGACAAGACCAAGTGGTGCGTTCTCCGCTACCCCAACGCCTCCATGGCCCAGCTGGCAAATACCAGTCAGGAGGCCTTCGCGGACTTCTACTATAATGTCTGCACCCTGGATTACGCTAAGATGAGCAGAGCCATGGACCCGCTGGTGGAACTGCTGGACCGGACGGACAAGGTCAACATCAAAGGTCCGGGCACCGACCTCGAATTTTCCATCAAAGGGATTCCAGCCATCAAGTGCGACGGCAAGGCGAACATTCCGGACGGCGAAGTGTACACAGCTCCCGTGCGCGAATCCATGAACGGATACATTTCCTACAATACGGTAAGTCAGGCGCAGGGCTTCACCTATGAAAATATACGTTTTGAGGTAAAGAACGGCAAAATCGTCGAAGCCACAGCCAACAATACCCAGCGCATCAACGCCTATCTGGATACGGACGAAGGGGCCAGATACTTTGGCGAATTCGCTTTCGGCGTCAACCCGTACGTGCTGCACCCGATGAAGGATACGCTCTTCGACGAGAAGATCTGCGGCAGCTTCCATCTGACGCCGGGCATGTGCTATGAGGACGCGCCAAACGGCAACAAATCGGCGGTTCACTGGGATCTGGTCATGATCCAGCGGCCGGAATACGGCGGCGGCGAAATCTGGCTGGACGACAAGCTGATTCGCAAGGACGGCCTGTTTGTGGTTCCGGAGCTGGAAGGGCTGAATCCGGAAAGGCTGAAATAGCGGCGCCACAGATATCGCGGCTGTTTGCCGCTGGTGGCCGCGATTGACCGCAGTTGGCCACACCATCAAAGGCCAACTGCTGCCGCTCTTTCAAAGGGGGAGTTATCTGACAAAGGGCTATCTGAAAGGGGAGTTATCCTAAAATCGCCTTTTTTGAAATTTAGGTACAACCACTCCCTTTGCTCTCTCGCCGTATTGCCGCCGTTTGCCCCGTCAAAGTCTGTAGAAAAGCAAAAAATTCATCTGAGACGACAAAAAACAATAAAAAAGGTACAACTTTTCCCTTTTCAATGGGGACACCCCCTTTGATGCTCGGGGGGCGAGTTGTACCTATTTTTTATTTTTTTCTGTTTTCGGTCGAAAACAGCACCATAAGTTGTACCTAAAAATCAAAAAAATCCGTTTTCAGATAACCGCAGTCTGCGAAGTCCGCGCAGTCAGCGATAAACTGTGAAGTTCGGAAAAGGCGTCCTTCCCATAGACAAAACCTCACTCCACCAGCAGTTCCAACGCCCTCCTGTAGATCTTCCGCAGCATCAGAAGATCCTCTGTCAATATGTATTCGTTTTCCTGATGCTCTGGGCAGGGATGACCCGGAAAGTTGGGACCGAAAGCGATAATGTTGGGCATGGATCTGGCATAGGTTCCGCCGCCGATAAGCAGAGGCTCGGAACCATCGCCGGTAAATTCCCTGTAAGCGGCGAGCAGACGGGCCATGACCGGTCCATTCTTATCCATATATACCGGCTCCATGTGATGGATCATATCCGCCTCAATGCCGAACGGCTTCATGCGTTCCGCTACAGCATCGGCGATCTGAAGACCGTCGAAAGTAACAGGATAGCGGATATCCAGGTAGAGACAGATCATCTCTCCTTCCGAGGTCTCTTCTACCCGGATCAATCCGGCGTTGAGCGACAGCTTTCCGCTCTTTTCGTCCTCAAAATCACAGCCAGTTTTCTCTCCATGGAAACAATGTCCGATCGTTTCCATATAGATGTTGGCCAGCGGTACGCTGCCAGCTTCCCCGTCAGCTTCCCTGCCGGATTCCCCGCCGGATTCCTCATCCAGGGCGGCCAGATGTTCCATCATCTTGGTGATGGCGTTTTCTCCGTCCCAAGGGGTGCTTCCATGGGTGGATCTGCCGGTCGTCTCAAAGGCTCCGGCATCCGTTACTGCGACGCATTGATCCGGCACCATGTTCGGCGCGCTGCCTCCGTGCACAGAAACAAATCCGCTGCCTGCCAAAGGCGCGGTCAGCTTGATCACCATCAGCCCTTTTTCAGCATAGATAGCCGGAAAGTCTCCATCCGGCGTGAATCCATAATCAGGCAGCTCCTCATTTGCCGCGTAATCCGCAATATCATCCCATTCCCCGTTTTCTTCCGTCTGTCCAAAGATGATGCGTATCCTCTTATCCAGCGGCCTGCCGCTTTGCAGCAGGTCCTTCATAGCGTAAACAGAAACAATCGCAGGCCCTTTGTCATCCAGAGCGCCCCGGCCGTAGAGCCGCTCACCGTCAGTCTGGCTCATCAGAGTACCGCTAAAAGGCGGGTACTTCCAGCCCTTTCCTTCCGGAACCACATCCAGATGGCACAGAATTCCGATCAGCTCATCTCCCTGGCCGATCTCCGCATAGCCGTACCGCCCGTCAGCGTTCTTCGTCCGAAATCCAAAACTGCCGCACAGGTCCAGCATATATTCCAGCGCGCCCGTTACTTCCCTTCCATAAGGGCACCCCGGCTCCGCCTGGCTCCTGTCAGCCACGCTTTTAAATTCCAGCAGGCCGCACAGCCTTTCGATCATATCCACAGCCCCACCTCCTTACAGTCCATACAGCCCGGTGAACTTTTCTTTCAGATAAGCTGCATAATACGACGGATCAAAGGCGCCGCCGCAGGTCCGCCGGATCAGCTCATCGGCGGTGTATAACATGCCGTGGCGGTAAATCTTCTCAGTCAGCCACTGCCTTACCGGCCCAAAATCCCCGGACGCGCAGCAGGCATCCACGTCCACGTTCCGTTTCAACGCGTCAAAGATCTGAGCGGAATATGCCGTACCCAGAGCATAGCTGGGAAAGTATCCGAAGGCGCCTCCCGCCCAGTGAGCGTCCTGCAGCACACCGCGGGTATGATCCGGGACAACGACGCCCAAATACTCCATATAAAGGCCGTTCCACGCTTCCGGAAGCTCTTCCACAGCGATCTCATCTCGAAAAATACGCTTTTCCAGCTCGTAGCGGATCATCACATGGAGCGCGTAGGTCAGCTCGTCGGCATCGGTGCGGATCAGCGAAGGCCGCGCTGCATTGACAGCCCGGTAAAAGTCCTCCGCGCTGACGCCTTTCATCTGCGCCGGGAACAGATCCTGGATCTTCGAGAAGATCAGCCTGCAGAAGGGCAGGCTCCGTCCGATGTAGTTTTCCCAAAGCCGGGACTGTGACTCGTGAATCGCCGTAGTCGCCCCTTCTCCCAAAACAGAATGGAGCAAAGCATCATCAATAGACAATTCATACATAGCGTGACCGCTTTCGTGGATAACGCTGTACAAGTTGCTGGTCAGATCGTCAGCCACATACTTGGTGGTGATCCTCACGTCATTCTTGGAAAACTCTGTAGTAAACGGATGCTCTGTTTCTCCCAGGATACATCGATTTTTGTCTATGCCCATAACTTCCATGACGTATTCCGACAGCTCCTTCTGAGCGGCAATATCAAAAGGCCCCTCCAGGAAACCGGTATCCGGCTGGTCCGCCTGGCCCACAGCCTTGATCAAAGGTACCAGTTCCTGGCGCAGCATATCGAAAAGAGGATCGGTCTGCGCCTGGGTCATACCCTTTTCAAACTGATCCAGCAGAGTGTCATAGACATCGCCGCCCGGATTGATATACGCCGCGTACCGCTTCTTGGCCTCGATGAGCTGTTTCAGGCTGGGCGCGAAGAGATCAAAGTCATCGGCCTTCTTCGCCATCTCCCAGCTGTGGTTCGCCTGATTCTGCAGCGCTTCCAGCGCCATGACCTCTTCCTTCGGCACTTTTTCCATTTTCGACAGCCTTTCGCGGAGGACCTCCACCTCCCGGCGGGTCTGGAAATCCAGCCTCTCCCTCTCCCCATACAGTTCTTCCAGCAGAGCCTTGTAGGACGGTTCCACGGTCAGACTGTAGACCTCTCCGCTGAGAGTTTCCAGAGTATCGCCGAGGGACGCCGAAGCCCCCGGCGGCATGGACGTAGCCGCGTCATAGGTCAAAAGTCCCATGGCATGGTCAAATGCGTGCTGTTTCCTCTGATGCTCTTTCAATCTCTTCACTCGTTCTTCCAAACTCACCATTTCCTCTCCTTTTACAACAGATTTTGTTCCGCCTTACAGCAGGCCACGAAATGGCCCGGCTGTTTTTCTTCAAAAGCCATGTCCGCGGCCCTGCACTGATCAGAAGCGTATGGACAGCGGCTGGCAAAGCGGCACCCCGGCTTTGGATTCACCGGATTGGTCACCTCACCTTTGATGACCTGAATCTTCTTGTTCTTCATCTCGATGCTGGGTACCGGAATAGCAGAGAGCAAAGCCTTTGTATACGGGTGCATCGGATTTTTGAACAGCTCTCTGGAAGGCGCGAACTCCACGCACTGTCCCAGATACATGACCGCGATCTGATCGGAAATATGGCGCACCACGCTGAGATCATGGGTGATAAACATATACGTCAGCTCCCGCTCATCCTGCAGATCCATGAGAAGATTCAGGATCTGTGCCTGGATAGATACGTCCAGGGCGGAAACCGGCTCGTCACAGACGATAAATTTCGGGTTCAGAGCCAGCGCTCTTGCCACACCGATTCTCTGCCGCCGGCCGCCGTCCAGCTCATGAGGATAAGCGCCGGAAAGCCGCTGGGCGAGACCCACTGTATCCATCAGCTCGCTGACCTTGTCGAAGACCTCCCCTTTGCTCTTACATGCCCGGTTGATGATCAGAGGCTCCGCGATCAGCTCCTGCACGCACATGCGGGGATTCAAGCTGGAATAAGGGTCCTGGAAGATCATCTGCATATCCTGGCGTATCCTGTGAATCTGCCTGCTCTTGTAGTTCGTGATGTCCTGTCCGTCAAAGATAATCCTGCCGGAGGTCGGCTCATGAAGCTTCAGCACGGTTCTGCCCAAAGTAGACTTTCCGCAGCCGGATTCTCCTACGACTCCCAGGGTCTCGCCCTGGTTGATCTTCATGGTTACGCCGTCCACGGCGTGGAGCTTTGCCCCTTTTCCTACATCAAAGTATTTTTTCAGGTTTTCTAATTCAATTAACGGTTTTCCCACGGTCCGTCCTCCTTCCCTGACTCATCAAAGAGATGACATCTGATCTTATGACTGCCTGATCCGTATTGCTCCGGATGCGCTTCTCCGCATTTTTCCATACACCTCGGGCATCTCGGCGAGAATGCGCAGCCCTTAGGCAGATCGGTAGGATCCGGCATCATGCCGTCGATAGGATGGAGCCTGTCCTCTTCACTCTCCAGACTTGGAATAGACCCGAAGAGCCCCACAGTATACGGATGATGGGCTTCGCCGGTAAACAGATCCTCTACAGAGCCGTATTCGATGATTTCGCCGGCGTACATGACAGCCACCTTGTCGCAGGTCTGGGCAACGATGCCCAGATCATGGGTAATCATGATCATGGCAGTATCCAACTTCTCCTTCAGTTCCTGCATCATCGCCAGCACCTGAGCCTGAATGGTTACGTCCAAAGCGGTGGTCGGTTCATCTGCGATGAGCAGTCCCGGATTGCACGCCAAAGCGATGGCAATGACCACTCTCTGCTTCATTCCGCCGGAAAACTGATGGGGATAGTCCTTCTTTCTCGACGCGGGTATGCCTACCAGCTCCAGGACCTCCTCTACCCGGCCATCAATAACTTCCTTGCTCCTTCCTACATCATCGTGGAGGAGCAGGGACTCCGCGATCTGGTCTCCTACGGTCAGCACCGGATTCAGCGCGGTCATGGGATCCTGGAAGATCATAGAGATCTTTTCTCCCCGGATGCGCTGCATTTCTTTTTCCGGCAGCGAAAGGAGGCTTTTTCCTTCCAGCTGGATATCGCCGCCTTTTATCTGCGCCGTGCGTTCTGGCAGCAGGCGAAGAATGGACAACGCAGTGGTGGTTTTTCCCGCGCCGGTCTCCCCAACCAGGCCGAGGGTTTCTCCCTTTGCCAGATCAAAGGAAATCCCATTGACGGCGTAAACAGTCTCTAAGTCTGTCTTATATATGACTTCAAGGTCCTTTACCTTCAAGAATGTTTCTTTCATTTCTGTATACCTCCCCTAGTTTTTCAGCTTCGGATCCAGAGCGTCCCTCAGACCATCGCCTGCCAGATTGAAGCTGAGCGCCGCGATAACGATGAACAGCCCAGGGAAGTACAGCATGCCCGGCGCTGTAAACATGAACTGTCTCGCGTCAGACAGCAGGGCTCCCCACTCCGGTGCGGGCGGCTGTACGCCCATGCCGAGGAAAGACAAACCGGACGCGGACAGGATCATATTGGCCACGTTCATGGTGGTGGTAACGATGATCGGACCCAAAGCGTTCGGAATAACGTATTTGAGAATCGTCCTCATGTCCGATCCTCCGTAGGACTTTGCCGCTTCTATATAGTCGTTGTCTACTACGGTCAGAACCACGGACCGAACCATTCTGACCATGCTGGGTATACAGGAAATCGTGATGGCGATGAGCAGGTTTCTCAGATTCGGTCCCAGCGCCGCTACTACGGCCAGGGACAGCAGAATCGGCGGCACGGTCATGACTACATCGGTGAGCCGCATGATGATATTGTCTACTTTGCCGCCGTAGAACCCGGCGATGGCGCCCAGCAGGCCGCCGATCAGCAGCGACAGGACGCTGGTGGAAATACCGATCAGCAGGGAATATCGTGAGCCATGCACCACGCGGGCAAAGACGTCTCTTCCCAGATTATCGGTTCCGAACCAGTGCTCGGCGCTGGGACCCTGCAGCCTGTCCACGGGAGCCTGGGTGATGGCCTCCTCGTAAGGTACGATCAGATCCGCGCAGACGGCCATAAGTACGACCAGAATCAGGAGAACCAGTCCCAGCATGGCAGTCTTGCTCTTTTTAAATCTGCGCCAGATTTCTTTCATCTGGCTGTTTTTCTTTGAATTCGCTTTCATTGATCCTTCTCTCCTTTCCGCCTGATCAGCTCTTATACTTTGCTTTCAATCTCGGGTCGATGTAAGCGTACAGAATGTCTACCACCAGCATGACCAGGCAGAACAGGACGGCCAGAAACAGCGTCGCTCCCATGATCATCGGCGTATCCTTCTGGCGGATAGAGCTGACGATGAGCATGCCGACGCCTGGAATCCCGAATACCGTCTCGATGATGACAGCGCCGCCCAGGCTGGAACCAAAGTTCATGCCCATGTTGGTGATGACCGGCAGCAAGGCGTTTTTCAGCGCATGCCGGAAGATTACGATTTTCTCCGGCGCTCCCTTTGATTTCGCCGTTCGGATATAGTCCTGCCGTATGGTCTCCAGCATGGTGGACCGGGTCAAACGGATCTCGCTGGCAATGCCGGACAGAGACAGGGTTACTACCGGCAAAATGTATCCGGTCCAGGTATCCACACCGTTGGTCGGCAGCCATCCCAGCTTCAGAGAAAACAGCAGCATCAGCATCAGCCCCAGCCAAAATCCGGGGATCGCTGAAAGCAGCATGGACAATGTAGTCAGTACGTTATCAATAAGAGAATACTGCTTGACAGCGGAGATGATACCGAAGATGATGCCGACTACCGCGCTGAAGATCATGGACCACAGCGCCAGCCAGAAGGTATTGGGAAATCTGGCGAGGATCTCATTTAAGACAGGCAGCCGTGTCTGATAGGATTGGCCGAAGTCAAAATGACAGACGATACCTTTGATATAGTTGAAGAACTGTACAAAGAAAGGCTGATCCGCGCCCAGCTCGTGATTCAGAGCGTCGATGTCTGCCTGTTTTGCCGTGATGCCCAGGATCAGGGAACCGGGGTCGCCCGGCGTCAGCTGCATGATAGCAAACACCAGAAAGACGGCGCCAAACAGAACGGGGATTGTCAATAACAGTCTTTTAATTACATACTTATACATAATGCTTCCTCCGTTTACATAATTCCGTTTTTTTCTTGTCATTACTCTACCCTATTTTATAAAATTTGTCAAGAATTTTGCAAAATTTTTATTGCAAAATTCATTCAAATTTGATAATATAGGGTCATAGAAAAATATATCCCTCTGGAAAGGAGATAAAATTTCTTATGAAACTATTGAAAGAACTGACCCAGGCCTGGGGCGTCGCAGGCAGGGAAAGAAACATCCGAACCATCATCAAAAGAGAAATCGAAGGCTTCTGCGATGAAATGTTCACCGACGCCGTAGGCAACCTGATCGCCGTCAAATACGGCGCCGTCCATCCCGACAAGAAAAAAATCATGCTGGCTGCCCACATGGACGAGATCGGCCTGCAGGTTAAGAAAATCGAAGGAGACGGCCGCATCAAAGTCTGCAGTGTAGGCTTCGTCTGGACCAGCGCGCTGTATAACGACAAGGTAGTATTCCAGAACGGAACGATCGGCGTGGTCGGCTGTGACGGTCCCGTGGAAGAAGCAAAAAACAACAGCGGCAAACTGTACATAGACATCGGCTGCACGTCCAAAGAAGAAACCGAGAAATACGTCAAAGTCGGCGACTACTGCGGTTTCATCGGCAATTATTATGAACTGCAGAACGAGCGGATCGTCTCCAAATCCTTTGATGACAGGGTTGGCTGCTACATTTTGATCGAGGCCATGAAGCAAAACGATGGTACCGGCCCCAACGACGTCTACTATGTATTTACCGTTCAGGAGGAAGTGGGCTGCCGCGGAGCCGTAGTATCGGCAGAGCGGATCCGTCCGGACATCGGCATCTCCGTCGACGTAACGCCTGATCATTTTTACCCTACAGATCTGGAGGGAGCCAACGCGGTGGGCGAAGGCGTCGGCGTGTCCATTGGCAATCCATCTGCCATGCTGGACGAGTACCTGGTAGATACGATGATCTCCTGCTGTGAAGAAAACAACATTAAATATCAGCGGGACGTCATGGACAGAGGCGGTACCGACGCCAGCAGCATGAATATGAGCGGCACAGGCGTGCGGGTCGCGGGCATCTCCGTCGTAGACAGATTCCCCCACAGCCAAAGTTCCATCATATCAAAGGCAGATGTGAGAGAGGCCATCCGGCTGACAGACCTTTACACAAAACATGTCTTTCACTTCGCAGAGTAACCTGCGGATTGATAAAGTACCGAAAGGAGAAAAAAAATGAAGAAGAATTTAATCAAAGGGGCCGTCCTGGCTTTATCCCTGGCCCTGACCATGGGTCTCTTCGCAGGCTGCGGCGGAAGCGGCGGGGACAACGGAGACGCGGAAAGAACTGACCTGAAGGTGGCCATAGACGCGGACTACGATACCCTCCATCCTTCTGACTGGAGCAGCGCCGCGGAGCATCATATCAACGGACAGATCTACGACACGCTGCTTCGTAAGAATTACGAGGACCAGACCCAGCTGGAACCCCGCGTGGCAAAAGACTGGAAGATCAGCGATGACGGAAAGTGCTATACCTTCTATCTCCGCGACGATGTAACGTTTCACGACGGAAGCAAGCTGACAGCCGCGGATATCGCTTATACGCTGGACACCTACGCGGCCTCCAAGTATCAGGGCGCCGTGGTGGAAGGCTTTGACCACTACGAGATCGTAGACGATTACACCATTGAGGTATACACAAAAGAAGTCTATGCCCCATTCCTGGCCTCCATGGACCAGATGTTCATCGCCTGCAAGGCATATGGCGAATCGGCCAGCAAAGAGGATTTCGCCCAGAAGCCGATCGGCTGCGGACCGTATAAGTTTGTTGATCACAAAGACGGCGACACCCTGACGCTGGAAGCCTACGACGGCTACTACATGGGCGAAGCGTCGATCAAGAACGTGACCTTCAAGGTCATCAGCGATATTGCGGCCCTGGGCATGGGCGTACAGTCCGGCGATTATGACTTCGCGGAGGTCGACGCTTCTGTCCTCAGCTCTTTGGAAGGCAGCGATAAGATCAAGACTGCCACAGCCACACAGACCACTTTTGCGTTCATCGCGATGAACACAGAAAAAGAACCATATAATAACGTGAAGTTCCGTCAGGCTATCAACTATGCTATGGATCGCGAATCCATGGTCGCTGCCATTCAGGAAGGCCAGGGTGAAGCAAACTCCAACCTGCTGACGCCGGACAGACCGGGCTACAGTGACAAACAGACCCAGTACAGCTACGATCCGGATAAGGCGAAAGCCCTGCTGAAGGAAGCCGGTGTTGCGGAAGACACTGACCTGGGAACCATGTACGTCGCGGAACAGTATAAAACCCTCGCAGAGATGGTCGAGTCCAACCTGAAGGCCGTCGGATTGGCCGTTAAGATCGAAGTCCTTGAGTTCAACGCTTATCTGGAAAAGCTGAGCCAGGGCGATTTCGGCCTGACCTGTCTGCAGATGTCTCTGGAAGGCGATACGCAGCAGGTGTCCATGGCAGTATGCTCTGATTATATCGGCATGGCGAACAATGCCCGCTACTCCAATCCGGAGATCGACGCGCTCTTTGAGAAAGCCGCGGCTACCATCGATGATGATGACCGTACCGCGGTTTATGAAGAGATCTTTACTAAGATCCAGGACGAAGCGGTTTACGCGGTATTATATAATCCGACCATGCTGTACGCGCATAACGCGAATCTGAAGCTGCACACACTTCCAATTGAAGGTGTTTATTACTTCTATGACTTCTCCTGGTAAGAAGTCCGTAAACAAATATTACAGCCTTTCTAAAAGAGGATGCGGAGGAAGATCTCCGCATTCTCTTTTTTCGTCACACTTTCTTTTTATGAGCGGTATATATTTTGCAAAATCCCGAACTTTTTTATCATTCTTATTGCTTTTTCCCGGCTTTTTGGTAAAATATAAGCAGACAGATATTCTAATTTTGAGGTGAAATTATGGCAGGCAAAACCAGTAAATCCACGCTTTCGGAGCGAATTTACGACGAGTTGTATCACGATATTACAGACCAGCGGCTGGTCTGCGGACAAAAACTGACTCTGAAGATTCTCAAGGAGCGGTTCGGCGTCAGCCATACCCCCATCCGAGAAGCCCTGACCCGTCTGGCGGAAAACGGCCTGGTGACCTACTACTCCAACTGCGGCGTTACCGTAACCGAGTTTACCGACGAGGACATCCGTCAGATCTATCACTTTATCGGCGAGCTGGACGCCATGGCGATCCGCTTCTGCAAAAACGCTTTTTCCGAGGCTCCCCTGCTCTTTGAGCTGGAGCAGATATTAAAAAAGGGCAACGCCCTGCTGGAACAGGGCGAGATCAATGAGTGGAAGGAATACTCTGAGCAGTTTCACACCGCGTTCTACCGCCATGCCCAGAACGAGTATCTCAACGATGCCGCCAAGAAGGTCAGAGCCAAAATCGAGGTCCTGTCCTGCATGTACTATCAGCCCACCAATGTGGAGGCCATCAACGACTGCCACACCAGGATTTATGAACTGATCAGGCAGAAAGACTTTGATCAGGCCGCCGACCTGATGCGAAACCACCTGCAGTACGACATGGTCTACGCCCTGAACGCATATAAAGAATACCAGGAGAGAAACGCGGGAGAGAAGTAGCTGACTCCCCCATTCACTGAACGAAACACCGCGCGGGCCACAGCCTCCATGCGGTGTTGTTTTCTGACAATTTTAAATGAGCTACAAATTATAACGAGGTATAAGGAGGATCAAAATCTATGAAAATCGCGCAGCTTCAGACTCACGTCTATCCTGAAAAACAGCGCAGTCTCGCGCAGGTTGAGGCATACATAGACAAGGTAATGCCGGAAAAGCCCGACCTGGTCACTCTGGGAGAAATGTTCCAGTGCCCCTATGTCACGCAAAACTTTCCTCTCTATGCTGAGGAGGAAGGCGGAGATACCTGGCAAAGGCTGAGCCAGCTGGCGGCGAAGCATCAGGTCTATCTGTCCGCAGGAACTGTGCCGGAGCTGGACGGCGGCAAAGTGTACAACACGGCCTACGTCTTTGACCGTCAGGGCCGTCAGATCGCGAAGCACCGCAAAGTCCACCTCTTCGATATCGATGTAGAAGGCGGCCAGTCTTTCAGAGAGTCCGATACGCTGTCGGCGGGAAATCAGGTCACAGTGTTCGACACGGAATTTGGCAAAATAGGCATCTGCGTCTGCTTTGATTTTCGATTTCCCGAGCTGGGACGCCTCATGGCGCTGAAAGGCGCGAAGCTGATCCTGGTTCCCGCGGCTTTCAACATGACTACCGGCCCGGCTCACTGGCAGATCATGTTCCGCAGCCAGGCGCTGAACAATCAATGCTTCGTGGCGGGAACCTCGCCTGCCAGAGATGAGGCCTCCTCCTATGTGGCGTGGGGTCACTCTCTGCTGGTATCCCCATGGGGAGACATCATCAAAGAGGCCGGCGAGAAAGAAGGATTCCAGATCACGGAGATCGACCTGTCGGAGGCTGACAGGATCCGCAGCCAGCTCCCCCTGCTTTCCGCAAGGCGCACCGACGTCTACACGCTGAGATGCGCAGAAGATACAGACGCGCTGTAGCCGCGCCGCTTCCCGCAAAAGGCCGGGCAGGCGTCTCTCAAAATTGACAAATCAACGGTTTCATGGTATAATTTCCTTCAGTCAGATGCATCATGCATCATGTTTCACAAAACGCACTGAGCTCATATATGAGGAGGAAACCATGGAAAAAAGTTTATTTATCCCGCTGCGCGAAGAGGGATTGACCACGATGAAGATCCGTTACGACTTCAAAACAGGCGCTGTCCGTCTGTACGCAGCCAAAGAGTGGGAAAAAGATTTTGATTTCGCACAATATAACCACGCATGGTGGATCGACGGCATCTTTACAGAAGACGCGAGATATCTGAATACAAAAGAGGTCTGGTCCCTCTTTGAGAAATACGGCCAGAAGGAATACCTGGAGGAGGTCATCGACCTGCTGAGAGCCGGCAAGCATTTCGGCATCGATATCTTCTACTATGAAAAATACGATATCCGCTATATGATGAACGAGCACAGCCGCAAGCTGGGCCTGCTCAACAAAAGTCATTCCATCATGGCAGGCGGTATCCGCCGCCACTCCTATGACGAACCGGAAATCGAGGTCATCATCGACGGCCTGAATCTGGGAAGAGGCATGAGCTTTAAAAACATCGCCGGCCACCTTCCGTTCGGCGGCTGCAAGGCGACTGTCACCATGGATCCTCTGGATCTGGACAACATGGAGATCATGGGCTTCCTGGCCTTTGCTCTGGACAGCTGTCGGGATATGACCGGCCCGGATATGAACTTCCCGACGGAGATGAGCGACGTCATGATCGAGCAGGGCTATTCCATGCAGTACACCGGCGGACCAAAGGCGAAAACCGGCGAAACGGGAAAACCGACCGCATACGGGGTCTACCTGGCGCTGCTGGAAGCCATCAATTTTAAGGAAGGCATCCACAGTGTGGAAGGAAAGAGCGCAGCCCTGATGGGACTGGGCGCGGTAGGCTGGTACATGGGCGAGCACCTGCTGGAAGGCGGTGTTTCCAAGCTGACCATCGCGGACATCGATGAGGCCGCAGTACAGCGCTTCATCGAGGAACACCCGGGTTACAACATCGACACCTGCCTGGTATCCGACGTGCTGTTCCAGGATGTGGACATTCTCAGCCCTTGCGCCATCGGCGGTATCTTTGACGACGATACGATTCCAAAACTGAACTGCAGATACATCTTTGGCTCTTCCAACAACGGACTGAAAGCCTCCTCTCAGGAAGAAGAGATCCGCCTGGCTAAGCTGATCGATGACAGGGGCATCCTCTATCAGGTAGAGTGGTGGCACAACACGGCCGGTGTTATCTGCGGCGCTGAAGAGTATCTGTACGATGGCGACGCTGAATCTCTGAACAAAAAGATCGAGGAGATCATGCCGGCGAACACGATCATGTCCCTGACAGGCGCAAAGGAACAGGGCATCACTCCGACAGAGTTCGTTTACAGATACTGCGAAGACCTGCTGTACAAATAACAGCTCCGTTAATCGGGGATTGCAAACCGGCCCGGCGGGCCGGCACAGAGGACTCCGCTCCGCGAAGGCTGTACATGATCTGAATCAATACTATATCATGATTTTACGATGCGGCAAAGCCCCTGCAGATATCACATCGGCAGGGGCTTTCACTTAAATAAAAGGCAGGTAGTTATTTTGCTTCCTTCACTGGAACAAACTTCGCTTCATTCATCAGCGGATGCTGCAGCCTGATGGCTCCTTTGACAGGACATTCCATGACGCAGGCCCCGCAGTACCAGCACTCTCCAGGATACATGACGATAGGATGCCTTCCTTTGCCCTTCTCAATCTGGGGCACCAGCACATCTACCTGGCACACATCGGCACAGCGGTTGCAGCCGATGCACAGTTCCTCATCGTAGAGGATCGGTCTGGCGCTGCTGCTGACAACAGATGTATACAGTTCTTTCTTTTCCATTAGTTCGCGCCTCCCATCTCTTTGATATAATCCTGGTTCCGCTTTTCATACTCTTCCTTCAGATTTCCGAAATAGTCGTGCTCTACGACGCCCTTGACCGGCTTGCCGTCTTCCATTTTAATAGTGATGAAATGTCTGTCCTTTTCCGGATCCATTTCCGGGAAATCGCTTCTCTCAAAGCACAGCGGGCCGGAGCTGGATTCTCTCATGAGGCAGGCGTTGAGGATCAGCTTCGCCACCTCCAGAATGTCCAGCACCTCGTGGGTCCGCATCAGGTCATGCGGTGTGACGGCGGACAGCTGCGGTACTTTTTCCTTTTCATAGCTTTCCAAAAGATCCAGTCCTTCCTTCAGCAGGTCCGCGCATTTGACACCGCCGCAGTAGTTCTGCATGGCCTTGGAAATGGCCATATTCAGCTCACGCCAGTTCATGCCGTCTTCCTTTTCCAGCGGCGCGTAGAGCCGCTTCATTTCCGCGTCGATATCCTCCTGCTTTGGCTCGATGTACGCTGCCGCGTCCGCGTAATCAGCTGCTTTTCTGCCCGCGTAGTGGCCGGTAGCGCAGGCGTATCCGCAGCAGTCAGAGGCGAAGAGCTGGTCGCCGGCCGCGTAGATGCCGTCGATGTTGGTCTTCAGATCCCAGTCGTGCATAATACCGCCCGGCGCGCCGAAGAGCTGTCTCTCCTGGGTCAGAAAGGCCGCCGACTGCCAGCCTGTGCCGTAGCTCTGCAGGCAGTGCTTTGCCGGATCAAAGCCCCTCTCTGTGTAATTCTGCAAAATAGGGATCTTGGTCTTTCCCTCTTCACCTACCATCATGCCCCAGATGACTTTTCGCTCCATCTCCGGCATTCTGGACAGATCCGCGTAAAACGGCAGCTGATAGCCCCGCTTCATCAGCTCATCAAAAGGCATCGTCTCCGGCCCTCTGTACTCGTACTTCGGCTCGTCGATGACGCCGCCTTTCAGGAAGAACTTCTGTCCTTCTACCGGATAATATCTCTGAGAAACCGTCTCCAAAACATTTCCGTCTCGGTCCAGATACGGGATCTCCACGCCTCTGGCGTCCACCATGGTGGCCGCGTACCAGGTGTTGTGGTTGTTGCCCGCGCCGTAAGGCGGAAAGCTTCTGCCCGCGGCGGAGAACTCACCTTTGACGGACTTCTCCATCATCGTGAATTCCATGCCGGCTCTGGCTCCCATGGCATGGCCGCTTCCGATGCTCTGCATCGGGCGAAATTCGCACAGACCCACCAGGTCGGGGTTGAACAGCCACACGCGGGCCGGTCTGGACATGCACAGCACGGTGGATTTTGCCTTGAACACGTGGAATTTTCCCGTGCGCACGTTCATACCCATGGCGCCGATCCCCCGCTTTTTGCCGTTTTCCAGGGCTGTCAGCAGCGCGGTAGCCTCTGTCCTGTCAAAGATCTTCACGCCCAGCTTTTTACACTGGTTGTACAGCGCCGGTTTGAAGGTGGAGCCCCATACCCGCAGGGTAAATTTATTCTTATAGTCGTAGGCGAACATCAGCTTGGTCTCAGCGTCGCGGAACTCAGCTCCCTCGAATTCCCCTTCCGTATCTCTGACCTTGCCGCCAAAGCTTTCGATATCCAAAAGCCGGTCGTAGCCCTCCCGGCACTCGATATAGTGGGCGATGCCGTTGCTGTAGTGGCTCTGCTCGTCCACGTAGGCTTCTGCGATCTCCTCTGGCGTCACCTCCGAACACGGATTGGTGCATGCGGATTCCCAGTGATCAAAACCGGTTCCCGCGCTTCCGCTCCTGACGGTAGCGCCCTTTTCTACCATGATGACGGATTTGCCCTTCTTGGCCGCCGCGATAGCGGCAAAGCAGCCTGCCAGACCGCCGCCCAGTACCAGAACCTCGGACTGGTCAACCTGCAGGTCGCCGATCTCGTTCTCATAAGGCCATTTATATTCTTTCATGATCTAATGCTTCTCCTTTCGGTGAAATATTTTGCAAAATTTATCCGTTTTTTATAATATATCATATCATCGTCTCAAAATCAACTTTTTGGCGTATTTTTTTGTAAATTTTATTTTTATATTGCAAAACTATTTGAATTTTTCCCAAACAAATGGTAAAATAAGGGCAGCCTAAGCTTTATGAGGAGGAGAGGATGGGAGCGAAAACCACTTTGACAGAGCAAGTCTACCAGGAGCTCTATCATGACATCATCAAGCAGCGGCTGCACTGCGGCCAGAAGCTGACGTTGAAGGAACTGAAGGAGCGGTTCGGCATCAGCCAGACGCCGATCCGGGAGGCCCTGACCCGCCTGACAGAAGAAGGCCTGGTCAACACTTATACCAACTTGGGCGTCGCCGTGATCGATTTCACCGATGCCGATATCCGGGAACTGTATCAGTGCATCAGCGAATTTGACGCCCTGGCTATTCTGTTCTGCAAAAATTCTTTTACCCACGCCCCGCTCATCTATGATCTGGAACAGATCGTAGACGCGAGAAACCAGTGTCTGGCCGCCGGAGACATAGAGGGCTGGTCCCATTATTCTGACGCCGCTCATCTGATCTTCTACCGCCACGCCCAGAACCGGTATCTGGACGATTCCGCAAAGAGGCTGAGGGCGAAGGTCAATCTGCTGTCCAACATGTACTATTACAGCGATCCGGTCTACTCTGAAAACATTAATTATGGACACAATGAAATTTTGGACTGTATTAAAACCGGCGATTTTGATGAAGCGGCCAATATCATGCGGGTACACCTGCAGTACAATATGGTCTATGCCCTCAACGCGTATCGGGAGTCAAAAAATAAAAGAGATGCAGACAAATAGAATCTGCATCTT
>CALLDR010000119.1 GCA_937997955.1 uncultured Emergencia sp. | reverse complement strand
CGTTTATACTATAGATAGTGAGGTGAGGCAGATGAAGAAACCGATTCCTATTGGACAAGAGGATTTGAAAAGAATCATTGACAGAGGGTCATATTATGTAGATAAAACATTGATGATCAAAGAACTATTAGATGGAAATGCTGGCGTGACCCTGTTCACCCGTCCGAGGCGCTTCGGCAAGACCCTGAACCAGAGCATGTTCAGGAGATTCTTTGAAGATGAGCGGAAGCCGGACGGCAGCAGGATCGACAACGGCTACATCTTCGATGATCTGGCCATATCCAAGTGCGGCGAAGCCTATCTGCGGCATCAGCAGCAGTATCCGGTAATCAATCTGTCGCTGAAGTCGGGAAAGCAGCCGGATTTTGAATTAGCGTATGAAATGCTGAGGAAGGAGATCATCAGGGAGTTTGAGCGGCACAGCTACGCCTTGGAGTGCCCCGCCCTGACAGAACAGGAGAGAACCGCGTTTCAGTCTGTCCTGCAGGGAAAGAGCGATCGGGAGCTGTATGCCGACGGATTGAAGACTCTGTCCAGATGTCTGGAAAAATACCACGGGCGCAAGTGCATCATTCTTATCGACGAATACGACGTGCCACTGGAAAACGCCTGGTTCGCCGGCTTCTACGATGAAATGATCGGTTTCATCCGCTCCCTCTTTGAGTCGGCCTTAAAGACCAACGATGCTTTGGAATTTGCCGTCATCACCGGCTGCCTGAGAATCAGCCGGGAGAGCATTTTCACCGGGCTGAACAATCTGGAAATCAATTCTGTGATGGGACCGGAATATGGGGATGCTTTCGGCTTTACAGAAGCCGAAATCCAGGAGATGCTGGCGTATTATGAATTGGAAGATAAGTTTCCAGAACTAAAAGACTGGTACGACGGTTATCTTTTTGGGAAAAAGGAGATCTACAACCCGTGGAGCATTATCAACTATGTGAAAACGGCTGCGGCTGACCCGGAAACCTTCCCGAAGCCGTACTGGTCCAATACCAGCTCCAACAGCATCATCAAAGAGCTGGTAGAGGAAGCGGACGAGGAAACTCGGGGAGAGATCGAGCAGTTGATCGCGGGGGAGACCCTGGAAAAACCGATTCACGAGGACATCACCTACGGGGATATCCACGAGTCCAAGGACAACCTGTGGAACTTCCTGTATTTCACCGGGTATCTCAAGTCCTGCGGGCAGAGATACGACGGAGAGGATACCTATGTGAAGATGGCAATTCCCAACACGGAGATCCGTACTATATACAAGAATACTGTCAGGCTCTGGTTTGATAAGAAAGTGAGGGAAAAAGATCAGACACCGCTGTTGAAGGCGTTGGAAGAAGGCGACTGTGAGGCTGTGGAGCAGCTGCTCAGCGACCAGCTGCTGGAGACCATCAGCTTTTACGATTACAAGGAAAGCTACTATCACGGATTCCTGACCGGCATGCTGAAAGCGGCGGCCAAAGGATACAGCGTGTTGTCCAACCGGGAGAGCGGCACGGGACGGCCGGACCTGATTCTGAAGACGCTGAGAATCCGCAAGGGAAGAGCCTTTGTTATAGAAGTCAAGGTGGCAGATACTTTCCAGGGAATGGAAGACGGATGCCGGGAAGCCGCGGAGCAGATTGCGCGCAGAAACTACGAAGCGGCGCTGCGGGAAGAGGGCTATCAGGTGATAGACAGCTATGGAATCTGCTTTTTTGGTAAGGAATGCATGGTGATAAAGGCATAGAACTATATTGGAATTATAGAGCTATGACTGCGGGCGGCCTGCGTTGAAATGCTTCGACGCGGGCCGCCTGCTTTCTTTTTGCAAAAACAGGAAAGCACGGGAAAACCAGCGCTTTTCGCATTTGTAAAAAGGCGCGTAATATGGTACAATGACTTCAATATCCAAGTGAAGATATCCAAACAGATATAACAAAGGGGGAGATTGAACTGGAGTTTAACAAGAAAAATATCAAGATCATATTGCTCATGGCTTTTGCCTGTATCCTGTTTTATCTGGGTGTGAAGAATATCGGACTGGTCGTGACCAGCATCGGCAGTATTCTGAACCTGCTGTTTCCGTTTATTCTGGGCGCGGCCATCGCCTTTGTGATCAACGTGCCGATGAGCCGGATCGAATACTGGCTGTTCCGCCGGACGGATAAGCTGAAGAGAGGGCGGCGGCCGATTTCTTTCATCGTGACCCTGGCTTTGGTAGTGGGGCTGATCGTGATCGCTATGTACATCGTCATTCCTCAGCTGGCGGAAACCCTGCAGACCATCGCCACCCAGCTGCCGGACGCCTACAAGGCGCTGCAGGACTGGATCTATTCAAAGATGAGCTACTGGAAGGCGCTGCAGGATCTGTCGCAGAAGCTGGCGGTCAACTGGGAGGAGATCATTCAGAAGATCTCTGTCCTTCTGCAGGACGCGGCGGGTGCTATGGTCAACAGTGGTATCGGCGCTGTGACCAACATCATCGGCGCTGTGGTCAACTTTTTCATCGGGTTTGTATTCGCGATCTACATTTTGATGGCGAAGGAGACCCTGGCAGGGCAGGGAAAGCAGATCCTGTACGCTTTGTTCAAGGAAGAACGGGCTGAGAAGATCCTCTACGTCTGCACATTGGCCAACAGGACCTTTTCCAAATTCATTTCCGGCCAGTGCCTGGACGCCTGTATTCTGGGCATCATGTTCTTCATCGCCATGACCATCGCCAGGATGCCGTACGCCATGCTGATCGCCGTTTTGATCGCTTTTACGGCGCTGATCCCCATGGTGGGCGCTTTTATCGGGTGCGTCATCGGAGCGCTGCTGATCCTCATGGTCAGTCCGGTGAAGGCCTTGGCCTTCGTGATCATGTTCCTGGTGCTGCAGCAGGTGGAGGGGAACCTGGTGTATCCTCATATCGTCGGCAATTCCGTGGGACTGCCGTCCATCTGGGTGCTGGTGGCGATCACCATCGGCGGCAATCTGATGGGCGTCGTGGGAATGATCCTGTTTATCCCGCTCTGCTCGGTGCTGTACGCCCTGTTCCGCCTCTACGTCAAGGAACGGCTGAAACAAAAGGGTGTTCCTCCGGAAAAGTGGGAGGAGCGGTCCAATCTGACGGAGAGTGTGATGACCCGAAGCTCAGGTTCATCTGATCCTCCGGGCGGTGACCAGGGTCAGTCTCCGCTTCCAGCTGAGGCGCAGAAAGAAGGCTGACAGGCAGGAGAGCAGCAATAATGTGATCATGAAATCGCCGGGATTGCTGGCGACGCCGCTTTGTTCTGACAGCTGACAGGATACCGCGTAGGCCAGCAGGGCGGGCGGCAGCAGGAAGGGATAGGTCAGGAGAAACTGCGGCTGTCCCAGAAAGGCCGAGGCGGCCAGAGGCGCTGTGATAAAAAGCCCTGACGCTGACATGGAGAGCAGAAAGGCGCCGATGTAGAAGCAGGCGGCAAAATGACTGGACGCCGTGATCAGCAGGACGGATAGTTCCGCGGTAAGGGCCAGCAAAATGGCGGCGCGCAGGGGGCCTCTGCGGTCGCAGAGGCGGCCGAAGACCAGGGGACCGGCCAGGACTGCCAGACCCGCCAGCTGTTTGGAACGCTGGAGGACGGCGGCGTCAGCGCGGAGATAAGCGCCGTACTGGAAGATGGAGCCGCTGAGGGCGCAGAAGATCAGCATGGTGACGAAAAACACCATGAAAAAAGGAATGGCCGGGCTCTTTATGATGACGCAGTCTGACAGCTGGCCGGCGCTGGGGCGGCGCAGAAAGAACACTGTCACAGCCGCGGCCAGTGGTACCAGCGAAAGGGCAGGGTGCAGGGCTGAGAGAAAGTACAGGGAGATGAAAAGCCCCGTAAGCAGACCCCTTTGATCGGTCTCGATGACGCTGGTCAGCAGCGGAATCAGCAGCAGCGCGGCGATGGCGGCAGTATCGTTCATGACGTTCCTCCTTGGAATTTTTGAAAATCTCTTTTCTATTGTTCATAGGGAGGGCGGCATTTATAACAGGGAGTTTTTAGCATTGAATTACACGTATATGGTCCGGTGCGCCGACGGAAGCCTGTACACCGGCTGGACTAACGATCTGGAAAAAAGAGTAAAGTGTCACAATGCGGGCAAAGGCGCCAAATACACCAAACCGCGGCTGCCGGTCCGCCTGGTGTACTGCGAAAGCTTCGACACGAAGGAAGCGGCCATGCGGCGGGAAGCGGCGATCAAGAAGCTTTCCAAGGCCAAAAAGGAAGAGCTGGTGGCGAAGTTTGAAGGAATGTGATAGAATGGTGCTGCAGGCACAGCGTGATGCCGCGGATAATGCGGGCAACGCAGAGAACACAGGTAACACAGATACAGATAATGTATGAATTTGTAATTGAAACGAGGATAGAATATTGAAGAAGATTTTAGCAAAGCTGTTGGCGGTGATGCTGGTTTTGACCGCGCTGGCTCCGTCCGCCGCCTTGGCAGACAGCCAGATGGAAAAGGGCAGGATCACCATCGTCTTTTCTCACGATATGCACTCTCATTTGGAGAAGTTTCCGAAGTTCCGGACGGTGATCAAGGAGCAGAAGAAAAAGAACGACGCCACCTTCGTGCTGGACGCCGGGGATTTTTCCATGGGTACGCCGTATCAGGCCATCTTTAAAAAAGAGGCCAGCGAGCTGCGGCTCATGGGCGCGGCGGGCTTTGATGTGACGACTTTGGGAAACCACGAGTTTGATTACAGGTCAGCGGGACTTACGGCCATGCTGAACAGGGCGGTTTCGGTGAGCGCGAAATCAAAGACAAAGCTGCCGCAGATGGTCATCGCCAATATCGACTGGGAAAGCACCCTGGCTGATCCGGAGCTGAAGGCGGACGGGGAAAAGCTGCGGCAGGCGCTGGAAAACTACGGCGCGAAGAACTACACCGTGCTGGAGCGGGGCGGCGTGAAGATCGCTGTTTTCGGCATCTTTGGAAAGGAATCCGCCAGCTACGCGCCGGAGAGCGGTACTTATTTCCTGGATCCGGTGGAGACGGCGAGGGCCACTGTAGAGGAAATCCACGCCCACGAAAAAGTAGACATGATCGTATGCGTGTCCCACAGCGGCACCAACGCCAGCGATCCGGAAAAGTCGGAAGATGAGATCCTGGCGGCCCAGGTGGAGGGTATCGACCTGATCATCAGCGGCCACAGCCACACCCAGCTGGATGAACCTATCGTCTCAGGTGATACGGTCATCGCTTCGGCGGGGCAGTACAACGAGAACGCGGGGATCGTGACCTTCGCCTATGAGGACGGCAAATACACCATGGACCAGTATCAGCTGCAGCCATTGGACGACAGCGTCAAGGACGACAGCGCCATGAAGGCGAAGGTGCTGCAGTTTAAGGAGCTGGTAGACGAGGAATACTTTGAGAAATTCGGATACACCTGGGACCAGGTGCTGGCAAAGAGCAGCTTTTCCTTCACCGACATCGACACCTTTGCTCTGGAGCAGGGAGAGGACAGCCTGGGGAACCTCATCGCCGATTCCTATATTTACGGCGTGCAGAAGGCGGAAGGCAAGGACTACGAGACGGTAGACGTGGCGGTCGCGCCTGCCGGGGTCATACGCGGCTCCTTTGACAAGGGAAGCGTCACGGCGGCGGACGCCTTTAACGCCCTGTCCCTGGGCACGGGCAAAGACGGCATCGCCGGGTATCCTCTGGTCAGCGTCTATCTGACAGGAAAGGAACTGAAGCTGGCGGCGGAGATCGACATCTCTGTATCGGAGCTGATGCAGCCGGCCAGACTGTATATGGCTGGTCTGAAGTATACATATAATCCGCACCGGCTGATCCTGAACCGGGCCTACGACGTCAAGCTGGTGACGGCTGACGGCGATGAGGAAGAGCTGGACGATGACCGGCTGTACAGGGTGGTGGCGGACCTGTATTCCGCCCAGATGCTGGGTACGGTCAATTCCATGTCCTACGGCCTGCTGTCGGTGGTGCCTAAGGACAAAGACGGCAACGAGATCACCGATTATGAGGAGCATATCATCTGCAACAAAGACGGCAGTGAGCTGAAGGAGTGGTACGCGCTGGCGTCCTACATCGACAGCTTTGAAGACAATCAAATTCCGAAGCGCTACGCGGCGGCGGAAGGACGGAAGGTCCTGGTGGACAGCAGAAGCCCTGTCGCTTTCCTGAAGAGCCCTAACCGGTTCTTCTGGATGATTACCGCGGCGGCGGCCCTGGTGCTGGCCGTTGCGGCCCTGATCATCATTCTGGCCGTCAAGCTGATCCGCAGGATTCGGTACGGCAAACGTGGAATGAGGCGGAAGGATATGATCTTCCGCAGATGATTTGCATGAAATTTATATAAATTCGCACCTGATAGGTTCATTTTTGTTGTATTTTATGCTTTTTAGAGTATAATAGATGGTGAAGGAGGTGTTGATCATGGCACAAGCAACTTTTAGCGTCCGCATGGATGAAACTCTAAAACGTCAATTCGATGCTCTTTGCGCGGACTTCGGCATGAGCGCAACCACCGCGTTCAATATCTTTGCGCGGGCTGTTGTTCGGGAAAGAAGAATTCCTTTTGCGATTCAGGCTTCTGAGGAAGTAACCAGAGCCTCTGGGATGGAGGCTTTTCTCGCTCTGCGGGCTGAAGCAAAAAAGAATGGTGTCCAGGATTTGCCGTTGGATGAAATCAATGAGGAAATCAGAAAGGCACGGTACGGGGGTGAAAAATGACCTGCTATGCAGTAATTGATACAAATGTCCTTGTTTCTGCATTACTCTCGAGTTATGATGATGCCGCCACTGTTCTGGTTGTTGGGAAATTGTTCTCTGGTGAAGTGATACCTCTCTTTAGTGATGAAATCTTAGAGGAGTATAATGAGGTGCTGCGGCGTCCAAAGTTCCATTTCTCAGAGAGAACTGTCAGTATGCTTCTTCAGACCATTGAAAAGTACGGGGAACGTATTGTGCCTGAGCCAACTGGCGAGCTGCTTCCAGACATGAAAGACCTGCCTTTTTACGAGGTTGTTGTTGAAAAGCGAGACGATGACGACGCGTATCTGGTTACCGGCAATAAGAAACACTTTCCGATAAAGCCATTCATTGTTACAGCAAAAGAATTTCTGGATATTTTGACCATGGGGAAATAACTGTTAGGACTGTGAAAGCATCTGTCGATTATGGCAGGTGCTTTTTTATAATGTAGGAAACATCAAAAATTGATATTTCCGGAATTTCAACCTATGCTTCGCATATTCCTACACTCACTTTGTTCACTCCGTTGGCCTTTTTGCCTAGCCAGCTAAAGCTGGGGCAAAAAGGCCGGCTGCCATCCTCTCGAAATAAACATCTGGCCTTAACCACCGGATAAAGTATATATGTAGGCGTATCAGCGACTGCCTGTCACCATCAATTCCATCATTCTGTCATACTCGTTTTCATATCCTCCGCCGGCCACCGCCTCGATGATTCCATCTGTGTCTCTTTCATGGAATCCTATGTGGTCATCATCATGCTGAGGGCAGGAAAATCCAGGGGCTGAAAGAAAAAGTAGGATTTTTCGTGCAATTTTCTTTTGTGTTTCTTTATGTTATTTCGGAACCAAACTCAAGAAAAATAGTGTGTATAACATAAAAAACCACTTCTTTGAATTATAACATAGCCGAACGATAAAGTCTGATTTATCGTTCAAAGATATGAGGCGCAAACTGATTGTACATAATTTTAAATGAGAATGAGGGAGAACAGTGAAGATGAAAAAGCATTTGTCTATGTTTTTTCATTCTGTGACTATCAGCTGTGTTAGTCTGCTCCACGGCCCCATGGGATCATTATATGGTTTTGTCATTAGTGCCAATGCCTGCACTGGCGGATGATACGTCGCCAGGCTCTGAATCTCTGACTCAAATCGGCGGAATGCTTTCCGGGGGTACATATACTGTGGATGGCACCTTGACGATTAAAGAGCCGGTTACCATTCAGGGCGATGTAACCATCTCCGGCAGCGGCACGATTGAGCGCGGCGATGAATTGACCACATACATGATCGTGGTGCCGGAGGGAAGTTCCCTGACCTTAAACGGCGTCACCATCGACGGCGGCGCGGTTTGGAGTAACGACGAGGACTACAACTCCACACTGGAGCGTAGCACCACCAACAGCGGCATCAAGGCGAAGAACGCCATGATTTTCAATGCCGGTACGCTGACAATTGACGAGAACAGCACCTTGCAGAACAACTCCAACGAAACTGTACCTGTCTCTGGTGTATCGTGGGGGCCGACCGTTGGAGAAGATACCACCGCTCCTCTCCCGGCGGCCGACGAGCCATCCAGTAGCGGCGGCGCGGTGCTGAGCATCGGCACGGTGAACATGACCGGCGGCACTGTGACGAATAACCAGGCATATGGCGGAGCGGGTATCTGCAGCTTTGGAAGCCTGACGATGACCGGCGGCACCATTACGAAGAACTATACAAAGAATTGCGATGATACATTTAAGTACGCGCAGGGCGCCGGTATCGCTGTCGGCGGCAACCTGAACTGGAATGAGAAGAAGAGCGACTGGGAACAGGGTTCCTATAAAACAACGATTTCAGGCGGTAACATTACAGCGAATGTCGCAGATGGCAACGGCGGCGGTGTCGCCGTGTTCACCTGCGGTCTGCTGGAAGTGAACGGCAACGTAAATATCACTTCCAATGTGAGCGGAGCCAACGGCGGCGGTGTTTATACATGGACTGCCTCTTCCACTCTTTCCGGCGGTGAGATTTCCGACAATAAAGCTGCCAACGGCGGCGGTGTTGCTATTACAAATGTAAGTGTCGGAACGATCAGCGGCGGTAAGATTTCTGACAACGAAGCCACAAGCGGCGGGGGCATTTATGTTTCATCCAACAGTACCGGAACGGTCAGCGGCGGCGAAGTTTCCCAAAACACAGCCACCAACGGCGGAGGCCTTTACCTCTATTCTGAGGGCAGTACTGCGACCATCCGTGACGGTAGCATCCAGAAAAATGCCGCCGAGAGAAATGGCGGCGGCATTTATGTGTTCAGCGGGACGCTGAATGTGACAGGCGGTGATATTAAAGCGAATACCGCAGGTTCCGAAGACAGCACATTCCAATGCACTGGTGGCGGGATCGCGGTGTATGCCTGGACTGGAAATGCTGAGATAAATATCAGCGGAGGTTCCATCAGCGGCAATCAGGTAATTTCCACCAACGCGCCGCGTGGCGGCGGCGTTTATATTGGTACTGGTAACGATAGTAATACCATCACGCTGAATATGACCGGCGGCTCCATTGGCGCGGAAGGGTCAGGAAATACGGTGAAGAACAGCACAAATGGAACGGTCGATCTTTACGGCGCGGGATTGTGCGTAGCGAGCTACGAAAAGACGACTGTCAACATTTCCGGAGGCAGCATTTCCTATAACGAGCTTGAAACATCTGGATTTTCCGCCTCTGGCGCAGGCGTGGCGTTTCTTGGAAAAAGTCAAAATACGATCGGCGCCACAGCGGAGATTTCTCATAACACAATTACCACCAGTAGTCAAAAGCCAGTGGCGGGCGCTGGCATATATGTGGCCAAGGATGCGGCTGTCACAATGAATGGCGGTTCTATCTCCAACAACGCGATCAGCATGGCTGAAACGCTCACTGATTCCGCGCAGCCTCAAAATGGCGGCGGCGGAGTTGAGGTTAGGGGCACGTTTACCATGAACGGCGGCAAGATTTCCGACAACGTACTGGACTGTTATTGGAATGGCGGCGGCGGAGTACGAGTCAATGGCTCAACTGCCGTGTTTAACATGAACTCCGGCACGGTCAGCGGGAATATTGTTACAAACTCCAAAGCGCAAGGAGGGAAGAACAAAGGCGGCGGCGCATTTTATCTTTGCAGTGACGCAACCCTGAATATTACCGGCGGATCTATCACCGGCAATTATGGCTACTATGGCGGCGCGATTTCTTTTAACGGTGATCCAATACTCCGCGGCACTGTAAATATCAGCGGAGGGCAGATTACCGGAAACTATTGTTATGGTACGGGGGCCTACCAAGGACATGGTGGCGCGATCTATATGCCAACGGCGGCAGCAAAAGATAATAAGACTTACGACCAGACCGTCAACATCAGCGGCAACCCTGTCATCAGCGGGAATAAGAACGGCGCGAGCATTTCTGCCGAGAACGGGAAATATTCAATTACGACAGGAGACAGTTCTGCTGAAAACAACATTTATCTTGCAACTGGCGAAACGATTAATTTGACCGACGAACTGACCGGCGGGGCCACCATCGGCGTGACGACGCAGACAACACCGCCGAGCGGCAGCAGCATTCAGATCACCACGGCGGAGGATAAAACGAGTTATTACGACAACGCCGCGCAGTATTTCATTCCTGACGCGGCAAATGTAAAATCCCAGGAAAACAGCGGCAAATATATCGAGCTGGCGTATGACACCAATGTGTCCAGCCAGAAGAAGCTCACCTTTACGCTGGACGGAGTGGACATCTCCGGCAGTACCATCGTCCGGGTAAGCGACAATGGAACCTACGCTATGACCCTGGTTGCCAAAGCGGGCTATATCCTGCCTAGCAGCATAGCGGACGAAGATATAACGGTTGAAGACGACGCAACAACCAAGCCGACCTGCGCGCTCTCCACTGTTGGCAACTCCGACAGCGCGGTGCAGCTGACTATCTCAAATGTCACGGCGGATGCGGTCATCGCGCTGAAGGGCGTGCTGAAAGATCCTACGGTAGAAACCAGCGGAAATGTCAACAAGACCTATGACGGCAAGGACATTACGCTGTCCGTCTTCACGTCCCATGAGGCTTCCGGCGTGACCTACACCTATCAATGGAGCAAGGGCGACGTAGCCATCTCCGACGCGGACTCCGCCAGCTATACGCTGACGGCCCCTGGCGTGACCGGCGAGGACGGCGATACCTACACCTGCACCGTAACCGCCACAGACGGAAGTGGACGTACTGCCACGGCCACGGCAGACATCACCGTGCAGATCACGAAGGCTGAGATTGAGGGTATCACCGTGACCGCCTATAACGGCTCCTATGACGGTACGGCCCATTCTGTTAAAGCGGAAGTCCCTGAAGGTTGCAAAATCCAATATGCCGAAACTGAAACCGGGACCTATTCGGATAAAGTTCCGACCTTTACTGTCGCGGGCGCACATACCGTGTATTGGAAGGTAATGGCGGAAAGCGACAGCAACTATAAGACAGCCAGCGGCTCCGTGGTTGTCGCGATTACCAAGGCGGCCCAATCTATGAGCTATGAGGCTACCAAGGTGGACAAGCACATCGGCGACGCGGCATTCACCAACCCGCTGACGAAAACCACTGTATTCGGCACTGTCACCTATGCCAGCAGCGATACTTCTGTTGCGACGGTGGATGCCAAAACCGGCGAGGTTACGATCGTCGGAGCAGGAACGGCCACCATTACGGCAACGGCGGCGGGTGATGAAAACAACTACGAAGCGGGTACTGCCAGCTATACGCTGACCGTATCCCGCAGCGGCGGATCCTACGTCCCGACCGTCCAGAAGCCGACCATCGAGCCGAACGCTGACGTGACAACCTCTTTGAGCTCCGACGGAACTACTTTGACCATCAAAGCCAACGACGGCTATGAGATCACAGACGTCACCGTCAACG
>CALLDR010000118.1 GCA_937997955.1 uncultured Emergencia sp. | reverse complement strand
CGATTAACGTAATATTCAAATTGTTAAAAATCAAAGCAAAAATAAAGAATAAGGTAACAACCAGATACATCTTTATTTGTACTGTAAACACATCATTTACAGGATAGAGATAAATAAGCAAGGGGATTCCCAAGTTAAACGAGTCTGTGAAAAAAAGTCTGTAAATATATAAAAGCAAGGCCTTCTATGATAGAATGAAAATAATATCACAGGAGGCCTAAAATTATGGCGAAAAAAGAGAAGAAACCAGTACACAAAGTAATTATGACGGAGGGAAAAAGAAATATCATTCATCAGTTGTTCGAAGAATATGACATCGAAACAGCGGAAGATATTCAAGATGCCCTCAAAGACTTGCTAGGCGGTACCATCAAAGAAATGATGGAAGCCGAAATGACAGAGCATCTCGGTTATGAAAAGTCCGAACGATCAGATAATACGGATTACCGTAACGGTTACAAAAGCAAGAAAATAAATACCAGCTACGGTTCTATGGAGATTGAAGTTCCACAGGATAGAAATGCAACCTTTGAACCGAAAGTGGTGAAAAAACGCCAAAAAGACATTTCAGATATTGACCAGAAAATCATCTCCATGTATGCAAAAGGAATGACCACAAGACAAATCTCCGAGACATTGGAAGATATCTATGGTTTTGAGGCTTCAGAAGGGTTTATTTCCGATGTAACGGACAAAATTCTGCCACAGATAGAGGAATGGCAGAATCGTCCTTTAGACGAAATCTACCCGGTATTATTCATCGATGCGATTCATTACTCTGTCCGTGAGAATGGAATTATCAGAAAACTGGCGGCCTATGTAATTCTGGGCATAAACCTCGAAGGACGAAAAGAAGTCCTGAGTATTCAGGTAGGCGAAAATGAAAGTGCAAAATACTGGCTGTCTGTTCTGAATGAACTGAAAAATCGTGGAGTGAAAGATATTCTCATCATTTGTGCAGACGGTCTGACCGGCATCAAAGAAGCAATCAATGCAGCATATCCACAGACGGAGTATCAGCGCTGTATCGTGCATCAGGTAAGAAATACACTGAAATATGTAGCAGACAAAGATAGAAAAGCATTTGCAACGGATTTAAAAACAATTTACAATGCCCCAACAGAGCAGCAGGGCTTAGATGCAAGAGAAAGGGTAACGGAAAAATGGCAGAATAAATACCCGAATGCCATGAAAAGCTGGGAAAAGAACTGGGATGCAATCACTCCTATTTTCAAGTTTTCATCAGATGTGCGAAGTATTATTTATACAACGAATGCTATCGAAAGCCTCAATGCCACATATCGTCGATTAAACAGTCAGCGAAGCGTGTTCCCAAGTCAGACAGCACTGCTGAAAGCACTGTATCTGGCTACATTCGAAGCAACAAAAAAATGGACAATGCCGGTACGCAACTGGGGTAAAGTCTATGGAGAACTGTCTATCATGTATGAGGACAGACTACCGGAATAACAAAAATCAGACAACATGCCAAGGGTAAAATGCACACCCGCAAAAAACGCGGGTGCCCTTGACATGCCATCTGATTTTCGTTTATAGTATATCAAGGTCAGGCGGACGTAATCGCCGCCTAGCCTCACCTCATTTTGTCATAGAAGCCTCTATTTACAGAGATTTTTTCACACAGCCTGTTACACCCTTCAATAAAACCATTGGTAATGCCAATTACACAGCTGCGTTCTATCTCTTTTATCCATTTATCAAAAGTCGGCAAATGTTTTATGATCTCTTCAGTCCCTATATCTTCTGCCTCATACTTAAACCACTTATATCTAACTTTGAAATGTTGTCTTGTCGGACTTTCCATCACATCATAAAACAGCTCCTTCAACCGATATGCCAGCCGTAATTCATCAGAAGAACTAAGCATCATTGCGACTCTATCCTTTTCCTCATCCATTAGCTTTTTGCTATGCTTCAGTAACAACTTTTTACTATGTTTAAAGCTGATCCTCCGATTCTTTGCAAAATTCTGGTTCTACAATAAATGTTGGCTGTATCACACCTTTCGATGTGACACCCCAACATTTATTGTAGAACCATTTTTTACATGTCAGCGCACCCATGCGCATAGACTGATAAGACAGAGAGGGGTGGGCTGCATGCGGTTATTGATTTATTGTCGGCGGGAGACACAGACAGCTGACTTAGAGGAGGAGGTTGCGGCGTTGTGCTGTTATGCCAAAGAGCGAGGCGATTGGATCAGCAGCGTGTTGATTGAACTGGACAGGGGCGTGTTTTTGCATCGCGTTGGTGTTTACGAGATCTTGCGGCAATTACAGCAGGGTGCAGCGGAGGGACTGCTGCTGAGCGGACTTGCTGCATTGGGGGAGACGACCTGTTTGCAGGAAGAGATTTTGCGCCTGCTGGCCAAGTATCCAGTGCTGGTGGCGTCGCAAACGCGGACGGCAGACAGTTTGCCCAAATAGTCTACAGATAGAACTTGTTTTAGAAAAAATTATGAAATAAAAAACTACATGATAGAATATGGATGAACGGCAGCTAAAACGGTATCCCTGCATGCGGGGAAGGTGATAATAGGAGCAAGATGGAATTGATTACCTTGTTAGTTCTGGATGTAAATTGTATCGCCTTGCTATATAAATAAGAAGGATTTTGGTCCGAAATAAAAAGACAACCCGCCATCCCTTGCTATGTACCTTTTTGCTGGATTTTTGTTCAGTAAAGGGGTACATAGCAAAGTGAGGTGGGTTGTCTGCCAAACAATTTTGAGGGGAGCGAACCGTTTACCGGCGTGTTAGCACACGTCACGGCTACGCTCTTTTCTATTTTTCTTTGATAACAGAAGAAAAATATTCGTTAAACAAAAGGGCGCTTTTTTACTCCATATCCTCCTCCCCATACTCTTCGCCAAAG
>CALLDR010000117.1 GCA_937997955.1 uncultured Emergencia sp. | reverse complement strand
TTTTCTCACAGGGCTGCTTCTCATTCTATTTTACTCCATGGGAAGTAAAACAAATAAGGCCGCCCGGCTTTGCCCGCCGCCGATCCTTTCGCGGCCGGCCCTGGCGAATTCCATCTTCCCCATTGACAGGAGGAGCCATTTTGAAATATAATGGAAAAAGAACTGAAGACTGTGTGGTGATGTTCTCCCGATCAGGGAGCTAAGAGGGAAACCGGTGAGAGGCCGGTGCGGATCCGCCACTGTCATTGGAGAGTCGGGCAGAGGGCCGATTGGCCGCCACTGGGAAACTGGGAAGGACTGCGCCGGCGATGACCCATGAGCCAGGAGACCTGCATGAACCTTTAGAGGGAGGAGACTCCCGCATTTTTAGTACCAGTAAATACGGACTGTGACAAAGGGCACAGTTCTTTTTGTTTTTGAAAAAGGATGGAATATGAAAAATCGTTTATTTAAAAATCTGGCGGCAGTGGCTGCACTGCTGATCCTGTGCGCCATATGCGCGGCTGCTGTGGCCCTCCACAGCAGAACGGCGCCGGCCGATGCCCTGGAGAAAGAGGGCGGACAGCTGGCAGTCCAGACCGCCGCAGAGATCCAGCTGGGAGAAAGCAGTGAAAACGCCAATCTGTCCAACAAGATCACCCAGGCAGAAAAGGAGCGGCGGCAGGAGGAACAGGAGAAACAGGAACGGAACGGGGATCAAAACCAGGGAGACGGGCAGGAGCAGAGCGGCGATCCCAATGATCCGCAGCAGAACGCAGGCAGCCCGGACGATCCCGATCAGACAGAGGACCCCGAAAATCCCGATGATCCCGACAATCCTCAGAATCCAGATGACCCCGGCGGCTACGATCCCGGCAGCTATACAGATCTGCCGGAAGACGCCTTTGTGGAAGAATCCCTTCCTGTCGATGACCTTTTGAAGGAGATCGGTATCGACGACGCTGACCAGATCATCTATGCCAAGGCTGTCACAGGCGACGGCAAATCCCAGATCCTGAAGCTGGTCAACGGCGCGTACTCCGCTTTGCTCAGCACTCAGGGAGCTACCATCATTCAGATCAAATATACCGACGACGACGGCAACGTAAAAACCTTTACCAAGAAGATCACATATAAGAGGCCGGAGGGTTCCACGCCGGAGAAAAAGCGGCCTGTCATCAACACCAACCTGAAGGATCAGGCGACCTACTCCAATCAGACCATCAACTTTGACGTCTGGGTCACCAACTACCGGGGAAAGCCGCTTTCCTACAATAATATGGAGGTCACGGTCAACGGCAGGACCGCCGATTATGTGGGCGAGATGGACCGGCAGACCTATCGGGTCAAGCTGCAGACCGGCGCCAACGAGATCAAGATCAAGGTGACCGACAGCTATCAGTACACGGTGACCAAGGTTTTCACCGTCTACTACAAATCAGGCTCCGCGACCATCACCATCAGCCTGGAAGCCGGCACCATCGGCCTGACCTATCTGATCGAACCGCAGAAGATGGAGGTGGACGACGGTACGCCGCTGTCCGACGTCATAGACGAGTTCCTGACCGCCAACGGCTGCACCTATGAGTTTACAGGGACACTGGAGGACGGCTTCTATCTGGCGAAGATCAGGAGAAGCGGACTGATCGAAGGCTATAAGATCCCCCAGTCTCTGATCCAGAAGCTGGAAGAGGACGGCATGGTCTATAACGTGAACAACTACGAAAGCCTGGACACCCTGGGCGAGTTTGACTTTGCCCGGAGGTCGGGCTGGATGTACTCTATCAACGGCCTTTACTCATCATACGGCCTGAGCAAGGCCTATGTGGAAAACGGCGACGTGGTGCGCATCCGGTTTACCCTGGCAGGCGGAAAGGACATCGGGGCCGGCAGCATGGTCAGTGAAGGCAATCTGAAAGACTACGGAAGGGAATGGTAAGCAACATGCAGACAAAAGCAAATGACATATTAAATGAAATCAAAAAAGTCGTCATCGGCAAGGATGAGAAGATCGCCCGGGTGCTGATGGCCATTTTGGCCGGAGGCCATGTGCTCATCGAGGACGTGCCGGGAGTGGGGAAGACCACTCTGGCCCTCGCCTTCAGCAAGGCTCTGGGACTGGACTACAACAGGACCCAGTTTACCCCTGACGTGGTGGCGTCCGATATCGTGGGATTTTCCATGTACGATAAAGAAAGCGGCCGGTTTACTTTCCGGGAAGGATCCGTGTTCTGCAATCTGTTCCTGGCCGATGAGATCAACCGGACGTCCAGCAAGACCCAGTCCGCTCTGCTGGAAGTCATGGAAGAGGGCCAGGTGACCGTAGACGGACAGACCTACGTACTGCCCAAGCCGTTTACCGTCATAGCCACGCAGAATCCGGCGGGGTCGGCGGGAACCCAGCTGCTGCCCAACGCCCAGCTGGACCGTTTTCTGATCCGGCTGACCATGGGCTATCCGGACTTCGACAGCCAGATTGAGATCCTGCGGGACCGGCAGATCGGCAATCCTATCGATACCGTTGAGAACGCCGTATCGGCAAAGGAGCTGCTGTCCATGCAGCAGCAGGCTGCGGCCGTCCATACGGCCGATGAGCTTCTGGCGTACATCACCCGGCTGGCGGAGGCGAGCCGAAGCCACCCTATGGTGACCCTGGGGATCAGTCCGAGAGGCGCCATCGCAGTCCTTCGCATGGCAAAGGCCTGCGCCTTCGTGGAAGGACGGGACTACGTGCTGCCGAAGGATGTGCAGGACGTGTTCGTAGATGTATGCGGACACAGAATCCTGCTGGGCTCCCGAGCAAAGGTGTCCGAAAAGAGCGCGGAGGATATTTTGCGGGAGATCCTGGAAAAGGAAGAGGTCGAAAGCGGCATGTGGGAGAAGAGATGATAGGAAGGCGCATATGTTTTGGATGCTGGCTCCTGCTGCTGGCAGCAGGCTGGTTTGCCGGCACCGCCGTGGTCTTTCCGGCGCTGTTTCTGATCACCATAGCGGCAGCGGGGCTTCTGGCCTTTCTGACCTGGCGGCAGTCCGCCCTGGTCCAGGTGGAGCTGTCACTGTCAGGAAGCGGACGGCAGGCAGTCGGCAGGCTGCATTTCGTGTACAAAGGGTTTCTGCCTGTGGTTACGGTGGAGACGGCGGTCAACTGCCGGAACTGCCTGACCGGCGATACGGAGACGGCGCTGGCCCGCTGCACTCTGTCAAAGGAGCGTCCGTCGGAGACGGTGCTGCAGCTGGGAAGCCAGTACTGCGGCAGGCTGGAGATCAGCGCGGAGCAGATGAGGATCACAGACCCGCTGGGGCTGACGGCTTTTAAGCGGCCCTGCCGTCTGCGGCAGGCAGTTTTGATCCTGCCGGAGGAGATGGAAACCGACTTGGCCGAGGAGCTGGTCCGTACGCCGGATATGGAAGGAGTGGACTTCGCGGGCGACAGACCGGGCTTTGATCCCAGCGAGACCTTTGCCATCCGAGAATACCGGGCAGGGGACCGGCTGAAAAGCGTACACTGGAAGCTTTCCGGGAAGCTGGACCAGCTGATGGTCAGAGAGCCGGGACTGCCGGTGAAAAATTCCAACCAGATCCTGATGGAAACCTGTTTCCGGGAAGAGGATCCGGAGAAACGCAAGCAGCTGATCGACCGGGTCTGCTGTTATACGGTGGCCCTGTGTGAGCAGCTGGTCGATGCTGGCGTCGGATATCAGCTGGGCTGGATGGATTACAGAGAGAATACCTTCCACAACTGCCAGGTCACAGGGGCCGACGACCTGTTGGAGCTTCTGCCCGCGCTGCTTTCGGCGGAGGTGACCTTTGGGACGGAAACCGTAAGAGAGAAATTTTATGAAGAGGAAGCTGGGCAGGAGATGTCCGGCTTGATCGTGATAGATGATGAAACCATACGGCAATAAAAATCTTACATTAAAAATTACATACGGAGGGCAGGGATCTCAGAAATACGGCAGGATCATCAGCACCGTCATGGGATGTCTGCTGGCGGGATGGTTTCTGATCGCTGCCGTCTGGTGCCTGCAGGGAGGTCTCCATGCCGCGGGAGATCTGGGATCTTTTCTGAATCTGATCCTGGACCGGCTCGCGGAACAAAACCTGCGTATCCACGACGATTTTGCGGAGACGGGTGGCGTCAGCGCCGGATTTCTGATGCTGTCGCTCCTGTGCTGTATTCTGCTGGCGGCAGTCGCCTGTTTTTCCGTGCACTATCGGCTGTGGCCCGCGCTCTGGGCGATCCTGGCCGCGCAGACGGCTCTTCAGCTGTGGCTGCCCGGATGCCCGTGGCCGGTGGCCGGAGGCTTCTATGTCCTCTGGGCTGGCTGCGCGCTGTGGACCGCGGCCAGGGGAGGCGCATCTCTGCGGCGGCTGTGGGCTGCGATTCTGATCTGCGCCCTGGCGGCCTGCATCATCTGCGTCTTTGCGGAGCAGCCGCGGCAGAGTATCCTGCAGGGCATGACGAAGGAAGAGCACGCGGTATCAAACCTGCCCCAAGGGGATTTTACTAATCTGCAGCCGCTGGAGCTGGGAGATGAGGCGGTGCTGGAGCTGACCATGGAACAGCCCGGTTCCTACTACCTGAAAGGATATACCGGAGAGGTGTACAACGGCGCGGGCTGGGACACTCTGGACGGCAAGACGCTGGCGGCAGAGAACGACCTGTTCTATTGGCTCCACGAGAAGGGCTTCTGGGGGTATGGACAGATCGGCCTGGCCGCGTCCCTGCTGGAAGATGGAGAGACAGAGCAGGAAGAAAACACGATACAGATCCGCTTCCTGGACGGCGCTCACAGCTGGCTGCTGCTGCCCTATGAGACGGACGGAAACGCGGAGGCGGCAGCGCCTTTGATCGGTGACAGCCAGTTCAGGGCAGACGGAAAGGGAGGCGTCAGCTCTTATACGCTGCAGGCCGCAGCGCCTCAGCTGAGCCAGAGAAGCAGTCTGCTGGCCGCTTTGCAGGAGGCGCAGGAGGACGACAGCCTGCAGTCCTATCTACAATGTGAAAACAGCTACCGGACCTTCGTCTATGAGCATTACACGGACCTGGACGAGGAGACCGCGGAACGCCTGGCGGAAATCCTGGACGAACCGGAGGGCGCGGACACGGCCCAGGTAAAGGCAAAGGTGCTGAAGCTGCTGGCGGAGTTTGCATACGATGAGAATACCGTGTACAATAGTGGGGAAGGAGACTTCCTGTCCGTATTTTTACAGGATAAAACCGGCTGGTCGGTTCACTACGCCACCGCGGCAGCTTTGATGTTCCGGTATTACGGCATTCCCGCCAGATACGCGGAAGGCTATCTGGTCACGCCGGCAGACGTGGAAGGGATCAAGGCAGGAGAAGCCGTCACAGTGGACAGCGGCCACGCGCACAGCTGGATGGAGTATTACGAGGACGGCCTGGGCTGGGTGCCGTTTGAGACTACGGGACCGTATATCGGCGTCATGGGCAGCGATGACTCTGTCACTTACAGCGGCGGCGGGACAAAGGCCCAGAAGCCGGAACAGCAGGAGGAAAAGCAGGAAAAGGAGCAGAAGATCGCCTCGCTGGAAACGGAGATCATGGAGCACGGACTTTTGATCCTGTCAGGCCTGTTGATCCTGCTGGTGCTCCTGGCGGCCGCGGCGCTGATCCTGAGACGGCGGCGGACGCGCAGGAAGCAGGGGATCGGCCTTTCCGACGACAGGGAGGCCGTCATCACCATGATGAGATATATTCTGGCCGTAATGGAGAAGCGGGGACTGCCTCATCGCAATATACCGATGGGAGAACACCGGACGGACGCGGAGAAGGCGTTCGGCACAGCTCTGGCAGAGGAATTCAGCAGAGCGGCGGACATCTACGAGACAGCCCGCTACAGCGGCAGGCCGGTAAAAGGAGAAGACCGGGCCTTTTTGACAGGGCTCGTGAAAAATATTAAGAAGAAAACGAGGAGGAAGGAAGCAGAGTTATGAAAAAAAGAGGAAAGAAACTTTTAGCTTTGACCCTGGCTTTGGCCATGGTCTGCGCGTCGACTGCCAGCGTGTTTGCGGCGGCAGATCCGGGCAAGGTGATTACCACGGACTGGCCCATTTTCCGCGGCGGCAGTGACAACAACGGCGTAACGGCTGCCAAGACGCCGACACTGGCGGAGGACGCTATGCTGTACTGGGCCTCCAAGAACGGAAGCGGATGGTCCACCGCGCCGGGCTCTCCGATCCTGGTGGACGGATATCTGTATTTTAATTCAGGCAAAGAGATGATCAAAATGGATGCTGTCAGCGGCGACATCGCGGCGCGGGGCACCATGGTGGATCAGTCGGAATACAGCATATGTCCGCCTACCTACGTCAGCGGAAAGATCTACGTGGCCCTGGCCAACGGCACGGTCCAGGCCTTTGACGCCAGCACCATGAAGTCCCTGTGGGTTTATCGGGACCCTAAGTTCGGCCAGCCCAATTCACCTATCGCCTACAGCGGCGGAAGGCTGTACGTGGGATTCTGGAACGGTGAGACCAGAGACGCCAACTTTGTCTGCCTGACCACAACAGACCCGAATAAATCCAAGACCACCGAGGCCAAGTCGGCCAAGTGGACCTATACCGTCAAAGGCGGTTTCTATTGGGCCGGCGCTTACGCCTGCAGCGATTTTGTCCTGGTGGGCACAGATGACGGAGAGACCGGCTGGGAGTCCCAGACATCGCAGCTGCTGTGCTTCGACCCGAAGACGGGCAAGCTGCTGGACTCCGCGGAGAAGCTGGACGGAGATATCCGCACCAGCGTCTCCTACGATAAGACCACGGACCGTTACTATTTCGCCACCAAAGGCGGTTCCTTCTACTCGGTAAAGGTGTCCGCCGCGGGGAAGATCAGCGACCTGAAAAAGCTGGAGCTGGGCGGCATGTGCACGTCCACGCCGGCTGTCTATAACGGCAGGGCCTACGTGGGCGTCAGCGACGACAGCCAGTTTGAACAGCACGCGGCAGGCCACGGCATCATCGTCATCGATCTGACCTCCTGGAAGATCGCGTACAAGGCACGGACCATGGGTTATCCGCAGACCAGCGGCCTCATATCCACGGCCAGCGAAGACGGATCCGTCTACGTGTACTTCTTTGAAAACTACACACCGGGCAAGCTGCGCATGATCAAAGATAAGCCGGGGCAGACTAAGGTAGAGAGGGTTTCCTCTGTGCTGGGAGACGGCGAAACCAAAACCTATGCCGACTGCGTCTTTACCCCAAAGGGGGCTCAGGCCCAGTACTGCATCAGCAGCCCTATCGCCGATGAATACGGCACCCTGTACTTTAAAAACGACTCCGGCTATGTCATGGCAGTGGGAAGCAGGATTGAGAGCATCGAGGTCACAAAGGCTCCGACCCAGACCACCTATGATATCGGTGATCCGGTTAATCTGAGCGGCATCAAGGCGGTGGCCCACCTGGCCAACGGCATGACCCGCGACATCTCTGACTATGTGGAGTGCGCCGAGAGTGAGATCACGGAGGGCCAGATCGACCTGACCATCACGTATCCGTATGTCCGCTACAATGACAGCGGCGAGTCAGACCCGATCTTTACGACGGTGGACATCAAGGTGAACAGCAAAGCGGTTTCCGCCAAGAACAACGCCGCCAAGACGGCCATCAAAGCCAGCCGGGTGTCCAGCGTGAAGACCACGGCCGGAAAGAAAAAGGCCACGGTCAGCTGGAAAAAGGTCAGCGGTGCTACAGGCTATCAGGTCAGCAGAGCGACATCAAAGACCGGAACCTATAAGACGGTGAAGACTACCACTTCCCTGAAGTTTACCAACACGTCCCTGACGTCGAAGAAGACCTACTACTACAAGGTCCGGGCCTACAAGACCATCAATGGCGTAAAGTACTATGGAAAGTGGTCCACCGTAAAATCGGTGAAGGTGAAATAAGCTATGGATCCATACAGAACTTTTGATATAGATAAGAAGCGTTCCTCCTTCTTATGGAAACGGCTTCTGGCGCTGTGCCTGGCGGTGATCACCGCCGGGTACGCCTGGGGCTGCGGCAGCGGCGGCGACGCTGGCGATCCGTCCGCGGTCCTGGCGGAGACCTGCCAGTGGCTGACGGAAAACGTGACGGAGCCCGCTCCGGCTGCCATAGGCGGAGAGTGGACCATCGTAGCGCTTTCACGGGATGGAGAAGAACCGTCCGGCGCAGAAGAAGAGTATTTTCAGCAGTATCTGGCGGCGGCAGATCAGTATGTGAAGGACGCCGGCGGCGTGCTGCATACGAAGACCGGCTATAAATATACGGAATACGCCAGGATCATACTGGGAGTGACCGCTGCCGGCGGCGATGTGACCGATATCGGCGGATACAACTTCCTGGAAAAGCTGACGGATATGGAAAACGTGCGGCGGCAGGGCGTCAACGGGCCCATCTGGGCTTTGATCGCCTATGACTGCGGCGGCTACCAGATTCCAAAAGACGGTACGGCCGGCGAAAACCAGACCAGTCGGGAGGCTTTGATTCAGGCCATTCTCGATGAGCAGCTGGAAGACGGCGGCTGGAATTTAGACGGCGATGCGGCCGACCCGGACATGACAGCCATGGCTCTGACCGCTCTGGCCCCTTATGCTGTAGGAAGCAGCGCCAGGACGGAAGAGGTCAGCGCCCAGACGCTGGACGCTGTGAAGGCGGCAGCGGAACAGGGCGTCAGCCGGCTGTCGGAGCTGCAGCAGGAGGACGGCGGCTATGTCAGCATGGACAGCGATTCCTCAGAAAGCTGCAGCCAGGTGATCACGGCCCTTTCCTCTCTGGGCATCGACTGTGCCGCCGATGAGAGATTTATCAAGGAAGGCAGCAGCGTTCTGGGCGCCCTGCTGGCCTATGGCGCGGACGGCGGCGGTTTCCGCCACAGCAGGCAGGACGAGGAGGTCAACCTGATGTCCACGGAGCAGGCGTGCTACGCGCTGGCTGCCTATGTTCGGAATCAGAAGGGCGAAAGCACGCTGTTTGATATGACAGAATAACAGGGTATATAAAGGGTATATTAAAGAGGTAAGAAAAATGCTGAGTCGAGGACTGGGAGAAAAAGCGGAGTTCGCAGGATACCATCCTTTGGTCAATTTCATATATTTCGTCCTGGTGGCGGGAATCACTATGTTTTCCATGGCGCCGCTGTTTCTGGCGGCGGCCTTTATCGGGGCGTGGGTCTACTCCCTGCTGCTGAAAGGGAGGGCGGCCCTGAAGATGAACCTGACGCTGAGCATAGCCATGGTCCTGATCATGGTGCTGATCAACATGCTGTTCAACAACAACGGAGCTACGGCTCTGTTCTACATCGGCGACAGCCGCATTACCCTGGAATCCATGGGCTACGGGCTGGCCGGAGGCGTCATGCTGGCGTCCGTCGTCATCTGGTTCAGCTGCTTTAACGTGATCATAACCAGTGACAAGCTGATCTATCTCTTCGGAAAGACAGCGCCGGTGCTGGGCCTGACCCTGTCCATGATCTTCCGCTTTATCCCTCTTCTGCAGAGCCGGTTCGCGGAGATCTCTCTGGGGCAGAAGTGCATGGGACGGAGCCACAGCAGCGGCAGCCTGCTGCAGAGAGGCAGGCAGCTGACGAAGGAGATCTCCATCCTGGTGGCATGGTCCCTGGAGGCGTCCATCGAAAGCGCGGACTCCATGGAGGCGCGGGGCTACGGCCTGCGGGGAAGGACCAGCTTCCATCTGTTTCAGTTTTCAGCCAGAGACGGGGCGGCTCTGGCTGTCATGATCGCCGCGGCCGTTCCGGCTATTGGGGCAGTCTTCACAGGAAGGACTGACATGTACTTTTATCCGGTCATGGTTTGTCCGGAGACAGACCTTTTGACGGCAGCGGCTCTGGGCGGCTTTGCCGCGCTGATTCTGATCCCCATCATCATCGATATTGCAGGAGAGCTAAAATGGAAACAATTCGACTTGAACACGTAACCTTTTCATATCCCCTGGCTGAGCGCAGCGCTCTGGAAGACGTGAGCTTTTCCATTCTGCCCAGCCAGTTTGTCGTCCTGTGCGGCAAATCCGGATGCGGCAAAAGCACCCTCCTCCGGCAGCTGAAGAAGAACCTGATCCCCTATGGCCGGCTGGAGGGGGAGGTCCTCTACTGTGGCCAGCCCGTAGCAGACCTGGACGACCGGCGCAGCGTGACTGAGATCGGATTTGTCCAGCAAAACCCGGACAACCAGATCGTCACGGACAAGGTGTGGCATGAGCTGGCCTTTGGTCTGGAAAGCCTCGGCCTGGAGAACGCCGCCATCAAAAGAAGGGTTGCCGAAATGGCCAGCTACTTCGATATCCAGGGGTGGTTCCGTAAAAGCGTGGGGGAGCTGTCCGGCGGACAGAAGCAGCTGCTGAACCTGGCGTCCATCATGGCCATGCAGCCGAAGGTCCTGATTCTGGACGAGCCTACGTCTCAGCTGGACCCTATCGCCGCGTCGGACTTTCTGCAGACTGTCTACCGCATCAACCGGGATCTGGGCACCACCGTGATCATCTCCGAGCACCGGCTGGAAGAGCTGTTTCCCATGGCGGACCGGGTCATGGTCATGGATCAGGGCCGCGTGCTGGCCTTTGACAGTCCCGAAAGGATCGGCTCCTTCCTCTCCGGCGGGGAAGGCGGTCAAAAGGTGTCAGGCGGGGCGTTGTCCAGACATCCCATGTTCTACGGCCTTCCGTCAGTGACGAGGATCTTCGCCGACGCCTGTCCCGGCGACGACAACCCTCTGACCATACGGGAAGGGCGTCTGAAGCTGGCGCATTTATTGGAGGGAAAAGATGTGCGGCCCGGATCGGTCACGGACCCGGCAGAGAAGACTCCGGCGGCGATGCCTTTGACAGAGATTGCTTTGGAAGAGAAAGCTGCGGCAGCGATGCCTTTGACGGGGAAGCCTTCGACAGGGAAGCCTTTGAAAGGGAAGTCTTTGAGAGAGAAAGCTCCGGATGGGGAGATCGTCATTCAGGTCAGAGACCTGTGGTTTCGATATAACAGGGACAGCGGGGACGTGCTGCGGGGTTTGAACCTGAAGGTGGAACGGAACCAGCTCTACTGCCTGCTGGGCGGCAACGGTACGGGAAAGAGCACCACTCTGAAGATCATCGCGGGGATCCTGAAAGGGCAGCGGGGAACGGTAACGGCAGACCGGGATAAACTGAGCATGCTGCCGCAGAACCCTCAGGCCCTCTTTACAGAGATTACGGCGGAGGAAGAACTGATGGAGGCCCTTTACTATGTGAAGCTTCCGGTGGAGGAAAAGCTGCGAAGGGTGGAGGATATGCTGGCCCTGATGGAGATCGCCCATCTGCGGAAGGCCAACCCCTATGATCTGTCGGGCGGAGAGCAGCAGCGTCTGGCTCTGGGAAAGATCCTGCTGCTGGAACCTGAGATCCTGCTGCTGGATGAGCCGACCAAGGGTCTGGATCCGTTCTTTAAGAGGACGCTGGCGGGGATTCTGCGAAAGCTGACAGAGGAAGGGGTGACCGTCTTCATGGTCTCTCACGATATCGAATTCTGCGCGGAGTATGGAGACCGGTGCGCCATGTTCTTTGACGGGGGCATCGTATCAGAGGGCAGTCCGCGGGACTTCTTTGCCGGCAACAGCTTTTATACCACGGCTGCCAACCGCGTCGCGCGGCAGTGGAGGCCGGACGCTATCACCTGCGAGGAGGTGTCTCAGTGGCTGAAAGATATGATATGACCCAGTTCGAGGCGGCACAGAAGAAACGCAGGAGGCTGTCGGCTGTCCTGATCTGTATCGCCATGCCAGCCACCATCGGCCTGGGCATGCTGCTGGATCAGGGAAAGTACATGGTCATCAGTCTGTTGATCCTTCTGTACACCATGCTGCCCTTTTTTATGGTCTTTGAAAAGCGCAAGCCGAAGGCCAGAGAAATCGTCCTCATCGCCATGATGTCGGCGCTGACTGTCTGCGCTCACATCTTTTTCCACGTCACCGTGCCGATCCAGATCGGGACCGCCATGGTGATCATATCCGGCATATCTCTCGGACCGGAGGCCGGGTTCCTCATCGGGGCGATTTCCCGCTTTGTCTGTAATTTTTACATGGGGCAGGGACCGTGGACGCCGTGGCAGATGTTCTGCTGGGGTCTGCTGGGATTTCTGGCCGGACTGGCCTTCAACAAGGTGGATCTGGACCAGCTGAAATCCAGGAACTTTAAGATGATCATGGGACCGGTGCTGTGCATCATATTTTCCCTGCTATTGGCATGGATCTGTTATCAGATCTGGCCCGGTGACGATGAGACCTTCTTCGGATGGCGGCTCTACGCCTTCGGCTTTGGAGGACTGCTGGCGGGGGTGCTGCTGCAGCACAAGCGGCTGCCGGTGGACAGCATCACCCTGTCTGTGTTCACCTTTTTCGTGGTATTCATCGTCTACGGCGGCGTCATGAATCTGTGGGCCCTGATCCATTCGTCGGGGCTGCCCGGCGGCGAGCCCCTGAGTCTTGCCGGACTGCGTGCCCTGCTGGTGTCGGGCGTTCCCTACGACCTGTTCCATGCAGGCTCGGCAGCGCTGTGCGTCTTTCTGTTCGGAGACAGCATCATACGGAAGCTGGAACGGATCAAAATCAAATACGGCATATATAAATAGTAGGAAAAGAGATCATTTGAATGGGAGATTTGATACTGTATGTGGCTTTGGCGGCGGCCGGCTATGTGGTCGCTGCCAAGGTCGTGAAGAAGAAAGAAAAGCTGGCCGCGGCATCTATGATCCAGATCTGGGCGATTCTGCTGCTGGTCTTTTCCATGGGAGCCCGCATGGGCGCTAACGAGGAGATCGTCAGGAACCTGAACAGGATCGGGCTGCAGGCTTTGATCATGGCCGTGGCCGCCGTTCTGGGCTCCGTGGCCGCTGTCAGCGCGGCGCGGCGGCTTCTGAACCTGGACGCGGCGGGCAGAAGGCGGGAGGAAGCGCCGGTGAAGGCGGCGGAGAAATCGGAGCCGGAGCAGGGCGACGTCCTCACATCGGTGCGGGACGGCCTTGCCAGGGAAACCGCCGACGATGAAAAGACAGGCGGCTCCGGAAGCAACATGACGGTTTTCATCGTATGCACCGTAGCCCTGGGCATGCTCTTCGGGTGGCTTTTGATCCACTCGCAGGTGGCTGATTATGAAGATTTTAACGCCTTCGCCGGGCTGGTGATCAAAGGCGGACTCTGCCTTTTGCTGTTTTTGGTCGGCATCGACCTGGGAATCGAGGATACCTTTTTCAGCGATATCCGGCAGGCGGGACTGGGGATTTTGCTCATACCGCTGGCTGTATGCGTGGGAACCCTGGCCGGTACGGCGCTCTGCGCCCTGTTCCTGCCCCTGTCTCTGGGAGAATGTCTGTCCGTGGGGGCAGGCTTCGGGTGGTACTCCATGGCGCCGGCCCTCATCATGGAAAAGGGTTATGTGACGGCCAGCGCGGTATCCTTCATGCACAACGTGTTTCGGGAGCTGCTGGCGCTGCTGTTCATTCCAACTGTGGCAAAGAAGGTGGGCTATGTGGAGGCGGCGGCGCTGCCCGGATCAGGCTCGTCAGATGTGTGCCTGCCTCTGATCGTGAGATCCACCCGAAGCGGCATCGCCATCTACGCCTTTGTCACCGGAATCGGTGTGAGCATCCTGGTGCCGGTTCTGGTACCGATGTTCCTGTAGGCTGTCAGTACATATATCAAAAGGAGGAAATGCAATATGGATCAGGATTTTGCACAGAAAGTGAGAAGGAAAAGACTGCGGGCGGCGGCTGTCGCCGTGATCCTCCTGCTGCTGGCGGGCTGGGTCATCTTCGATATGGTGGTAAAGAAGGATGCCGGAGAGATTACGGTGACGGTTTCCATCGACTGCAGCACCCTGGCGGAGGATATGTCCAAGCTGGAGGATGAGGCCTTGAGGGATTACGTGCCGTCTGACGGGGTGGTACTGGCGCCTACAGAGGTGAAGATCGCAGAGGGAGAGACCGCCTATGACGCTTTGAGCAAGATCTGCAGGGCGGAGGATATCCATATGGAGGCGTCCTATACGCCGGCCTATGATTCCTACTACGTGGAGGGTATCAACTATCTGTACGAGTTCGATGGAGGAGACCTCAGCGGCTGGATGTTCCAGGTCAACGGCGTTTTTCCTAACTACGGATGTTCCGAGTATGTCCTGAAGGAGGGAGATTCCGTCCAGTGGCTGTACACCTGCGATCTGGGGAAGGACGTAGGAGGATACGTTGAGGGGATTGAAGATGAGGAATGACGCAATATGGGCTTGACAGCCCGTATGCGCGGCTATATAATATTTTTTGATAGAAATGAAATAAGTATCGTGTCTACAGTGCGTCAGGGCCTTTGATGGCTTTGATGAGAGAGGGAAGCAGGTGAAAGTCCTGCGCGATCCGGTCACTGTAATTGGGGAGCCCGCTGCGGGGAGCCATTGTATCTTCGGATATGAGAAGGCGCAGAGGGCGGCGATCCATGAGCCAGGAAACCTGCTGTAGGCCGAAGGATGGGTGTCTTCCGCGAAAGAACTTATCGAAGCCTGCGTTTGTATTTATGCTGCAGATAGATTCCCATGCCTGTTCGGGCATGGTTCTTTTTTTGGAAAGCCCGTGTGAACAGGAGGAGATCGTTATGAATGTAAATTGGTTTAAGAATCCGGACCACGTAGTCTACGCGGACATGGAGGAATTTGTGGAGAACTTCAGCAAAGAGACGGGCATCTCGAATCTGCGGGCGGAGATCGAAGCCTTTGACCTGAACCCGGTGAAGGAGGGGAAGATCCTGAAAGGCCGCAAGAGGACGTCGCTGAAGCTGATGATACCGAATATGGTGTTCGACGAGGCCATCGAAATGGGCGACAACGTCTGGGTGTACATGGGCGAAAACTACGAGTGCTACTGTCTGTACAACGTCAACGAGAACAATGGGGAGGACGACGGCCCTCACAACTACAAGTTTTTCAGCCACACCAAGTGTGAATACTTCCCATGTCATGAGACGGACGACGAGGAGAACTTCAACTGCATCTTCTGCTACTGTCCTCTGTATTCTCTGGGACGCAAATGCGGCGGCAACTATTACTACATGGAAAACGGCGTCAAGGACTGCAGCGGATGTCTGGTGCCCCACCGGCGGGACAACTACGACTATCTGATCAAAAAGATGATGCGCATGAGAAAACCTTTGACAGATTAAGGGAAAATAGATATACTTGACTTATGGATACACTGGAAATAGAGAAAATGCAGGAGCGCGGCTGCGGCAAAGACGACAGAGAAGACAAGGACGACAGAGTCGATAAAGACGGCAAAGAAGGCAAGGACGACAGAGTCGACGAAGAAGAAGCTGTGGACATCCTGGAGATTAAAGAACAATTTATGCGTATACTGAACGGCGAGGAGCCGGAGCCCGGTTTTGATGACTCCATCTTCGCCATGAACCGGGGCAGAGGAAAAGAGCTGTACCGCTCGTTTACCGACGAGGAGCTGCTGGACTACCTTCACGACCTGGCGGAGCGGCTGAACCACGCGCCGTCCCAGAAGGAAGTGCACTGGGCCATGAAGGATTATATCAAGATCCGGTTTAAGCGCTGGCCCTATGCTCTGGAGAAAGCCGGCCTTTCAAAGTCGGCGGGCAGCGGGGGCAAGACCATGGACGAGATCCACCGTGAGGAGCAGCGGCGAGATGAAATGCTGGCTGCCATCAGGGAGAAGGCGCTCTCGACCGGTCGGCTGCCTCATCCGAAGGACTTTCCGGAGATGTGCGAGGAGCTGCGCAAATTTTATACCGACTGGCGTCAGGTGCTGAGGGCCGCCAATGTGGAGCCCAGCATGCTGAACAAGGTGGCGGTACATAAGATCACAGATCTGGAACCGGAATATGTGGAGCTTTTGAAGCAGGTGAAGGCCTTCGCCTACAAGATCGGCAGAAGCCCGACCCATGGAGAGATCGACGAAGACGTGAAGCACCGTCTGATCCAGCGATGCGGTTCCTGGCGCAACGCCCTGTACCAGATCGGCCTGGAGCCTGTGATCCGGTATAGGTCCTTCCGGGGCATCTATGTGGATAAGGACAAGAAGGGGAAGCAGCACACCGACGATCTGACGTACTGCTGCTACCGCGTGCTGAACCTGCCCAAGGAGGCCAAGAAGGATTTGGAATACGTAAAGGGCGTCTGGTTCCGCAATAAGCGGATACCCGGCAAGAAAGATGTGCCTAAGGCTGTGCAGCAGCGTCTGCAGCCTTACTGCGGCAGTTGGGTCAATACCCTGTATCAGCTGGGCATCCAGCCTCAGGACTATTACAAGGCTATGGCGGAAGAGGCGGAACGGAAGAAAGAGGAGCAGAGAAAGCAGCTGCAGAGAAAGCTCAGCATCAAAGGGAAAAATAATAGCAAAAAATGAATTGACTTATCCTGATTTTTGCAATATAATAGAGGAGTAGTCAATACAGGCTTATGTTCCTTTCGTTCAGAACTGTTCTGACAAAGGCTAAGAGGGAAACAGGTGAAAATCCTGCGCGGTCCCGCCACTGTAATGGAGGAGTCTCATCTACGAGCCACTGGAATACTGGGAAGGCAGATGAGGCGAGGATTCCTGAGCCAGGAGACCTGCATAAGACCTTTTTCTGGAGAGGCGGTGAACTGATCCAGGAGAGTAAAGAACAGCAAATACGGGCTGTGGAGGTTATCCACGGCCCTTTTTATATGAGGGATAGGATGACCGGGCTTTTCATTCTTTTTTCATAGGCAAGGCAGGCTTCGTCACCCTGCCTTGCTGCATTTTTTGGAGGAACTTCATGGGAGACAAATTCTATATCGCCACTTTTTCAGAGAACGCTGTCAGCGTCGCCCGCCAGTACGGCTTCGGCATTGAGCTGAACGATTTCTGCATCTCTGAAAACCTGGACCAGGACAAACTGGCGGAGAGCCTGCACCGCTGCCGCCGCCAGCTTCTGGAGGCGGGCATAAACGCGGGCGATCCTTTGGAGACGGCGTCGCGGGTCATTCTCCACGGCCCCTTTACGGAGATCATTCCCGCCTCCATCGACCACCGGGTGGTCTCCCTGGGCATGGAGCGTCTGGAGGAAGCCTATGGGGCGGCGCAGGTCCTGGGCGTCAGGAGAATGGTCGTACACTCCGGGTACGTTCCTCTGCTGTATTTTAAGGACTGGCATCACGAGAAATCCGTGACCTTTTGGCGGACCTATATGGACGGCAAGCCGGAGGATTTTCAGATCTATATTGAGAACGTCTTCGAAGATGAGCCTTTGATGATGCGGCGTCTTGTGGAAGACCTAGATGACAGCAGGATACGGCTGTGCCTGGATATCGGCCACGCCAACGCCATGACGTCGCAGGAGTACCACATTCTGGACTGGATCAGGCTTCTGGGGCCGCATATCGGCCACTTCCACCTTCACAACAACGATGGAAAGAGCGATCAGCATGGAGCTCTGACCCAGGGAACCATGGATATGGAGCAGGTCTTCGCGGCCATAGAGGCCTATTGCAGGGAAGACGTGACGATGACCATCGAGAGCCGCACCTGTGAAAGCAGCGCGAAATGGTTGAGTGAAAGATTTTCTGTTTCATTGTAAGGTCTTCGGTGGTATAATATAGGAAGTGATTTTACAGATTTAATAAAACCTTTCATGTTCCGATTTCCACATCGGCTAAGAGGGAAGCGGGTGAAAGTCCTGCGCGGTTACCGCCGCTGTGATGGAGGAGTGCCGCCGCCTGCTGCCGGGCAAACGCTGTAAGCGCTGAAATGCCTGGAAAAGCGGCTGGCATATGGATTCCAGAGCCAGAAGACCTGCATGAAAACCCAGCTCTGCCGACGGTGATCGGCAGCTGCGAGGTTAAGCAGATGGAATGAGAAGTACAGAAATACGGACTGTGGCAATTTTTGCTGCAGTTTTTTTGTTACGACAGGAAAAGGACGGGATGCGATGATGAAGTATGAAGGATTGACAGAAAGGGAGCTGCAGCAGAAAAAAGAACTTTTGACGGAGGTCATTTCCAGGAATCCGGATAAAAACTTCCAGAGGGATAACAAGGATTCGGAGGTTTGGAAAAACTACGCCATGGGAAGCCGCATAGGAAAACAGGTCTACCGCAGCTTCAGCGATGAAGAGCTGCTGGCATATATCCGCGCTGTATCGGCGGAGATAAACCATGCGCCGTCACAGAGGGAGCTGTTCTGGGTATTGCGGGAATACATCAAGTGCCGCTTTAGAAAGTGGCCTTACGCCCTGCGGGCTGCCGGCCTGACCTCGTCTGCCGGCCCGGGCGGGAAAACCCTGGAGCAGCAGGCGGCCGAGGAAGCGGAGGTCGAGGATCTTCTGCGGCAGGTGAGGGAAAAGGCGGCTTCCCTTGGAAGGCTGCCGCACCCTAAGGATATGCCGGAGGTCTGTGAGAAAGCCAGGCGCTATTACAGCCGGTGGGGCGAGGTCATAGCCGCGGCGAAGGTGGACGAAGATGTGCTGGGCAAAGAAGTCCTGCATATCATTGAGGATCTGGAACCAGAATATATGGAAATGCTGTCGCAGATCAAGGCCGACGCTGTGCGCCGGGGAAGGAGCCCTGCCCACGGCGAAACGGATCTGGAGGTCAAGCGGGCTCTGATCCGGCGGTGCGGTTCGTGGCGAAACGCCCTCTACCAGGTGGGACTGACGCCGGTGATGCGACGGAAGCCTTTCAACAGCACCTTCATCGACTACAAAGGCGAGTCGTACAGAACCGAACACTCCAACAGCCTGTACGACTGTTTTTATCAGGTCCTGAACCTGAGCGACAGGGACAAAACGGCGCTGGCCTACGTGGAGCGCCTGTACCGGTCTACCGGCAGAATCCCTCTGAAGGAGGATGTTTCCAAGGAACTGAGGAAAAAGCTGCAGTCCGCATGCGGCACCTGGGTCAACGCCCTGTTCCAGATCGGCATCGCGCCCGCGGATTACTACGACGCGCTGAAGAGGTCCCGGCAAAGCGGTCAAAAGGCTTGAAGACAAACTGAGAATAAAAGGCATCGTGAGAAGAGCTGCTTTCGGCGGCTCTTTTTGTATAAGGGGTTTCTATTCAGACATGATAAAAGAATGAAAAGATGTTATAGTTTCGTCA
>CALLDR010000116.1 GCA_937997955.1 uncultured Emergencia sp. | reverse complement strand
AACATAGCGTCAGGCTGGAAGGCGCCGACTACGACAGCGCTGATAAATCCAGGGAAGTGTTTGATATTGATGACCAGCAGGCCCAAGATGATCAGTCCGTAGATGACAGCCATGACAGGCACCATCTTATCGGTAACGGCCGTAACCCTCTTGATTCCTCCGAATACGGCGATGGCGATGCCGATGATCAGCACGACGGCGATCACGTAATACAATGTGGAAGTTCTCTCGGTTGGAACGCCTGTAGCGGTTCCCACGGCTGTACCTGTCGCCGTGAATACGTGGAAGGTCTGGATTGGAATACTCAGCATGGCGTAGCCGATAAACATGACGGCCAGGGCTGTACCGACCCACTTTCTGTCTCCCAGCAGCTTCTGTCCGTAGTACGGAAGTCCGCCTACGTACTCATCTCCGTCTTTTTCTTTAAAGATCTGAGCCAGCGTGGCTTCTATGAAGGAGCTTGCCATTCCGAACAGGGCGGACACCCACATCCAGAAGATGGCTCCCGGACCTCCAACGGCGACGGCTCCGGTGACGCCGGTGATGTTGCCGGGACCGACACGCATCGCAGTACTCAGCATGAAGGACGCCAGCGGGCTGACGCCTACGTCGTCTCTTTTCTTTTTGGTCAGGGTCTTTAAGCCTCTCTTAAAGAAGCGGAACTGGACCGCTCTGGTTTTGATGGTAAAGAAAACGCCCATGCCGACCAGCAGCCATATGGCAAACGGGATACTGCCGATGATCGGGATATTGGCGTACCAGGCGAAGTTCTGCGGAAAGACCCACAGGATATCGCCGATAGGCACGATATTGGCGAAAAAGCTGTCTATTGCGTTCAGGATATTCATAGTATCTCCTCTCTTTCACTTACTCTTAAAAATTGCATTTGCTGTAAAACTCAATCATGATTCCGTTTATGCTCAAAATAATCGCAATTTTCGTGCCAAAACCTCCGTCTGTCGTCAAATTCCTCCCGATCCCCTAAATCAGCCCTTTTTCACATTAAAGCACTAGTGCCCGGTTCGTCAAAAATTCATTTTTAGGTTAATGATTTACCTAAAAATAGCGATAAGTTCTTGCCGCCTTCTCCGGAAAAAAGCCCTGGGAAAAGAATACCTCCGAGAAGAGAAAAGCCCCAGGAAAAGAAAAGCTCCGGCAGATTCTGATGCGGTCCGCACCAGAGCCTTCCAGAGCTTTTTTCAGATTCTGTATTCAGTTCTCATTCTCATCTGAAGATGCCCTTCTCCCGGTACGTCTCCAGAACGTCCAGCAGCCGCAGCCCGTCTCCGTTGATGGCGCTGCCGCCGCGCCCCTTCGCCGTGCGGACAAAGCCGTAAGCGGAGAGCTTTGACAGGGCCTTGCGTATTTCTCCTTCCGTATAGACGCCGCCCGACCGGCTGACCCGCTCCATCAGCTTTTGACGCCCATAGCGCTCTCCCTTTTCGTAGGAGTCGCTCAGGGCCCGCAGCACGTCGAAATACAGCTCGATCTCCCTGCCCTCGTGGAGGATAAATTTATCTATAATGCTGGAATTGGAATCGCCGCGGTTCCGCGGAATCCTCTCTCTTCCGCCGTCACAGGCCGGGTGCTCCCGAAGGGGCGGCAGATCGCCGGTCTCGATGTATTTTTTGCCCTTGCTGGCCAGAAACTCCGTCACGTTGCGCAGCTCCCTGACATTTCCCCGCCAGGAATAGGCCCGCAGCGTCTTTGCCGCGTCCGGGCTCAGCTGCATGTGGGTATTCATTCCCGCGGACAGGGCGTGGAAGATCGGCAGAATATCCTCCCTCCGCTCCCGCAGCGGCGGAATCGCCAGAGGCAGTACGTTGAGCCGGTAATAGAGATCTTCCCGGAACTCACCTCTCTGGGTCATAGCGAAGAGGTCCTTGTTGGTAGCGGAGATGATGCGCACGTCGATATCGATGTTCTTTCCGCCGCCTACCCGCATGACTTTCTTTTCTTCCAGAACGCGGAGCAGCTTCGACTGCAGCTGCAGGGGCAGCTCGCCGATCTCGTCCAGGAAAATAGTCCCCCTGTGAGCAAGCTCAAAGAAGCCCGTCTTACCGCCCTTCCTCGCTCCGGTAAAAGAGCCTTCCTCATAGCCGAACATCTCGCTTTCCAGCAAATTACCGGGTATGGCCGCGCAGTTGACGGCCACAAAGTTGTATTTCCTGCGGCTGGAGCCGTTATGAATACTCTGGGCGAACATTTCCTTGCCCGTGCCGCTTTCTCCCGTGATCATTACCGCCCCTTCGGACGCGGCCAGCTGGCGGGCGTTTTCCACGGCCCGGGAGATGGCCTCGCTCTCTCCCAGAATGTCGTCAAAGTGATACCTGGCCGCATGGTTGGTCTCGCTGAGCTTGGAACGCATGCCGTGCTGCTTTTCCTCCGCCTCTTCAAAATCGGTCACCGTGATAATATGCCCTGCCACCTCCTCGGCGGACCGGACCTCCACGGCAGAGGCGATCAGGTTGGCCGACGACGTTTTGATCAGCTTTTCCTTGGTGGAGCTGACATCCAGCTCCGGCAGCACATCTTGTATATGGAAGCCTACCAATATCCGCGACCGCTCCGACAGCAGCTGGTTGGCCTTCTCGTTGGTCAGATAGATCTTCCCCGCCGTGTCCGTGATGATGATGCCCTCGTTCATCAGCTTGAGCAGCGTGTTCAGCTTATCGGTCATGCTCGCTTTGTCGTTGAGCAGCCGGTCTATGCTGGAATTGAGATAGTAATACTCCTTCCGCGCCTCGTTGGCCTCCTTGGACGCGAATTCCTCATAGACGCCCAGCTTGTCGGCGATGTTGTACAGGCAGTTCATGTCCACGGAGCTTTCTCCGACATTGTAGACCTTTTCGATGCCCTCCGGCACCAGATGCGCTTCGTTGGGCGTGATGGCCGTTTTGATAGTTCTGTCATAATCCCCTTCGCCGTAGTAAGGATACAGATCCAGGTCCCGCAGTCCGGCGTCGTACAGGCAGGTAATCGTGTGCATGCAGCTGCGGTTATCAAAATTAACCAGCAGCGCCCGGGTCCCGCCGGGTATCTCCTTCAGCGGTTCCATCTGCTCCTTCCCCAGAGACAGGGACAGGACGATGATCTCCGAATGGTCGCTGATCTTCGCCCGCACCCGCTGGAAAATATTGAAGGCCGATACCAGAACGAACTCTTCCTCCAGAGCGTCCATATTTTCCACTTCACTGATGGAATAGTCCACGAATACGGCGTACCGGCTCATGTATTTCTCTATATTCTGCCGTAGAAAGCCCGCATATTCTTTTTCTGTCGCAACGACGGCGATCTTTTTCATTCTCTTTCACCTCAAAGTTCGTCAGCGATTCCTCCCGGTTTTTTCACAGCCCGTCTCTGTCGATCGCGTTGCCGCGGAGCGGCTGTCCCGTCCAATCCCAGCTGTCCTGGCTGTTCTGGCTGTCCATGCCGTCTTGGCTGTTCCGACTGTCCTGACTGTCCATGCTGTCTTGGCCGTCCGAGCTAGCCTGGCTGTCCATGCGGTCTCGGCTGTCCGAGCTAGCCTGGCTGTCCTGCCGGAGGGTCTTAGAACAGGCCTGCCGCCCAGTCGTACAGAGGACAAAGGATGATCGGCAGAAATACGCCGGGCATATAGTTCATGATCTTCAGCTTGGTGTCGGCGATCAGGTTAATTCCCATGGCCACGATCAAAAGGGACCCTACGCAGGTGATCTCATTGATGACGCCGGTAGTCAGCACCGGCGCGATAAAGCTGGCCAGCCCCACCAGGGCGCATTCGATGACCAGCACCGGTCCCGCGGCGAAGATGACGCCGATACCCAGCGACGCCGCGAACATCATGCCGCCGATGAGGTCTATGGCCGTCTTTGTAAAGAGCAGGGTGTTGTCTCCCTTCAGTCCGGCGTTGAGGGAGCCCACCACGATCAGCGCTCCGACGCACATCATCAGGCTTCCCGTGATGAAGCCCTGAGCGAAGTTGGAGCTGCCGCCCTTTCGGTCAAAGTACTCCTCCACCCGTTTGGCTAAGCGGTTGAACCGCTGCTCCAGCTGAAAGCCTTCCCCGATCATGGCACCAAAGACCATGGACATGATCAGGATCAGGGAATTCTCCCCTTCCAGAGTCCCGGCGATGCCGATATAGATGGAAGCCAGTCCTAAGCCCTTTAAGATAATATCATTCCAGCCTGCCGGAATGATCTTCTTCGCGAGATATCCGATGGTCCCACCGATGATGATTCCCAGCACGTCGCTAATTACACCTATCATGTTTCATACTCCTACCGTTTTAATTGGAATTACCCTTATCATACACCTTTAAGACAAATTTCGCAACGAGAAGCTGACGCGGGAGGTGAAAAAAGTGCGCGGGACCAGCCTGACAGAGCCGAAAGCCCGCGCGCGCAAAAGGCAGGCCATTTGGCCTGCCTCAATTCTCACGATCCCGAATCATAGGTCCAGATCGTATATTTACAATTTACGTCAGCAGGTGCTCCGCGCCTCGGCGCTTGATCACTTCAGCGTTTCATCATCTCAGCGCTTCATCATCTCAGCGTTTAGCCGCCTTAGTCCTCCTTCACCAGCTCCTTCAACGAGGTCGCCAGGCCAGCAAGGCCGGAAATCTCGGAAGGAATGATGATCTTGGTCGCCTGGCCGTCCGCCGCCTTTTCAAAGGAGGACAGGCTCTTGAGGGCGATGACCTCTTTGTTCGGGTTGGACTCTACCAGCATGCGGATACCGTCTGCCGTCGCCTGCTGTACCATGCGGATGGCCTCTGCCTGACCTTCCGCTTCGCGGATAGCGGCTTCCTTCTTGGCCTCGGCCTCCAGGATCTTGGATTCCTTGTTGGCTTCCGCTTCCAGAATGACGGCTTCTTTATTACCTTCTGCGATGAGGACAGCGGATTTCTTTTCACCTTCTGCCCGCAGAATAGCTTCTCTTCTTTCACGCTCAGCGCGCATCTGCTTTTCCATAGCCATCTGGATATCTCTCGGCGGCGTGATGTTCTTTACTTCTACACGGTTGATCTTGATGCCCCACGGGTCGGTGGCCTCGTCCAGCACCAGTCTGATCTTGGTGTTGATGTGCTCACGGCTGATGTTACGCAAGGTGGTGGCCGTCAGATTCTCGATGGCGTCCATCGGGCTTTCCACGCCGTAGGTGTACAGCTTCGGATCTGTAATCTGGAAGTATACGACGGTGTCGATCTCCATGGTTACGTTATCCTTGGTGATAACCGGCTGCGGCGGGAAGTCGATGACCTTCTCCTTCAAAGATACCTTTCTGGAAATCTTGTCGATGAGAGGAATCTTAAAATGCAGACCTACCTGCCAGGTTCCCTTGTACGCGCCCAGGCGCTCGATCACATACGCTCTCGCCTGCGGCACGATTCTGATGTTGGTCACGATCAGCCCGATCACAATGAGGATCAGGGCGATAATGACGATGATTCTGATGATGCTTCCTACATCCATGATTTAATCTCCTTTTCTCGTTCCTTTACTGATTGACTGGGACGACGATAGCCTTTACCCCTTCAATTTCTTTGACTACAACGGTTTCGCCTGCCGGAATCACTGTATCCGCAAGTCTGCATACAGCGCTCCACTCCTGGCCGCCCAGACGAATGATGCCCACCTCCATCGGTCTGATCTCGGCGGTCACCAAAGCTTCCTTATCTATAAGCGCGTCCAGATTGGTCTTTTCCTGACCGGTCCGCAGCTTGCCAACGAAGAGCTTCCGCGTTCCGATCAGAAGGGCGATCGAAACCACGAAGAACAAAACAATCTGTGCAGGCAGGCCGCACCCCAGCAGGGCCGCTCCCAACGCAACAACAGCACCGCCGGCGAACCATATCGTCGTAAGACCCATGGTCAAGGCTTCGATCACTGCTAAAATTACTGCCGCGATCAGCCAAAATACCGGCATACTGAACCAGGACAAATCAAAACTCATAATACTCCAACCTCCTTTTTCCATGCAGCACGCCGCCCGTTAAAGCAGCATACTGGCTCCATAGGTAATATACGATACGATGAACCCCGCTATGATCACACCGATCAAAACCGCGGGGAAGGCTCTCTTCAGCCTCATATCCAGCATAGCAGCTACCAGGGCGCCTGTCCAGGCTCCAGTTCCTGGAAGAGGTATCGCCACCAGTATGACCAGCCCGAACCACTCGTATTTCTTGACCACTTCAGATTGTCTGGCCGCCTTTCGCTCAAACCTGCCTACCAGGTTGTCCAGCCTCTGGCTTTTGGTCCGCATCCACGCGAAGACCTTTCGGACAAAGAGAATGATAAAGGGCACCGGGATCATATTCCCCACGATGGAAGCCAGCATCGCTTCTCTGACGTCCAGCCCCGCCGCCACCCCAATAGGTATGGCCCCGCGAAGCTCCATGACGGGTACCATGGCAAGCACCATCGTCATAAACAGATTCCCTGCATAAGTTCCCCAAATTCCAACCATCTAAATTCCTTTCACCCCAATTTATAACTAATCTAATTATACATTGGTTTTTCTTCTTTGTAAATATTTTGTCACAAATATATTATACCATTTTAAGGTGTCTGATGCAATCTTCCGCGCATCTTTTATCATCTGCGGAATCCGAACACCGCTGGCGCGGCACATGCATACAAGAATGTCACCACCATGTCACCGCGCTCTGCGATATCCCGCGGCAGTAAACCGGCTGATTTTTGTCAAAAAAACCTTGATTGTTGCGCGCTTTTTCACATTCAGAGTCATTCTGTTAAAATTTCAATGTATATAAATGGAATAATTCCAATATATAACATGGTTTCGGCAACAAAACGCGATTTTTCCAAAAAAATCAGCCTGTTTCAGCGTTTTCATCGGCGTCACCGACCCAAACGCGCAACATTTGCTCTGATTTTCAAAAAAAGGCGCCGGGTCTTTCAAATTACAGCTGAAGATGGCTTTGATCACGCCATAACCTCCGGCATCGCAAGAAAGCCCGCATCGCAAAGAAGCATGCATTATAAAAACTGCCCGCCCCGGCGCGCGCCGGACTGCGGGCAGTCCTGATATCATTTATTTGCGGCCACGACTGCGCGGCCTTTGATTCTCAGCTTGCGGATTTCACCGTTCTACTCTCCGTCCCGGTTCCTGATGGCAGCCTGCGCCGCCGCGATTCTTGCGATCGGCACCCTGTACGGTGAGCAGGATACGTAGTGGAGCCCGATGCGGTGGCAGAAATCGATGCTTGCCGGATCTCCGCCGTGCTCTCCGCAGATGCCCAGCTTTAGGTTGCTCCTGGCTGAGCGCCCCAGCTTGACGGCGCTGCGCATCAGCGCGCCGACGCCCTCCTGGTCGATGGTCTGGAACGGATCGTTCTCCAGAATACCCTTTTCCACGTACTCCTTGATCAGCTTTCCGGTGTCGTCTCTGGAGAAGCCGAAGGTCATCTGGGTCAGGTCGTTGGTGCCGAAGGAGAAGAACTCCGCCTCTCTGGCAACCTTGTCAGCGATCAGGGCCGCCCGCGGCACTTCGATCATGGTACCGATGAGGTAGTCCATGGATACGCCGTAAGCCTTCTTGCAGGCCTCCGCCGTATCGACGACGATCTGCTTCACATAAGCCATCTCCGCCTCGATGCCGATCAGCGGGATCATGATCTCCGGCGTGATCTCAAAGCCCTTTTCCTGGCTCACTTCGATGGCCGCCTCCATGATGGCCCTGGTCTGCATCTGAGCGATCTCCGGATACGTTACCGCCAGACGGCATCCCCGGTGTCCCAGCATCGGATTGAATTCCTGCAGTTCCTCCGCCGTCTGCCGCAGCTTCTCATATGGAATCCCCGACTTTTCCGAAAGGACTCGGGTTTCCTCCTCCGTCTGCGGCAAAAACTCGTGAAGAGGCGGATCCAGCAGACGGATCGTCACCGGTTTCTCCTCCATGACCTCGTACATGGCCTTAAAGTCGGACTTCTGGAACGGCAGCAGCTTATCCAGCGCCGTCCTCCGCTGCTCCTCATCTTCCGCCATGATCATCTGGCGGATGGCAGGAATACGCTCGTCCTCAAAGAACATGTGCTCCGTCCGGCAGAGGCCGATACCTTCCGCCCCGAAGAGGACCGCCTGGGCCGCGTCTCTCGGGTTATCCGCGTTGGTCCTGACCTTCAGGCTGCGGATCTCGTCCGCCCAGCCCATGATGGACGCGAAATCTCCCGAAAACTCCGGTCTCACCGTCGGGATCTGTCCGCGATAGACCACGCCCTTTGATCCGTTGAGGGAGACAAAGTCACCTTCCCGCAGGACTTCCCCGCCGACAGTCAGGGTCTTCGCCGCTTCATCGACGGCGATCTGCGAGCAGCCCGCCACACAGCACTTGCCCATGCCTCTGGCCACTACGGCCGCGTGGCTGGTCATGCCGCCTCTGGCGGTCAAAATGCCTTCCGCGGCAACCATGCCCGCCAGATCCTCCGGCGAGGTTTCCGCTCTGACCAGGATCGTCTTCTGTCCGGCGGCCGCCTGTTTTACAGCGTCCGCCGCCGTAAAGCAGATCTGCCCCATGGCGGCCCCCGGCGAAGCCGGAAGACCTTTGGTCAGAACCTCCGCCTTCGCTTCCGCGTCCTGATCAAAGTTAGGATGGAGCAGCTGGTCGATCTGGGCGGGATCGATGCGTTCCACAGCCATTTCCCTCGTGATCAGCCCTTCCTCCACCATGTCCACAGCCGTCTTTACGGCGGACACCGCCGTCCGCTTGGCGGCGCGGGTCTGCAGCATATACAGCCTACCTCTTTCCACGGTGAATTCCATGTCCTGCATGTCCTGGTAGTGCTTTTCCAGCACGCTGGCGATGCGGGCAAACTCCTTATAGACCTCAGGGAAGGTCTCTGCCATCTCCCGGATCGGCCGCGGCGTCCTGATACCGGCCACTACGTCCTCTCCCTGGGCGTTGACCAGGAACTCTCCATAGAGGCAGTTCTCGCCGGTAGCCGGATTCCGGGTAAAGGCTACGCCGGTTCCCGATGTATCACCCATATTTCCGAACACCATGGCCTGCACATTGACCGCAGTCCCCAGCTTGTCGGAAATATTGTTCAGTTTTCTGTATAGAATGGCCCGCTCATTGTTCCATGAGCGGAATACGGCTTTGATGGCCTCCATCAGCTGCTGCACCGGATCCTGCGGAAACGGTCTGCCCACAGCCTCTTCAACCACGGCCTTGTAGCCTTCGATGATCTCCTGCAGGTCGTCTGCAGTCAGATCCACGTCGTACTCGGCGCCGGACTTTGCCTTCTGTCCATCAAAGATGGCATCAAAACGGCTCTTCGGGATTTCCAGCACCACGTCCGCGAACATCTGGATAAAACGCCGGTAGCTGTCCCTGGCGAAGCGCTCGTTTTCGGTAAGCGCCGCCAGGCCCTCCACAGTTTCGTCGTTAAGGCCCAGGTTCAAGATGGTATCCATCATGCCAGGCATGGAGAATACGGATCCGGAACGAACGGATACCAGCAGCGGATTTTCCTTATCTCCGAATTTCTTGCCGATCACATGCTCCAGCTCAGCCATCTTATCGCGGATCTCGTCTATGATGCTGTCCTCGATGGTCTGCTTTTTCTCGTAATAACGGTTGCAGGCCTCAGTAGTAACGGTAAAGCCGAAGGGAACAGGCAATCCGATCTTGGTCATCTCCGCCAGGTTGGCTCCTTTGCCGCCCAGCAGGCCGCGCATGTCCTTGGATCCTTCGTTAAACGAATAAACAAACTTCCCCATACTGATTCTCCTTTAAAATATCAATCTCTCCTCGATATATCCCTTTACCTCGCCGATCGGCAGTCTGACCTGCTCCATGGTATCTCTGTCACGGATGGTCACGCAGCCGTCAGTCTCTGTATCGAAGTCCACGCAGATGCAGAACGGCGTACCGATCTCATCTTCTCTTCTGTATCTCTTGCCGATGGAGCCCGCGGCGTCGTAGTCCACAGGGAAGTACTTGGCCAGTTCCTCATAGATCGGTTCCGCAACCGGTCCCAGCTTCTTGGCCAGCGGCAGAACGGCGGCCTTGTACGGCGCCAGCGCCGGGTGGAACCGCAGTACCACGCGCACGTCCTCTTTGCCCTTAGCGTCAGTCAGGACTTCCTCGTCATAGGCGTCGATGAGGAATGCCAGAGCGACTCTGTCAGCGCCGAGAGAAGGCTCGATGCAGTACGGAATATATTTCTCATTGGTTTCCGGATCGTTGTAGACCATCTCCTGACCGGAGAACTCGCTGTGCTGTCTCAGGTCAAAATCAGTTCTGTCCGCGATGCCCCAAAGCTCGCCCCAGCCGAACGGGAACAGGTACTCAAGGTCCGTCGTGGCGTTGCTGTAATGGGACAGTTCTTCCTTTTCGTGATCACGGGTCCTGATATTCTCCATGTTCATGCCCAGAGATTCCAGGAATTTGATACAGTACTGCTTCCAGTAGTCGAACCATTCCAGATCTGTTCCCGGCTTGCAGAAGAATTCCAGTTCCATCTGCTCGAACTCTCTGGTTCTGAAGGTAAAGTTGCCCGGCGTGATCTCGTTTCTGAAGGATTTGCCGATCTGGGCAATTCCAAACGGAACCTTCTTTCTGGAGGTTCTCTGCACGCTCTTGAAGTTGACAAAGATGCCCTGGGCCGTCTCCGGTCTCAGGTAGATCTCAGCCTTGGAATCCTCTGTTACCCCCTGGAAGGTCTTGAACATCAGATTGAACTGGCGGATGCTGGTGAAGTTGCTCTTTCCGCATTCCGGACACTTGATGCCCTTCTCCGCGATATAGCCCTCCAGCTTTTCGTTGGACCAGCCGTCCACAGGAACCACTTCCATACCGTTTTCCTGCATATATTCCTCGATCAGCTTGTCAGCTCTGAAACGGGCCTTGCACTCCTTGCAGTCGATCAAAGGGTCCGCGAAGCCGCCTACGTGGCCGGAAGCCTCCCATGTTCTCGGATTCATCAGGATCGCCGCGTCCAGGCCCACGTTGAACTTGGATTCCTGAACGAACTTTTTCCACCATGCCTTCTTCACGTTGTTCTTGAACTCCACGCCCAGAGGACCGTAATCCCAGGTGTTGGCAAGACCGCCGTAAATCTCCGAACCCGGATATACGAAGCCTCTGTTCTTGGCAAGGGCAACGATTTTTTCCATTGTAACTGTAACGTCTTTACTCATCTTAGCAAAATCTTCCTTCCATTATTAATATCTGTTCATGCCGTTATTCTTCTGTCTTTTCTTCAGCCTGCGCGCAGGTCTCAGCAGCTTCCGCGCAAGGCTCGGCTGTCTCTTCGCAGGCCTCGTCCGCCTCGCAGCACTCCTCATCTTCTTCGTCGCTCAGGTCATAGAACTCCACTTCGATGTCTTCATCATCGTCGTCTCTGTCTCTGCGGATCTTCTCCTTGGCGTCGATGGCCGCGTCCTTGGCCTTCGCGAAGGCCTCGCCGCCTCTTTCCTTCAGGTCTTCGTAAACGCCAGGCGCTTTCTCTTTAAGATCTTCGTAGAGATCGGTGCCCTTTTCCTTGGCTTCCTCGTAGAAGTCTCCGGCCTTCTCGGTGATGTCAATGACGGAACCGTCATCTTTGACAAACTCGATCTTGCACTTAAATCCGAACGCCGCCACAACGCCTGCGATCATGCCCCACGGAGCCACAACGCTGCCGAGAACGCCTACGGTCAGAGGGATATTGATCAGGGTGTCGCCGTCTCTGGTGACCATGATCTTGGATACGTTGCCCTTCTTCACAACGTCCTTCATCTTCTCTATCAGCGCTTCTCCCTGGGCGCCCAGCTTCTTGGAGCCCTTCTGGTCGATGGTTTCCTCGATGGCGATGATGGCGTCTACCACGTTGCCGCCGGCAGCTTCCAGGGCTTCTTTCGCTTCCTTATACGTAACGCCTGTTCTGTCTTTGACCAATTCGATCTTTTCTAACGTAATCTCCATTTTCTAACCTCCTAAAATTTTCCTTCAAAAATGCTCTCGCTCTTCAGTCTGCCCACATCCAGATAATAGGACATATACTCTCTCAGAATCTGCTGCAAACCCTTCGCAGCGCCCGGTTCCAGCGCCACTTTTTCAAAGGCGCCGAGGGGCGTTTTTGAAAAGTATTTTAATATATCTACTATATCAAATTTTGGTTCATAAATCAATCTGTCATTGATTTTCTTTCTGCAATTTTCACACAGCATGCCGCCGTCTTTGATGCTGAAGGCCTTCAGCGGCCCCTTTGATCCACAGCAGGCGCAGGCGTCCAGCTGTGGATAACAGCCCAGCAGGCCCAGTGCCTTGGTCTCGTAGGCCAGCACCAATGTCTCATGAAACTTCTCCCGCTTCTCCATGGCCGACAAAAACTCGGTCAGCAGGCTGAACAGCCGGGGCTGCGGCACCTCCTCGGGGATCATTTTCTCCGTCAGCTCCAGCACCAGCGACGCCTGCATATACTTGTCCAGGTCGTCCCCGATGCGGAAGTAGCTCTTCCTGACCTCCGCGTTGTTCAGGTTATAGTACTCCCTGCCCTTGTACAGCTCGTAGACGCCGTAGGTGAAGGGCCGCATGGCCAGGGCAGTCTTCCCCTTGCCCTTTTCGCTGAGGCTGCTGCCCGCGCTGATCTTTCCGTATTTCTTTGTAAACAAAAGAATCATCCTGCGGCCGCCGGTGGCCTTGACCTGTCTGAAGATGATCCCTTCTGTGCTGGTATACATGGCTATTCTCTGTACCCGAAGTTGGACAGCGCGAAATCGCTGTCTCTCCAGTTCTCCTTTACTTTGACCCAAATCTCCAGGAACACCTTGGTTCCCAGCAGGGCCTCGATTTCAAGCCGGGCGCTTTTTCCGATGCCTTTCAGCTTCTTGCCCTGCTTTCCGATGATGATCCCCTTGTGGGATTTTTTCTCGCAGTAAATGACGGCGCCGATCCGCGTGAGCTTCGGCTCCTCGCTGTAGCTTTCGATCTCTACCGCCACGCCGTGAGGCACCTCCTCGTCCAGATAATACAGCAGCTTTTCCCTGATGATCTCGCTGACGATGAACCGCTCCGGGTGGTCTGTGACCATGTCGGCGGGGAAGAACATAGGTCCCTCCTCCAGATAGGTCTCGATCTTCTCCAGCAGGTCCGCCACGTTGGTGCCCTTCAGGGCGGAGGTTCCGAAGATGGCATCAAAGATGCCGATCTCCTGATATTCCTCAAAGATCTCCCTGTACTCCTCCGGGCTCATCTGGTCGATCTTGTTGATCACAAGGATCTTCGGCGTATCCAGATCCCTGATCTGCTCGGTGATGTACCGGTCTCCCGGGCCTTTTTTGATGCTGCCGTCCACCAGGAACAGAACCACGTCCACCTCCTTGTAGGTGTTGACCGCCATATCGGTCATGGCCTGTCCCAGTTTGTTGCGGGCCTTGTGTATGCCCGGCGTGTCGATGAACACCATCTGGACGCCGTTCTGCCCGTCTCCATCAAAGGCGTTTCCGCCGGACGCTCTTTGTTCGCCGTCCTGAGCCTCGTCAAAGCGGGTGTAGATGCCCCTGATGCTGTTTCTGGTGGTCTGGGGCTTATCGCAGGTGATGGCGATCTTCTCCCCCAATATATTGTTGAGCAGCGTCGACTTTCCCACGTTGGGCCTGCCGATGATGCCGATAAATCCTGATTTCATCATAGTCTAAATCCTTCCGGTAATAATTCTCGCAGCGTATACGTCATCAAATGTTCTTCATCGTCTCCCAGGACCACGATCAAATCCGGCGCGAATTCATAGAGGAACTGCCTGCAGATGCCGCAGGGAAACGCGGTTCCGCCGCTGGAAGTGATGGCGATGGCCCTGAAATGCCTGTGTCCCTCTGACAGTGCCTTGACACAGGCGGTCCGCTCGGCGCAGATGGTGCCGCCGTAGGAGGAGTTCTCCACGTTGACACCGGTATAGACCTCCCCGTCTTCTGTCAGCAAAGCCGCGCCCACGCGGAACTGGGAAAACGGCACATAGGCGTTGGGAAGCACAGCCTCCGCGGCCCGGAACAGCTGGCCGTAAGCCGCTTTGTTCGCCTGAAAATCTTTGTTCATTCTGTCTCCCTCCTGATCCCCAGAAAATCCATGACCTCTTCTTCTCTGGCCCGCATCTCCTGCTTGTCCCCGGGCTCCATGTGGTCGTAGCCCAGCAGATGGAGGATGCTGTGGGTGAAAAGATAGATGATCTCCCGCTCAAAGGAATGTCCGAATTCTCTGGCCTGTTCCTGGGCCCGGTCCCTGCAGATGACCACGTCGCCCAGGCAGATGTCGCCGAAGGCCGGCAGGTCGCTGAGGTCGTCAAACTGGGGAAAGGACAGCACGTCGGTGACCCGGTCCGTGTCCCGGTAATCCCGGTTCAGGGCCTGTATCTCCTGGCCGCTGACAAAGGTAACGCTGATCTCTGTCCGCTCCTTCTCTTCCTGTTCAAAGCCTTCCAGGTCCAGACAGCGTTCCGCCGCCTGTTCCATGATCCCGCGGATCTCCCCGGAGACCTGCTGGCCCTCTTCAAAATATATCTTCATATGCTTCTGCACCTTTCTGTCTATGTCTCCCAGCTATGTCTTCCAGTCTGTCTATTCTTCCAGCTCTTCCGGATGCTTTTGATAGAAGCGGTCATAGGCGTTGATGATCCGCTTGACCAGCTCATGTCTGACCACGTCCACATCCTTCAGGTAGCAGAAGTCGATGCCGTCCACGCCGCGGAGGACCCGCTCCGCCTCGATGAGGCCGCTCTTCTTGCCTCTCGGCAGGTCGATCTGGGTGATGTCGCCGGTGACGACCACCTTTGAGCCGAACCCCATTCTGGTCAAAAACATCTTCATCTGCTCTCTGGTGGTGTTCTGCGCCTCGTCCAATATGATAAAGGAGTTGTCCAGGGTTCGTCCGCGCATGTACGCCAGGGGAACCACCTCGATGACCTCCTTCTCCTTCAGCCGCAGGGCGTTGTCCCTGCCCAGGATCTCGTAGAGGGCGTCGTACAGGGGACGCAGGTACGGATCCACCTTTTCCTGCAGGTCGCCGGGCAGGAAGCCCAGCCGCTCGCCCGCTTCCACGGCGGGCCGCGCCAGTATGATCTTCTGAACTTCTTTGTTTTTATACGCGTTGACCGCCATAGCCACGGCGATATAGGTCTTTCCGGTGCCGGCCGGTCCGATGCCGAAAACCACGTCCCGTCTGCGGATGCTGGCCACGTAGTTCTTCTGTCCTACGGTCTTCGGCTTCAGCGGACGTCCTTTGCTGGTAAAGCAGATGATGTCGCGGCTCACATTGTTTTCGCTGTAGGACTGGCCCTGCTCTTTCATGCTGATCACGTAGCTGACCTTCTGGCTGTCCAGCCGTTCGCCGCTCCTGAGAATGGCCGCCAGCTCGCTTAAGATGCCTTCGGCCAGCGCTGTGTCGCCGCCCCGCAGCAGCAGGCAGTCGTCCCGCTGAAAGATCTCCGTGCCGGTGCTCTCCTGGATCAGGTTCAAATTGGCGTCCAGGCTGCCCAGCAGCTCCGCTCTGTCCACATCGTCTTCAATCTGTATTTTCTTCAGCTCCTGATTCTGATTCTGATTTAGATTTGGATTCTGATTTGTCAATAGCAATCTCCTTTTCTATTCCCACCTTCTGGCGGGTTTCTATCGTCCCGTACACTCTTATTATATTTTCTTTCACGGCAAAATGAAAGTCTTTATTTAAAATTTGCGCGTTTTCCGGCACATTTTCTTTGATCCACTCCCGAAGCATGGCCTGGGCCTGCTTCTCCTCCTCCGAATTCAGCTGCCCGCCGCTGGAATCTCCCTTTGCCGCTGCTGCCGCCGCGCTGCCCGCTCCGTCCTTTGATGCGCCGTCCGACGCGCTCTTTGATGTGCTGCCCGACGTGTCCTTTGGCGCGCGCTCCATATAGAAGGAAAAATAGTAAGGCACCCTGGCGACCACCTTGCCCTCCGCGTGGACGTAGTGCTCCGGCTCCTCGCCTTCCTCCAGCGGATAGGTTGGATGCTCGATCGGCACCTTGCCGCTGATCAGAACCTGCCCCTTGCGGACAAAGTCGCCCTCCTGCACCTTCGCTCTTCCTTTATATGTATAGACGGTCTCAATATAGCATTCCTGATCGGCCACGATGCTGCACGGTTTTTCTCTGGACGTGTCCGACGCCGGAACCTGCTCGCTTTCGGAGATCTCCACCTGGACGTAGTTCCCCTCGTAGGCTACCCGCGCCCACACCACGTTGTCAAACTGGGAAAACAGCTTTCTCTCAATGGCGTCGCAGTCAAAGCGCTTCAGCGCCCCTTCGTAGAGGCCCTCCTCCGCGATACACGCCCGGATCTCGCTCTCGGTGATGGTTTTGCATCCGATCACGTTGATCTCCCGGACAAAGAGGGACTGGACGCCGGCAGCCATCAAAAAAAGGGCGAGGCCCAGAGCCGCCAGCTTCCGGGACAGAAGCTTTTTCGCGGACGGCCGCAAGCCTCCTTCCCTGAGCACAGTCAGCTTATACCGGCTGCCCGCCAGCTTCTTCAGAAGGGACAGGTCTTCCGCCGCCACACGGAAGAACACTTCCGTCTCGTCCTTGTACCGGATCTCCCGCAGGGCTGCGCCCCGCTCTATGGCCTGAGTCATAATCCGCTCAGGTTTGAAGCCCTGCAGGCGAACCTTAACCCAATGCCTTATGAAATTCGATTCCCTGGATGTCGCCTTCAAGTTCCATTCGTCCTTCCCAGATCTCTCCTATCACAAAATTGCCGCCGCTGATGGTCACGAAGAACCGCCCCGTGTGGACGGTAACCTGGGTATCGGTGATCAGCACCACCCGCAGGACGTTCTCCACGATGGCCGCGTGCTCCGACGCTGTGACCCTCGGCCCGGTGATATCAAAATCAAATGTCAGCTCGTTCAACAGTTTCATGGTGTAAGTATATGAAGAAGCGGGTGGGAATATGCAGGGAGCTGTATCCTCTGCGTCTTTCACGTATGTTCCTCGTGCTTTCCGCAAACAGGGTTCGCAGTCAAAGGCGTTTGTTATATCCGCAGGCTCTCCGCATAGGAGAACGGGATTGCCTGTCTGGGAGCAGTCTCTATATATGCCTGCTCCTGATGCATGAAGTAAATGATATCGTTTTTGCTCATCTTGCCGAGTTTTTCTATGACAATGTCCAGAATACGCTTATCTTCATCGGAAAGAAACGGAAAGGATACTGCTCCCTTCAGCGAAAAATGATACGCGTTGGTCTCTCCCATATCTACTTCTTCACACGGAACTCCCTGCAAAACGATAATGGAATCATGTCCTACCGGTACGGCTCCCATGGAAAAAGCCTGATAAACCAGCCCTGTTATGGAAAAGCCCCTTTGCTTATAGGAAAGCGCGTCCGCATACCACATCAACTTCATAAGCTTTACCTTATAAAGCGCTGTTATCTGTGCAGAAGCCGCAAAGTAACGAATCACATCCACAACCTTATCCAGGGAAAGCTCTGTATTTCCGTGGAGCATCTGATTTCCATGAAACTTCGCATAGCTGGCTTCAATCGCCTTACGCAAATAAGAATCCTGGTCTTTTTCATACAGTGCAGTCGCCGTACCCATATATCTCTGATAAGCTGCTTCCGTCAGATTATCCCTCGCGTCATTCAGCAACGATAAAAACCACTCCGGATCCTGGGCAAGCTTTTTTAATATCGTATCATGCGCTTTGTCCTGCACCTGATGACTTTCATACCTTGTAACCGTCTTTCTGCCCCAACCCAGAAGAACGCTAAGGTCGCTCTGACTGATTCCATACTTCCCACGAATTCCGCTGATTTCAGCAGAGGTCAGGAGCCCTTCCGCTTTTCTGTATGCGTCCTTAAGGCGCACATCGTTTTCCTGCAGCTGTCGTTCATCCATATACAGTTCTTCCGCCGCATCGCAATACAGATAAAAAGCGTCATAGGCCACCTCTGTATGCTTAAAGGCGGCTGTCTCCTCAACAAGAACTGTTTTCACTTCATGCTCTTCCATGCAGCATGCGCATAAACGTTTTTCGCTTTTGACAATCCTCATATCTGTGAAAACACCTCCAAATTCTTTCTATATGGGAACATCTCCGGTGTGAACGCTCTCTCAGCAAAATGGAAAGACATTACAAACTCCGCGCCCTCCGCATAGGTATCAATTGATACCTATATGATACCTCCAAATTCATCTTTTGTCAATAACAGTTTCTGTTTCATTTTTTATGATTCATTGGGATTGGGCTGACGCCCACACTATGACCGATGAAACAGTCTGCAAAAAATACAAACAGCCTGACGTTTCCGTCAGGCTGCGTTTGTTTCAAATGTGAATTATGAAAGAAATTCCATCACGACATCTTTGACCAGATTGCCGTCCGCAAGGCCTTTGACCTTGCCCATGACAGGCCCCATGAGCTTACCCATGTTCTGCTTGCCTCCTTCAATGCCAAGTGAGGCTGCAGTCTCTTTGACGATCTCCACGATCTTCTCTCTGGATAACTGCTCCGGCAGATATCTGTTCAGAACTTCAATTTCAGCGTTATATGCATCGACCAGATCTGTCCGTCCAGCCTTTTCAAAATCAGCGAGGGCATCTTTACGCATTTTTACCTGCTTGGATAAAATGGCAATTACGCCTGCGTCGTCCAGTTCTTCGCGTTTGTCCACCTCGTACTGCTTGATGGCGGCACGGGCCAGACTGATTGTATTCTTGGCGACTTCATCGCGAGCCTTCATAGACTCCTTGAAATCTGCCATTAATTGCTCTTTCAAAGTCATTTATATCACCTCGATTCTAAATGACTAATATTTCTTAGCCTTTTTTCTGGCGGCTTCAGACTTTTTCTTTCTCTTTACGCTTGGTTTCTCGTAATGCTCTCTCTTTCTGAGTTCGCTCATAACGCCGTCTCTTGCGCATGATCTCTTGAATCTCTTCAGAGCGCTTTCTAAACTTTCGTTTTCTCTAACGATAACTTGTGCCATATTCCAATTCACCTCCTGACTACTTTGAATCTATTGCTGTGAACAGTCTTTTTGCCTATAACGCAAATATTATACTATTTTTGTCCACGTTAGGCAAGGACATTTTTGAAAAAAGTCGTCTATTTCCTCAAATTCCCCGCAAAGGCCCGCCATTCCAGATCAGGAGGCCGCAAAAGCAAAAGAAAAGAATAAAAAAGAGCAAATAAATGAAGGAAGGAACACATTCAGCAGTGGCCGTATGAATGGTTTCCTTCATTATATATATACTTTAATTCCCCTGCTCTCCGCATAATCCACGCCGACAAAATTCCATACTCCAATTCCGATGCGCCAAAGAATCCTCAGATCCGGCAGGTTATCCAACATTATCGTTTTCTTTCGCAAAGGGTTGTGATATAATGGAAAAGGCTTAAAAAATAAAGGTTTGGAGGCATTCCGAAAAATCTATCCCTGAGGGCTTTGCCCTGAAAGAAGTCACTGACTGGCCCAGCATCTTGCCGACGTCCACTGGTGCCCGACCCACGCTCACAATGAGCTGATACAGGCAGTGGAATAGCCTGCGCAAAGTTTCGCGCATTTGAACACAATGTGACGATAACGGGCAAAACATGACGGACACAATATGACATACTTGGAGGAGGAACAATACTATGCTATTCTTTGAAAATGATTATGGCGAAGGCGCGCATCCTGCCATTTTACAGAAGTTTATCGACACCAACATGGAGAAGCTGTCCGGCTACGGCATGGACGCCTACTGCAGCTCTGCCAAAGAGAAAATCCGCGAGGCCTGTCAATGTCCCGACGCCGACGTCTACTTCCTGGTGGGAGGCACCCAGGCCAATGCCACGGTCATCGCTTCTCTTCTGCATACCTATGAAGGCGTCGTCGCCGCTACCAGCGGCCACGTCAGCGTCCACGAAGCCGGGGCCATCGAGTACACCGGCCACAAGGTCCTGCAGGTACCTGAGGAAAACGGCAAGCTCACACCGGCCGCTCTGACCGACTGTCTCGAAACCTTCTATGGCGATGGCAATCACGACCACATGGTCTTCCCCGGCATGGTGTACATTTCCCACCCGACCGAATTCGGCACCCTTTACACCAAAGAGGAGCTGACCTCCCTTTCCGCCATCTGCAAAGAATATCAGATCCCTCTGTATCTGGACGGCGCGCGGCTGGGCTACGGTCTGGCCTGCGAGGATACCGACGTGACCCTGGCGGACATCGCGGCCTGCACCGACGTCTTCTACATCGGCGGCACCAAGATCGGCGCCCTGTGCGGCGAGGCCGTAGTCTTTCCAAAAGAGGCGCCCGCCCACTTTATCACCATGGTAAAACAGCACGGCGCTCTGCTGGCAAAAGGCAGGCTGCTGGGTATCCAGTTCGACACGCTGTTCACCGATAACCTTTACCTGGAAATCAGCAAAAACGCCATTGAAACTGCCGCAAAGCTCCGGGAGGCGCTTCGGACAAAGGGCTATCAGTTCTTCATCGACGCGCCGACCAACCAGATCCTCATCGTGCTGGACAACGAGAAGATGGAAGCGCTGCGGGAAAACGTCGTCTTCAGCTTCTGGGAAAAATACGACGACACCCATACGGTGATCCGATTCGCCACCAGCTGGGCCACCAAGATGGAAGACGTGGACGCGCTGATCCAACTGCTTTAATTACTGCAAAAAATGGAAGATTGCCGTTTCCCAACGTCTTAAGTTGAGAAAAGACATTGGGAAGAAAGATCAGAATAAAAAAAGACAGGATGTACATTCCAGTATACCCTGTCTTTTTATGTTTTTAAAAAATAAGCGAAGCGTATTGACAAAAGATGGCCTTTATACGGCGGGGCCGCGTTTTCATCCAAACCACAGCCGGACGGTCCAGCTGACCCCGCCCGCTTCTAAAGCAGAAATCCCAGCACTGTGAATCCTATGGCCGACAAGGCGAACGGCACCAGAACCAGCGGTCCCGAGGTCCGCAGATACTCCGCGTTGGTCACCTGGGTGGACGCTGAGGTCAGAATGACGGTGTCAGAATAATTGACACCAATAAATACATAGAAACTCCCTCCTGTCTTTTATCCTAAGATCAGCGGCACCAGCACCGGCACGGCCATGGACTGGATCACGCCGGATATAAAAGCATACATAGCGATATCTCCCCGGGTAGACCGCTCGATAATAGGCAGGCAGACGTCCATGGAAGAACAGCCCGCCACGGCCATGGCTTCCAGATATCCTGCCCTGTGCGCCACCAGCGGAATGATCAAAACGGAAATGTATTCCCGCAGAATGTTGTGCATGAAGGAGATGGCGCTCGCCATGACCAGCCCCTTTTCCATGATGATGCCCGGCGCGAAGGTATACCAGCCGAAGCCCGCGCCCACAGCCAGCGCTTCCCGGATGGAGATGGGCAGAAACAGTCCGCAGATCAAAGCCCCCGCCAGGGTTCCCGCCATAATGATGAACGGAAAGACCAGTACCCGCAGGCCCACCGCTCTGAAATGACCGATAACCGTGCCGTCAACGCCCATATCAAAACCGACGAAGAACAGCAGCGTGCACAGTCCCACGGTGATGATCTGTCCGGCCAAAGCATCAAAGGCGTCCGCGTCCGCAAACAGTTTTCCCACGGCAAAATAGCCGAAGGCCAGGCCGGCCGCGACGCAGACCAAGATGATCACCGTCATAGGATCGCCCTTCTTCTCTTCTTCTTCCGCTTCCTCTTCGGCTCCCGCCGTACAGGTCCCACACGCCGAAACCTCCGCATCCTTCGCAGCGTCCCGACGGACACCCTTTGATGGAGACTTCAGGTTCCCCTGCCGATCCATGCCCATGACGTTTCGAGCCAGGGTGATGGCCGCCGCGGAAAAGGTCATGATAAAAGCGGTCATGACCAGGGCGTACAGGCCGATGGAGTTGAGGTTCATCATGACCTGCCGGTTGGCGCCCATCCGCGTTCCCATGGTAAAAATCAGTACAACGATGGCCGCCGTCTGGATCCGGCTTGTCCACCGGATGATGCCCTCCGCCTGCCGCAGACGGCTTCCGGCCAGATAGCCCACAACAGCCACGCCCAAATACAGCGCTAAATCACTCATGTCGTTCTCCTTGTCCAGTATCCCTATCATTATATATTTTTTCCCAGCGCAAGTCCATAGGGAAAATGCCTTCCGAGTGACTTCTGGCAGAGTCTGCTCTGCCTGGCCAGCTAAAGCTGGGGCAAAACGGCAAGAAAAGCACCTTGCGAAGCATCGCCCCTTGCGGGCGGCATGTGTGCACAGGAGGCTTTTCCTCTGTCATGCACACTTTTTTTATGGCCTTTTGCGCGGGGGAATGATATAATGGACAGAGTAAGTTTTTCTATATGTTATGATTCAAGGAGGATTCAACACATGACCAATCACGACGTCAACCACGACGGAATTTACGACGCCACCAGGCTGGGCGTCCCGAAGATGCTGATTCTGGGCCTGCAGCATACTTTTGCCATGTTCGGCGCTACGGTGCTGGTGCCGATTCTGACAGGCCTAGACGTAGCCACCACCCTTTTGATGGCCGGCCTGGGCACGCTGCTGTTCCATCTTCTGACCAAGGGAAAGGTTCCTGCCTTTCTGGGCTCATCTTTTGCTTTTCTCGGAGGCTACGCCGCGGTGGCTCCTATGATCGACGGACAGCCAAACGCGGAAATGCTGCCATATGCCTGCGGAGGCGTCTTTGCGGCCGGCCTGGTCTACGCTGTCATGGCGGCCCTGATCAAAGCCTTCGGCGCGAAGCGGGTCATACGGTTCTTTCCTCCTGTGGTCACCGGGCCGATCATCATTTCCATCGGCCTGATCCTGGCGCCAACGGCCATCACCAACTGCCAGACCAACTGGCTTCTGGCGCTGATCGCTCTTCTGACCATTATCATCTTCAACATCTGGGGTCGCGGCATGGCGAAGATCATTCCGATTATCCTGGGCGTGGTGGTCAGCTACATCGTGGCCATCGTCATAGGCGCTGTTGACCTTTCGGCCATTTCTGAACAGCCGATGCTGGGCATGCCTCCGCTGACTGTGATGAAATTTGACGTCAGCGCCGTCATCACCATCATGCCTATCGCTCTGGCGACCATGATGGAGCATATCGGCGACATTTCCGCCATCGGCGCCACCACCGGTCAAAACTACATCGCCAACCCCGGCCTGCACAGGACTCTGCTGGGCGACGGCCTTGCAACCTGCCTCTCTTCCGCTTTCGGAGGCCCGGCCAACACCACCTATGGAGAGAACACCGGCGTGCTGGCTCTGACGAAGATCTACGATCCCCGCGTCATTCGCATCGCGGCCTGCTTCGCCATTCTGCTTTCCTTCATACCGAAGATCAGCTTTATCATCACGGCCATTCCGGCGGCCATCATCGGCGGCGTATCTCTGATCCTCTACGGTATGATCTCCGCCATCGGTATCCGCAACGTGGTGGAGAATCAGGTGGATTTCACAAAGTCCAGAAACACCATCATAGCCGCGCTGATTCTGGTCTGCGCCCTGGGCTTCAACACCATAGGCGGAATCTCCTTCGCCGCAGCGGACACTGTCATCACCCTGTCCGGCCTTGCCATCGCGGCCATCGTAGGCATCGCGGCCAACGCCATCCTGCCGGGAAATGACTATGAATTCAAAGAAGAGGAAGGAACGGTAGAAAAGTTCCAGACCTTTAAGCTGTAAGTTAAGCTGTAAATCGTTTGATACCTGCTGCTCCGGGCCGCTTTTGCAGACACGATCCGGAGCGGCAGTTTTTTTCGGAAGCGCGGAAGTGCGTTTGACAATTAGAGCGATGAAACACTTTCACTTTTTTTTAAAATTTCCTGTAACGAAATCGTCCCTCAGGCGATATATGGACAAAGAGAGGTGATGAAATGCTGAACATGGATCTGGTCTACAGGGACTACGCGCAGTACGTATTCAAGTTTCTGATGACTTTGTGCATGGAGGAACACACTGCGGAGGAGCTGACTCAGGAGACCTTTTATCAGGCGGTGCGCGGCGCGAATAAATACGACGGATCCTGCAAGATCTCCACCTGGCTTTGTCAGATCGCCAAGCACCTTTGGTACCAGGAGCTTGACAGGCGCAGACGCCGGGGCACGGAGCCTTTGTCCGAGGTGGAAGAAGCGGCTATGGCTTCGGATACGGCCACACCGGAGCAAAGGGTTTCCATCAAAGACGAAAAGATGGAGCTGTTCCGAAAGATCCACGTGTTGTCGGAAACGGAGAAAGAAGTGGTGCTGCTGAGACTGACCGGCGCCTTCTCCTTTGCTGAGATCGGCGACATCGTCGGAAGAACGGAAAACTGGGCGCGGGTCACATTCTACCGCGCGAAACAGAAAATCATGAGAGGATAGGTGACAGGAATGAAAAACGAGAGAAATGAAAACCATGAATTGAAACATGAAGTGAAATATGAAGCAAAATGTGAAATGAAATGTGAAGTGATCAGGGACCTGCTCCCGAGCTATATGGAAAAGCTGACCAGTCCCGTCAGCAATCAGCTGGTGGAGGACCATTTAAAATCCTGCGCTGACTGCCGCAGGTACGCCTCGGAGATGAGCGCGGAAGCGGACGCCACCAGCTTAGCCGGCGCGGCGGCCGCAGGCGGGAATGCCGCCGGCGCAGACAGCAGGGCCCACGACATCAAGCCTTTCCGCAAGCTGAAAAAGAAGATGTGGAGAAATATCCTTCTTGCTGTGCTGGCCTGCGCGCTGGTCTTCGGCGGCTGCACCCTCTATTTCACCCACAGCTGGGCGCCGGATTTTGACGATGTAACGATCACCTGTGAGATGAACGGTGACGTGGCGGACCTGATCTTTTCCGCGAAGGATAAAAACATCGTACTGTCAAGCTATGCCGGCGTGTTCAGCTCTGCAGAGGAGGCCGACGATTCCGATGAATGTGTTGAGCTGGTCGCCACCCGCAAAAATCCGTTCACCACGCCGTTACGGAAAAACGCTTACTACGGCTATACCTTTATCGATGAAAATACCGTCTACAACAATAACACCGGCAAGCCGATAACGATCACCGACGACAGCTATTTCCTCGTCATGTTCGGCGATAAAAGCGTTAAGATCAAGATCAAAGATCTGGCGAAAGAAAAAGTGACGATTTTGGAATAAATCAGAGAAGAGACATGATTTAATTTGCCCCTTGCAGGGAAAGCACCTCATATTTACTGCCAGTCGGTAAATAGAGGTGCTTTCTATATCTCGATTTAGATGGATCAATTTATAGCTTTTTCTTCAGTGCGCTTAAAATATCATTTATATTACCTTCATTGGCGATATTCAGATATTTTTTCTCAAAATCGATCAGAAGAGCTCTGTTTTCTTTTTCCTCTATCTGATACAGCTCATATAATTTTCCCAGATTCGTACTCTCCAAAATATTTGATATCAGTGATTTTGCGTTTTCTGGCAAGGCACGCCAGTCATCATAAAGATTGCAGACCGCCGTATCAATATGCTTAAAGGTCAGTTCCTTCCCCATTTTCTTTTGTTCATGCAGAATCCCTATGATATCTGAAATATCATGCTTATACGTTCTGCCCGACATCAATTTCATCGCAACCAGATATTCAGCTGATACTGTACGGACAGTCAGAATATGAGAGAACGTCTTATAGTAAACAGAATATGCGGCCAGTTTCGGCGAATAGGATTTTGTACGTTTGAAATCGGAATTGAGCCATCCATTAGGCAGTCCCATTGTATCTCCCACATGGTTGATCGCTTCCTTCATCGTCGAGGCTGCCTGAATCACAGCATCAATATCATAGGTCATTTCTCTAAAACCGTAATTCACCAGTATTGATGCGCCTCCAATTAAAATAATTTCAGCAGGCATAGCTGTCCCGCTTAATTTGCGATACTCTTTCGCTAACGCTTTCAGGCATTGATCCAGATTATCCTTTGTAAATCCATAGTTAATAGACATCTCTTATCTCACTTTCCACGATATTGAAATTCAGAAATTCAGGAATCGCATGCGCAAGGCAATCTCGTTTATACTGTTCTGTCCCAAAGGCCGCATCTGACAGCACTGCACCAGAAGGATACACTGCATGCTCCAGCCTACAGCTGCGGATGTCGTTATAATTGGTACAGAGCGGGATATCGTTAATGCGGGAGAGGTAATCAACCATTCCCAGCAAATAAAATGACTCCAAATACCATTTCTGTCGAAACAACGCTCCGATCTCATCGCGCTCCAGTGTTTCAATGATAAACTGGATATCCCCCTTATCTTTCACATAGTGGCAAATATTGCTTTTAAATACGTCAAAAGAAGGTCTCTCTGCCATTCCGTTTTCCTTCATCGATTCCTCTAACAGAAAATCCACACTTACATCCAGCACTTTTGCTATTTTATATAATGTCAAAGCTGAACACTTCTCCAGACGGGCTTTGCCACTGCAGATATCCGAAATCGTTGCATGTGGCACACCGCTTTGTTTGCTCAGTTTATATTTCGTCATTCCCCTTTGCTCTAACAATTCATTGATAATCATTTTTTCATCCTCTCTTTTAAACTCATTATATCGGTTGACCGAATTATCGTCAAGGAAAAAGTGTATTATCCCTTCTTCTAATCGTCTCCCTCATCTTGTATTTGTTTCAAAACACCAAAAAACAATTTCCTTTTTCCTATTGACAAACAAAAAACTTTGCGTTATCATGGATACAATTCACAATTCCATACACCAAACCGTTGAAGTGGAGATAACGGTCATTATGCTTCTACAGAGAGCCCGCGATGATGAGAATCGGGTGAAACACAGGTGATCAAATGGACCACGGAGGGCACAGTCAACAGCGGCCCGGCTGCGGTGCGTACAGGCGGACGATTTCATCGATTCCTTCCTGCGCCGCGGAGGCTGCCCAGTATTCTGTGACGTGATGGCATACGTCAGTTGCCGGGGGTATGTTGGTACCCTGCTAAGCGTACGGCCTCACCGCCGTAAATCAAGGTGGCACCGCGGATAAGTCTGTTTATTCGTCCTTGACAGGAATTTACGTTTCTGTCGAGGGCTTTTTTAATGTCCTCGAAGGAACAAGCTGATGACAGCGACAACACGCAAGACAACACGCAAAACAACGCGCAGGACAACATGCAAGACAATGCGCAAGACAGCGCTTATGACAGCAAAAGAAGGGAGCACGACAAGATTATGGAACATCAAAAACTGACACCTGCTTTAAATGAGATCAAGGAGATCGCCAGAAGCGGCAAATACCGGGCCGTTCCCGTGGCCAAGGAGATCCTTTCCGATATCAGGACCCCGATCCAGGTCCTGCAGATCCTGAAAAACGTATCCGCCCACTGCTACATGCTGGAATCCGTGGGCGACAACGAGAAATGGGGCCGCTACACCTTCCTGGGCTACGATCCCAACCTGGAAATCACCTGCCAGGACGGCGTCCTCAGAGCCAACGACCTGACCCTGCAGACCGATCATCCCGGCACCTATATCAAGCAGATCCTGGACCAGCACAGGAGCCCTAAAATCCCGGGCCTGCCGCCCTTCACCGGCGGCCTGGTAGGATATTTTTCCTACGATTACCTGAAATACGCGGAAAGCTCTCTGCGGCTGGACGCCAAAGACACCGAAGGCTTCAAGGACGTGGACCTGATGCTCTTCGACAAGGTCATCGCCTTTGACAACTTCCGCCAGAAGATCATACTCATCGTCAACATCTCCGTATCAAAGCCAGAAGACTGCGAGACAGAGTACAACCGGGCCGTCCTGGAGCTGCAGCAGATGGAAGACCTGCTTCGCCACGGCGCGGCCAAAGAGGAAGCGCCCGGCAAGATGACGTCGGAACTCCGCGCCCTCTTCGATCAGGAGACCTTCTGCGGCATGGTACGAAAGGCCCAGCATCACATTCACGAAGGAGATATCTTCCAGATCGTCCTTTCCAACCGGCTGGAGGCCGACTTTGAGGGAAGCCTGCTGAACACCTACCGCATCCTTCGCACCACCAACCCGTCGCCGTACATGTTCTACTTCTCCGGCACGGACATGGAGGTGGCGGGCGCTTCCCCGGAGACCCTGGTCAAGCTGGAAGACGGCGTGCTCCACACCTTCCCCCTGGCGGGCACCAGACCCCGGGGCAAGACCGAAGAGGAGGACCGCAGGCTGGAGGAAGAGCTGCTGGCGGACCCAAAGGAGCTGGCGGAACACAACATGCTGGTAGACCTGGGCCGCAACGACATCGGCAAGATCAGCAAGTTCGGCAGCGTAAAGGTAGAAAAATATCACTCCATCGAACGGTTTTCCCACGTCATGCACATCGGCTCCACGGTGAGAGGTGAAATCGCGGAGGATAAGACGTCCCTGGACGCCATCGACGCCATCTTGCCGGCCGGCACCCTGTCCGGCGCGCCGAAGATCAAAGCCTGCCAGCTGATCAACGACCTGGAAAACAACAAGCGGGGCATCTACGGCGGAGCCATCGGTTACCTGGACTTCACCGGCAACCTGGACACCTGCATCGCCATCCGCATCGCGTACAAGAAGAACGGCAAAGTCTTCGTCCGCAGCGGCGCGGGCATCGTGGCCGACTCCGTTCCCGAGACCGAATATACCGAATGCATCAACAAAGCCGCTGCCGTAGTCACCGCCCTGCAGCAGGCAGAACAGGAGGAAACCCTATGATCTTACTCATCGACAACTACGACAGCTTTTCCTACAACCTGTACCAGCTCATCGGCCAGCTGGACCCTGACCTTCACGTCGTACGCAACGACGCGTGTACCGTCAGCGACATCAAAGGGCTTCAGCCGGAGGCTGTCGTGCTGTCCCCAGGTCCCGGCCGTCCGGAAGATGCCGGCATCTGCGTGGACGTGATCAAAGAGCTGGGCGCCGACTATCCTATCCTGGGCGTGTGCCTGGGCCATCAGGCCATTTGTCAGGCCTACGGCGGCGTTGTCACCTACGCCAAAGAGCTGATGCACGGCAAGCAGTCGGAGACCGACTTTGACACCTCCGACGCCCTCTTTGCCGGACTGCCGGAAAAAGCGCCCGTGGCCCGATACCACTCCCTGGCGGCGGAAGAAGCCAGCCTGCCGGACTGTCTCAAAGTCACAGCCAGAACGGCGGACGGAGAGATCATGGCGGTCAGACACAGAGAATACCCCGTCTACGGCCTGCAGTTCCACCCGGAATCCATCATGACCCCGGACGGACTTACTATATTGAAGAATTTTCTTTCCATCGCGAAGGACTGCGCGAAAAATGACGCGAAGAACCGCGCCGAGGACTGCGCAAAGGACTGCACGAAGGACTGCGCGAAGAATGACAAGTTAAAGGAGGACAAATAAAATGATCAAGGAAGCTATTGTAAAAATCGTAGATAAACAGGATCTGACCTATGACGAGGCCTACCAGGTCATGAGCGAGATCATGGGCGGAGAGACGACCCCGACCCAAAACGCTGCGTTCCTGGCCGCCCTTTCCACCAAGAGCACCAAGGCTGAGACCATCGACGAGATCGCCGGCTGCGCCGCGGCCATGAGGAGCAAAGCCCTGCAGGTGGAAAACGACATGGATCTCATGGAGATCGTAGGCACCGGCGGCGACGGAGCCCACAGCTTCAACATCTCCACTACAGCGGCCTTCATCATGGCGGCGGCAGGCATCAAGGTCGCCAAGCACGGCAACCGAGCGGCCTCTTCCAAGAGCGGTGCCGCCGACTGTCTGGAAGCCCTGGGCGCCGACATCTACCAGGAGCCGGAGCAGTGCCTCAAGCTGCTGGACGAAGTAGGCATCTGCTTCCTCTTCGCTCAGAAATATCACACCTCTATGAAGTACGTGGGGCCGATCCGCAAGGAGCTGGGCATCCGCACCGTCTTCAACATTCTGGGGCCCCTGACCAATCCGGCTTCGCCGAAGAAACAGCTGATGGGCGTCTACGACAGCTCCCTGGTGGAGCCTCTGGCAAAGGTGCTGACCGCCCTGGGCGTCAAAGACGGCCTGGTCGTCTACGGTCAGGATAAGCTGGACGAGATCTCCGCCAGCGACGCGACTCTGATCTGCGAGTTCCACGACGGCCAGTACCAGACCTACGAGATCAAGCCGGAGGACTTCGGCATGGTCCGCTGCGCAAAAGAAGACCTGAAGGGCGGCTCTCCAGAGGAAAACGCCCAGATCACCAGAGCCATTCTCAGCGGCGAGGACAACGGCCCGAAGAGAAACGCTGTCCTCCTCAACGCCGGAGCTGCCATCTACGCTGCGGGACTGGCCGACAACATCAAGGAAGGCATCGACCTGGCCGCTGTCCAGATCGCTTCCGGCAAAGCCCTGCAGAAGCTGGATCAGTTCATCGCCGCCACCAATCAGGCGTAAGGAGGCCGACATGTCAGATATACTTCATACCATCGCGGAACACGCTGCCCTCAGAGTGGCCCGGGCAAAGGAGCAGCTGCCCCTCGCCGATCTGAAGGCGCAGGCCCTGGCCATGGACTGCCGCACCGGCTTTCCCTTTGAGCAGGCCCTGGCCGCGGAAGGCGTCAGCTTTATCTGCGAGTGCAAGAAGGCGTCACCGTCAAAGGGGCTCATCGCTCCGGACTTTCCTTACCTGTCCATCGCCAGAGAGTACGAAGCCGCCGGAGCCTCCTGCGTCTCCGTGCTGACAGAGCCCAAGTGGTTTCTGGGCCAGGACCAGTATCTGAAGGAGATCGCGGAGGCCGTATCCATTCCCTGCCTCAGAAAAGATTTTACCGTAGACCCTTACATGATCTATGAGGCCAAGGTTCTGGGAGCCGGCGCGGTGCTTTTGATCTGTTCCCTCCTGGATACAGAAACCCTGCGGGAATACATCGCCATCTGCGACGAGCTGGGCCTGTCCGCTTTGGTGGAGGCCCATGACCCGGCGGAGGCAGCGTCGGCGTTAAAAGCCGGAGCCAGGATCATCGGCGTCAACAACCGCGATCTGAAGACCTTCCAGGTGGACGCGAGGAACTGCCTGCGGCTGCGCGCTTTGGTGCCGGAGAATATTCTCTTCGTAGCCGAAAGCGGCATCAAGACCCCCGGCGACATCGCCGACCTGAAGGCGGCGGGCGTAAACGGCGTCCTCATCGGAGAAACCCTGATGCGGGCAGAGGACAAAAAACAAATGCTGGATCATCTGAGAGGTGGGCTATGACAAAGATCAAAATCTGCGGACTGAAACGAGAAGAAGATATCCAATATGTGAACCAGGTCAGGCCGGACTTTATCGGCTTTATCTTCGCCGCCAAGAGCCATCGGTACGTAGACCCGGCCCAGGCGGCCAGGCTGTCGGCCATGCTCGACCCTGACATCACCCCGGCAGGCGTCTTTGTCAACGCTCCGGCAGAGGACGTATCTGCCCTGCTGAAGAGTGGCGTCATCAAAATCGCCCAGCTCCACGGCAGTGAAGACGAAGACTACATCGCCCGGCTGCGCGCTTTGACAGAGGCACCCATCATCAAAGCCTTTTCCGTCGAAACAGCCGAAGACGTGGCGAGGGCTGTCACATCTTCGGCGGATTACCTTCTGCTGGACCACGGCAGCGGCGGCACCGGAGAAGCCTTTGACTGGAACCTTTTGACCGGTATCAATCGGCCTTATTTTCTGGCGGGCGGCCTGGATCCCGGAAACGTGAGGGAAGCCCTGCGGCTGGCCGCGCCCTTTGCCGTAGACGTCAGCTCCGGCGTAGAGACGGACAAAATCAAAGACCCTGAGAAGATCAGAGCCTTCGTCAGGGCCGTAAGAGAAATGGAGGAAAGAGAATGAGCAATCCAAAGGGCCGCTTCGGCATCCACGGCGGGCAGTACATACCGGAAACCCTGATGAACGCCGTCATCGAGCTGGAGCAGGCATATGAGCATTATAAAGAGGACCCGGAGTTTCAGCAGGAGCTGGAAACTCTGTTCAACGAATACGCTGGCAGGCCCAGCCGCCTGTACTACGCGGAGAAGCTGACCCAGGATCTGGGCGGCGCCAAGATCTATCTGAAACGGGAGGATCTGAACCATACAGGATCACACAAGATCAACAACGTGCTGGGCCAGGCCCTGCTGGCAAAGAAGATGGGTAAGACCCGCCTCATCGCGGAAACCGGCGCGGGCCAGCACGGCGTAGCCACAGCTACAGCGGCGGCCCTGCTGGGCATGGAGTGCGTAGTGTTCATGGGAGAGGAGGACACGGTTCGCCAGGCTCTCAACGTCTACAGAATGAGGCTTCTGGGCGCTGAGGTCATTCCTGTAAAGACCGGCACCGCGACTCTGAAGGACGCGGTTTCAGAGGCCATGAGAGAGTGGACCAACCGGATCGATGACACCCACTACTGCCTGGGCTCCGTCATGGGGCCTCATCCGTTCCCGACCATCGTCCGGGATTTCCAGGCAGTCATCTCCAGGGAGATCAAAAAACAGATTCTTTCAAAGGAAGGCCGTCTGCCTGACGTGGTCATGGCCTGTGTAGGCGGCGGCAGCAACGCCATGGGAACCTTCTACCACTTTATCGACGACCCGGGCGTGCAGCTGATCGGCTGTGAAGCCGCAGGACGAGGGATCGATACCTTTGAGACGGCGGCCACCATCGCCACCGGCAGAGTAGGCATCTTCCACGGCATGAAGTCCTATTTCTGTCAGGATGAATACGGTCAGATCGCGCCGGTCTACTCCATCTCCGCCGGACTGGACTATCCGGGCGTCGGGCCGGAGCACGCCATGCTCCACGACACCGGCAGAGCCCAGTACGTGCCTGTCACCGACGACGAAGCCGTAAACGCCTTTGAATATCTGAGCCGCGTAGAAGGCATCATTCCTGCCATCGAAAGCGCCCACGCCGTGGCCCACGCCATGAAGATCGCGCCGAAGATGTCCAAGGACAAGATCATCGTCATCACCATTTCCGGCCGCGGCGACAAGGACTGCGCCGCCATGGCAAGATACAGAGGGGAGGACATTCATGAGTAAGATCAAAAATGCATTTGAGAACGGCAAAGCTTTTATTCCGTTCATCACCTTCGGCGACCCGGATATCGAAACTACCCTGAAGATCGTCCGGGCCATGGCCGACAGCGGCGCGGACCTCATCGAGCTGGGTATCCCCTTCTCCGACCCGACGGCAGAAGGTCCGGTGATCCAGGGCGCGAACCTGAGGGCCCTGTCCGGCGGCATTACCACGGACCAGATCTTCGACGCCGTCCGCCAGCTCCGCCGGGATGTGACCATTCCCATGGTGTTCATGACCTACGCCAACGTGGTGTTCTCCTACGGCGCGGAACGTTTCATCAAAACCTGCCGCGACATCGGCATCGACGGCCTGATCCTGCCGGATCTGCCCTTTGAGGAAAAGGAAGAGTTTGAGGACATCTGCGTCGCCAACGACGTAGATCTGATCTCCATGATCGCCCCGACCTCCGAGGCCCGCATCGCCATGATCGCCAAAGAGGCCAGAGGCTTCCTGTACATCGTTTCCAGCCTGGGCGTCACCGGCGTGAGGAAGGAGATCACCACGGACATCTCCTCCATCGTCAAGCTGGTCAAAGAAAACACCGACGTGCCGTGCGCCATCGGCTTCGGCATCTCCACGCCGGAGCAGGCCGCCAAAATGGCAGAGTGCGCCGACGGCGTCATCGTCGGCTCCGCCATCGTCAAGCTGGCAGCCGAGCACGGCAGAGACGCCGCCGGTCCCATCGGAGAATATGTGAAGAAGATGAAGGACGCCATAAGAGCATAAACAGCAGAAAAACAGCCGCAGGCTTTGAGATTCTCAGAGCCCGCGGCTGTTTTTCTGACGACACATATATGAAAATTCTATGGATCTTAGGAAATGATCGATGTTCTTAGGTTCGGCATACTTACGCTATATCTGTCGTCGGTGTGAATTTATTTGAGATTACTTACTAGCATATATTCTATACTGTTTCGCCCGCTGGCTGGCCTGCTGCGCCGCATTGGATCAGCCCAGCAAGATAGTCCAGCTCTTTCTGCATCTTCCTTTTCATCAGGAAGCCCATGGACGCCAGACACCGCTCCACAGCCCGCTTCTGGCTTTCCAGAATGTCGGTATCCTCGCGGAACGCGCCGTTCTTCCGCTGTTCCCACAACGCGCTTTTCTGCTGGCCGTTGATGGAGGACAGCGCCGGCAGGCGGTAGACAAACTCGTATAAGCTCTCCGGCATCTGGATGTCCGACCGGAAGTGATCTCCCTCGTCAAAGCTCTTCGGTCCGATGGATACTACAGACGGTGGAAGAACCACCTTCTTCGCCGTATAGCATCCGGCAAAGGCGTAGTCTCCGATGACCTCTACGCCGTCGGGCACTTCGATCTTTTCCAGACGGCAGTTGAGAAAGGCCGCCTTCGGGATCTCGCTCCACGCCCACCAGTCGATGCCGGCAAAGCTGCCTTCGCTGAACACACCCGTTCCGATAGCCAGTTCCTCTGTTTTACATGTGACGCGTTTCAGCCCACAGATGCCTTTAAAGGCGTAATCCTCTATGAGTCTCAGAGTTGACGGCAGAGCCAGCTCTTCCACCGCGCAGCCTTCAAAGGCGCCGGTTGGAATACGCTCTGTGCCCTCCCCAATCTCCAGACGTCCGATGCTGGCTCCGCGAAAGCTCTGGGGATCTATGGCTTCGATAGTCGATGGTATGGTCAGTTCTGACATACAGGCGCCTGCAAAGGCTCCCTTTGCTATGCGCCGGACGCCTTCCGGAATCTTATACGGTCTTTCTCCCCGATATCCGGGAAATCTGATCAATTGTTTCATGTCCTTACTGAACAATACTCCCTCCAGGCTGGCATACCGCTGGTTTTCAAGTCCTACGGTTATCTCCTCCAGAAGGTCCGGCAGCGCCTCTCCGCTTACGGTCTGCAGGGAGTCAGGCAATTCCAGCCTGAGCAGACGCACCCGCTTCTCCTTTTCGACCATATACCCGGCTCGTTCCGCGACAGTGGTTCCGGCCTCAGGAGGGAAAGTAATTTTGATCAATTGACGCCTGCTGAGCTTTTTGGACCACTCCGCCAGCTCATCTTGCGGATTCTCCAGCATTCTGACGATGTTGGCGACGACAGGTCCCCGGTTGTACTCATCAAAGGCGCCGTCTTTGATCTCTTTGATGCCTTCCGGGATACACAGGTATCTTTCACCCCGTTCTAACCCTTCTTCATCGACACAGCAGCGCTCTATGACGGTTTTGTCAGCAGGAACTTCAAGATTCACTTTTACTTCTTTGTTGTCCAGTATCATATTTCTTACCTATTCTCTGTTCATGAAAAGCTGAAATCTCTTACAAGGATCAAGCGTAAAAGATTAAGCGTCTTTACGGATTCTGTGAATGGTAGCGATCGTCGCTTCGCTCGGTTCATTTACGAAATACGCTTCATATGCTTCTACCGGCGGTCTCTTTGTCACGTTCATTACGATAAACGCGGAGATAACAGACAGACCCGCGGATACGATGAAGGTCGGCAGACCCAGAGGCGCGCCGCAGATGGTGCAGTACAGGTACATCACGAAGCCCACTGCCATGGATACCCATGCCGCAGGCTGATTCATTTTCTTGGAGTACAGACCTACGATGATCGGCGCGAAGAATACGCTGCCGAACGCGCCGTATACATAGGTGAAGCCGTTTGCCAGCAGGTAGAACTGTCCGATGGCGCCCAGTACGGCTAATACGCCCAGGAGCAGGATCCACATACGCAGTTCTTTGGTGGTCTTGTCATCGTTTTCAGCAGAAACGGTCTTGCCCTGGATGACTCTCTTGATGTCATAGACCAGAGAGGTGGAGCAGTGCAGCAGCATGGAGTTGGCTGTGGATACTGCGGCCGCGCAGATAGCGGTCAGAGCCAGGGAGCCAAGAACCGGATTCAGATAGTGCATGATCAGCTGCGGGAACATGTAGTCTGTGGTTACGCCTTCTGGCAGAGTCGGCAGGATCATCTTGCCGCCCATACCGATGATGATCAGGCAGGCAAATACAGGAACCAGCAGAAGCAGTACGCAGAACATCTGCAGGGACGCGGTCTTGGCGTTTTTCGGCGCCATGAATCTGGAAACCCAGTGCGGCGCGACGACGGAACCGAAGCAGTTGCTCAGCATGGTGGACAGGATCGCGCTTACGCCGAAGGTTCCCCAAGGAGTGCCCAGAATACCGGCTTCCAGTTCCTCAGTGCCAGCTACTGCCGGCGCGGTTGTAGTTACGAAGTTGTCCACGATATTGCCCCATCCGCCTGTGAGCTGCATCACGGTGATGGCTCCGGCGATAACGCCGATCAGGATCAGGATCGCGTTGGCTGTATCTGTACGCGCTACGGATTCAAAGCCGCCCATGCAGGTGAAGATCAAGATGATCATGAAGCATACGCAGCAGATGTTATACGGAAGTCCTGTGATGCTGGACAGTACGATACCGAAGCCCTGTACCTGAATGAAGGAGAAGATGAAGTATCCTACCAGCTCCATGATGGCTACGGCGATACGGATCTTGCTCTTTTCGCTGTTCGGGTCATACCGCAGATGAATGAATTCCGGGAAGGTACGGCAAGGAACTGCCGGTCTTCTGATTTTGTACGCGATAGCAGGCATCAGCGCAGTAGCGAAGAACCAGCCCGCAACCCATCCGGTGATGGCGCATACGCCTCTTGAGTAGATGTTGCCCGGAACACCCATAACAGAAGCAACAGACAGCCAGGTTGCCATAGATGTACCGATTCCTAAAATAAGTCCCATTTTATTGCCGCCTACGGCAAAGTCTTCCATGCTCTCTACTTTCTTAGCGCCAATGATTGACGTAGCAATGATGATGCCGAAGTAGATGATAAATACTATCAAATAAATGTTCATTCGATATTATCCTCCCTAATACAATAGATTTATACGTTTTTCCTTAATTATTCGTCCTTAGGATCGCAAGTAAACAGGTTTCCGGTTGCGCCCAGTCTCTTCAGACCTGACTTTTCAATAGCGCTTGCTACAACGACATAGACGATCAGTCCTGTAACAAGGGAGGCTCCCCAGAATACAAAAGGTAGCATTGACATTTTTGAATCCTCCTTTTTTTACGTTCATACAAACGTTAGATCATTTCATTTACAAATATTTCTTTTTACAAGCATTGTACTTAACTCCGGCCGTGAGTTCTGAAATAGACTTATGCAAATTACATGCCAACTAAGCCCCCCCCCCCCGACCGGTTTAAATTTCGGAGATGCCTGAATTTTGCGGTTACTGCTGCAGCGGCAAAATACCGTCGCTTTTCCTGCTTTGTTTATTTTTGCGTATTAAGCTTGACGAGAGGATAAGTCAAAAACGACTTAAAGTCGAAATCGACTCAAATTTTTAAGTCGATTTCGACTTTTCTGCTGTTGTCTGACTGTTTTTTCTATCGGCCGCCCTTACAGGCCGTATTTCTTTTTTCTTCTCATGATCAGAGACTGGCTGGTTCCCAGGGCGTCGGCCACC
>CALLDR010000115.1 GCA_937997955.1 uncultured Emergencia sp. | reverse complement strand
TGAGCAATTGGCTCAATTTTTTTTAATTTACACACATTATACTACCACAGCCAGCGCCGTGCAGCGCCAACACCTTGATGAACAAGCCAAAGGGCACGTATAAGGATCTTTTTAAGCGTGTTGGCAGGGAGGTTTCCAAAAATAAATCAAATCGATATTCCGCAGAAGAAATCATACGGCTCAACACCGCGTCGGCGGAACAATATGGCCGGGAATGCCGCGTCTGCGGCGCATTAGACCATTTGACAGAGGATCATCTATGCCCGATGTGCGAGTCCTTTATCTCTCTGTCCAGTCAGATTCTGGAACAGGATTTTGTCTCTATCCTGTCGGAGAAGCCTGAGGATACAAGGAGCTGCGCAAAGCTGCCTTTTGACAGATATATGATATTGGAATCAGAGGAAGCGGTAAGAGAGAGGATTGCATCAGATCAGACATATATGCGCTGCTACAGTAAGAATCGCATGTTTACGGGATACAATGTGGCGACAAGGCTTTGGACGGGAGATTATCATAATGGCAGGACCTTTGAGGATATGGCCGATGGCGCAGAGGGAATCAGGCGCATCGGTGTTCTGCGTGCCGATGTTGATAATCTGGGACAGGCTTTTGTCAGCGGCTTTGAGAGAACCGGTGAAGAAGACTATGTGGGCCTTTCAAGAAGCGCAACCTTTTCGCGGAAGATGTCCATCTTCTTCAAACTGCATTTGAACCACATTTTGCGGAACGGCGTATTTTCTCTCGATGGCGGAACCTGCAGGAGACCGGAGCGTAAGGCAATTGTCATCTATTCCGGCGGTGACGACCTGTTTTTGATCGGCGCGTGGAATGAGATCCTGGAGGCGGCCATCGATATCAATGACGCTTTAGAGAAATTTACCCAGGGAACGCTGCACATTTCGGCCGGGCTGGGGCTGTATCCTGAAAAGTATCCTGTCCGTGCGCTGGCAAGGCAGACGGGTGAGCTTGAGGACTGGGCCAAAGGCATTGACGGCAAAAATGCAATCGCTCTTTTTGATGAAAGTAACGTATATAAATGGGACGTGCTGAAAAATGAGGTCATAGGAGAAAAGTACGCGCTGATAAAGAAATACTTCGACCATAATGAAGAAAAAGGAATGGCGGCGATGTATAAGATCCTGTCTTACCTGCGGGGACGGGAAGATAAGATCAACGTTGCCCGGTTCGCTTATCTGCTGGGGCGTATGGAGCCGGCCAAAGACGCTTCGGCAGAAATGAAGGAACTGTATAGCGCGTTTTCTAAGAATATGTACTATTGGATGAAGGATGAAGAGGCATGCAGGCAGTTGATCACGGCTATCTACATCTATGTATATCTAAACAGAGGAAGTGAGGAGGAGTAAAATGGAAGCGTTGACCAATAGGAATTTTGCTGGCTTGGCTGAAAAGGTGATCAAAAGCATGATCCAGCAGGACAAATATGGGAATTCCAGGATTCCCATGACCACATCAAAGATCAGGAATCTGTTGACTATGACAAATGCGGTCTATGATCAGGCAAGACTGGTAAAGGGAGAAACCTTAGACGAGGGGCTTCTCCATGATATCCAATATCTGAAAATGAGATTTGCTTATGAAGCTGGAAGAGAGCCCGACACGGTAAAGCCCTTTGTTGACAAGGCGGCGATCATGGAGCACATAGACAGGATCGGAAACAGCCGGGCGGCGCTCCTTTTGTTCTGTAATTATATTGAGTCCCTGGTTGCATACCATAGATTTTATGGTGGAAAGGATCGGTAGGAGGAATTATTATGTTAGCAAAAATAGAAATCAGCGGTACGATTGTTTTAAAATCCGGTATGCATATCGGTACGACGGAAGCTTTTGCTGCTATCGGAGCCATCGATTCACCGGTGGCGCGGGATCCGATCAGCGGACTGCCCTATTTGCCGGGAAGCTCGTTGAAAGGAAAGATGCGGAGCTTGCTGGGGAAGGCGTATAATGAGAAGGTGCAGATCAAGACGAGAGATGAAGATGATGAAAGGATTACAAGGGTTTTTGGATGCAGCAAGAACCAGGCAGGGAATCCTCAGCCGAGCAGGCTGATCTTTTCTGACGCCGTCCTGAACAATGCAGACGAACTGAAAGCGCTGGGGCTATCCTCATTTACGGAGGCAAAGGAAGAAAATACGATCAATCCCCTTACAGCTATTGCAAATCCGCGCCAGATCGAGAGAGTCGTAAGAGGCTCTGCTTTTCCTCTCTCAATGATATATAACGTGATGGATATTGATACACTGAAAGAGGATTTTCAGATGATTGCCGATGGCCTGCGGCTGTTGGGATATGATTATATCGGCGGACATGGCTCCAGAGGCTATGGCAGGGTGGAAATTAAGGATATTGACCTGAATTGCGTAGTCGGCGACCTTTCTGACGAGCTGATGGACGCATGCAGAGAGATTATCGGAGCACATTCATGAATTACAAGATATATGAACTGAATTTTTCGACACCGCTGCATATCGGCAGTGGGAAGCTGACTGACTGGGAAAGCACGATTTCCGCGGATGTTCTCTTTTCCGCGTTGTGTCATGAAGCAGTACTGTTATACGGGGAAGAAGGCGTTACGGACCTGGTATCCATGGCCAATTCAGGGGCTTTCCGCATTTCTGACGGATTCCCTTGTAATGATACATATGGCTATTACCTGCCGAAACCCATGATTGATCTGGGGGAGAAGGCGGACGGAGATTCCTCTGTGAAAAAAAGCTTCAAAAAGCTGAAGTATATCAGATGGGAAAAGTTTGCGGACTTTTGTTCCGGCAGCCTGGACGCCAAAGCCGAACTGGATCTGTTGAAGGAAATGGGCCGCGCGGAGATCCGTACCATGGCTTCCATCGATGAAGATGGTGCAGCGACGCCATTTTCAGTAGGTACATTTCGTTTTTCTGACAGCTGGCATCTCTACTTTATACTGGCCTATGAAACCAAGGATACGATGTATTTTCTGGAAGAGCTCCTGATGAGTTTGGAACTTTCAGGTATCGGCGGCAAGAGAAATGCTGGATTGGGGAAATTTGAACTGAATGCAGGAAAAGTGCCGGAGGATCTGGAACGGCAGCTTTCCGTAGAAGGAACAGACGGGATTTATGCGTCACTGTCTATATCCATGGCGGAGCAGGAGATCCTTTCCTCCATAGTGAATGGAGCCAAATATACGCTGGTCAGGAAAAGCGGATTTGTCAGCTCTCAGACCTATGCGGATACGCTTCTGCGAAAGAGGGACTTCTTCATGTTTAAGGCCGGGTCCGTATTTACGAAAACCTTCTGCGGTGTGGTGGCAGATGTATCTTCCAAGGGAACGCACCCGGTCTATCGATATGGAATGCCAATTTTTTTGGAGGTGCAGCAGTGAGACGATACCTAAGACAATACCATGTGGAGCTGGAGACCATTGGTCCGGTTCACATTGGGTCAGGAGAAGCTATCAGGAAGAACCAGTGGATTTTGGATTGGGGAAGAAAAGAAGCGGTCATTCCTGAACCGAGAGCCATGTTTGAGGTGCTTTCGCAGAAGGGACTGTTGGAACAATATGAGGCCTATATGATGCAGCCCAGACCGGAGCCGCTGTTTAAGTGGCTGGAAAAACAGGGATTGCAGAGGGACATAGGCAGGTTTACAAAGTATACGCTGGATATCAGCGGCGTGGATTTTCGGAAACAAAACGTAAGAGATATGCAGCTGACGATGAAGGATGCCTATGGACTGCCTTATATTCCGGGAAGCAGCCTGAAGGGGGCTCTCCGGAATGTACTGCTTGCAAAGAAGATATCCGACGAAGGATGGGATGACAGGAAGGTCGCCGAGGAGATTAATTTTTTCCGCGGTAACAGAGTCAGATATTTAAAATCGGAGGCTGAAAGATTAGAGACAGAGTTTCTTTATACGAAAGGGCTGCACAAAAAAGCGGGACATGCTGTCAACGATATGATGAGCGGACTTCGCGTAGGGGACAGCAATTCCGCAGGACTGGATTGTCTCACCTTATGTCAGAAAATCGATATGAGGAAGAATGGGACTGAGAGTGAGCTTCCGCTGGTCAGAGAGTGCATCAGGTCGGGCACGCGGTTTTGCTTTGCACTGACCATTGACACGACAGAGACAGACATGACGATAGAGTACATACGGACCGCGGTCCGCGAGTTTCTGGATGACTATAATGAAATGTTTCTGAAGGAATTCAGAGACGAGAAACTCTATGGAGAGAATGTAATTTATTTAGGCGGCGGCGTAGGATTTCCGAGCAAAACTGTGCTCAATCAGGTTCTGGCCGCAAGAAGAAACCGGGTGGAGCTGGTTGGGAAATCCATCGACAACACTCTGCCGAATAAGATGAAGAGGCACAGCAGGGACAAGGCATTGGGCGTAAGCCCCAGCGTTGCCAAGCTGACGGAGGCCAATGGAACTCTGATGCAGATGGGACCTTGCCGGATCGATATAGAACCGGTTTAAGCCGATGTTGAAATTTCAAGGAATCAGGAGCATGAAGAGGAAATCACAGGCACAATATATGAGAAAAAGGCTTTTTAGCCGAAAAACGGCCGCAGAGGTATTGGTATCACTGCGGCGCAGAGATGAGGGATAGAGAACAAAACCCCCGAAAGGGGACGAGAACGCTTTGCGAAATTTTGTACCATTTTCTATATCTGATAGAGAACAAAACCCCCGAAAGGGGACGAGAACTATTGTCTGCCGTATTCCATACGCTTGGCGCTGCTTGTAGATAGAGAACAAAACCCCCGAAAGGGGACGAGAACTATATGCCATATTAGCGATTGAGTAAACCATCTTCTTAGATAGAGAACAAAACCCCCGAAAGGGGACGAGAACAATAATGAGAATT
>CALLDR010000114.1 GCA_937997955.1 uncultured Emergencia sp. | reverse complement strand
ACTTTCTTGAGAAATACGGAACGGAGGTTATCAGCATGCTGTACATGGAGATGACAGAAGAGGAGGCCAGAGATCTTGCCAGAGAGGACGGCTACGAGGCAGGTCATAAATCCGGTCTTGAGGAAGGTCACAAGTCCGGTCTCGCGGAAGGACGCGCAGAGATCATTCGCAGTATGAAGGCCTCCGGCATGAGCGTGGATGAAATCGCTGAGATAACCGGATTGACCGCTGAGACTATTGAATCCCTCGGGGCAGAGACAGATACGCCGAACGCGGAATAAATAAAAGAAATAAAAGAATAATAAGGCAGGAAACGCAATAAATACAAAGAGGCTGCAGCAGCAGCCTCTTTGTTGTTTCCCTATTCATTTCTGATCTGCCAGATAAATCTGGTACAGCGCTTCACAGCCGGCCTTTGACAGCTTTTCGATGCTGTCGGCGGAGTGATCCAGCTGGCTGTCCGGATCGAACTGGCCTTCCTCGCCGGAGACGGTCAGCATGTTGTCCAATGTGACAGCGATGCCGCCGGCCCGCAGTCCCCACAGGCGGGCCAGGACCATGATGACAGAGGCCTCCATCTCAGCGCCGTATACGTTCATTCGCTTCAGATCCTCAAAGAAATGCTCCCAGCTGGAGTGCCAGTAGTCGTTATAAGAGGAGCCGGGACGAGGATGTCCCGCGAAAAATGTGTCCGCCGTTCTGGTGGCGCCTACGTGGTACGGATAACCGCAGGCTTCGCAGGCCGCGATGCAGGCGTTGATCACCTGGTAATGGGCAGCGGCAGGATATTCCGGCGGTGCGTACAAGTGAGAAGCGCCGTCGTAACGGCAGGCAGAATCAAATACGATGATATCACCGATCTTGATAAAATCCTGAAAAGTACCGCAGGTTCCGATGCGGAGAAATGTGGTAGCTCCCACCCGGGCCAGTTCCTCCATGGCGATGGAGGTGGAAGGGCAGCCCATACCCGTACTGGTGCAGGAGATCGGCATGCCTTTGTAGCTTCCTGTGTAGGTGACATGCTCTCTGTTATCGGCTACCAGATGGGCTTCGTCCCAAAAGGACGCCACCGTTTCCACCCTCTTAGGATCGCCCGGCAGCAGGACATAAGGGGCGATGTCGCCGTCGTTTAACTTTGTATGATATTGAAGTGCCATGAATCCAATTCCTCCTGTTTCATCAAACCTTTATTCTACCAGGCTCCGTCCCGTCATTTCCTCCGGGATCGAAAGACCCATCAGGGCCAGCATAGTCGGCGCGATATCGCAGAGCCGTCCGCCTTCCGACAGTTGTACCGGCGCGTCTGAGATATGTACCAGAGGAACCTGGTTGAGGGAGTGGGCTGTGACGATGTTGCCGGCCTCATCAACCATACAGTCCGCGTTGCCGTGATCCGCCGTCAAAAGGATTTGTCCGCCCTTTGCCAGTACCGCGCTGACGATCTTCGGCACGCAGGCATCCAGGGTTTCGATGGCTTTGACCGCCGCGTCAAAGACACCCGTATGGCCTACCATGTCCGCGTTGGCGAAATTGAGGACAATGCAGTCATATTTTTCCGCGTCGATCTGCTCCAGCACCCGCGAAGTCACCTCCGGCGCGCTCATCTCCGGCTGCAGGTCGTAGGTCGCAACCTTCGGGGACGGCACCAGAATCCGGTCCTCTCCGTCCCGCGGCGCTTCCACGCCGCCGTTGAAAAAGAAGGTTACATGAGCGTATTTTTCCGTCTCCGCGATGCGCAGCTGGGACAGCCCCAGAGAAGAGATATAGTCTCCGAAGGTGTTTTCGAGAGTCTGAGGCGGGAATGCGATCTCCACATTAGGCATGGAGGCATCGTACTGGGTCATGCAGACGTATTTGATGTCTTTCGGCTGCTTCTTTCTGGTAAAACCGTCAAAGTCAGGGTCCACGAAAGCGCGGGTGATCTCTCTGGCTCTGTCAGGCCGGAAATTGAACATGATCAAAGCGTCTCCGTCCGACACGGTCCCTTCGCCTGCAGCAGCTTCAGATGTAAATGTCGGCTTTACGAACTCATCGTTTTCATCGCGCTCGTAGGCGGCGTCTACAGCGGCGCAGCCAGAAGCTTCCTCAAATCCGCGGCCCAGGGTCATGCAGTCGTAGGCGGCTTCTACCCTGTCCCAGCGTTTGTCTCTGTCCATGGCGTAGTACCTTCCCGCCACTGTGGCGATCTGGCCGACGCCCAGCTGGTCCATGTGGATCTGCAGCGCTTCTATGTATTGATTGGCGCAGCGGGGCGGCACATCTCGGCCGTCCAGGAAACAGTGGACATAGACCTTCGGCAATCCTTTTTTCTTCGCCATGTCCAGCAGGGCGAAAAGGTGGCTGATATGGCTGTGAACGCCGCCGTCAGAGAGCAGCCCCAGCAGATGCAGGGCAGAGCCCTTTGACAAGGCATGATCCATCGCGGCCGTCAAAGCGGGATTCTCGAAAAAATCCCCGTCTTCGATGGCCTTTGAAATGCGGGTCAGCTCCTGATAGACCACCCGCCCGGCGCCGATGTTCAGATGGCCCACCTCAGAGTTTCCCATCTGGCCTTCCGGCAGGCCTACCGCCAGGCCGCAGGCAGATAAGCGGGTATGGGGATAGCTGCGGAAGATCCGGTCCAGATTCGGCGTGTCCGCCTGGGCGATGGCGTTGCCTTCCCTGCGGTCATTCAGGCCGAAGCCATCTAGGATCATCAGCATGGTCGGTCGTTTTTGTATTCTCATGGTTCTTCTCCTGATTTTTCAATTTGTGATGTTTTGCTGACTTTTATTATAACAAAGATTTTGATATAATGGAAGACAGAGAGAAAAAATGTATACGGCAAACCTGTGGCGGCAGGCTGGCAGAAGCGGCATGGAGGGCGTTGTCTGGAAAAAGTGTTTTTTGAAATTTAGGTGCAGCTTTTGGTTCGGATTTTAACTAAAAAAGGACTTTTTTGCTTTTTTCGGATAACCGGCAGCGCTGTAATGCGCTGTAATGCCACTGCGATCAAAAATTTTGCGCGAGATCATGCCGCCGCAGGCGCGCTGAAGATTTTGAGGTAAATAATACATGAACTGGACAAGAGAACAGCGGGAAGCCATCGACCGCCGGAACGCCAACATCCTGGTGGCGGCGGCCGCCGGATCGGGAAAGACGGCGGTCCTGGTGGAGCGCATCAAAAAACTGATCATAGAGGACGGTGTTTCCATTGACAGGATGCTCATCGTCACCTTTACCAACGCGGCGGCCGCGGAAATGAAAGAGAAGATACGCGCCGCCCTGTATAAAGAGATCGAGACGGACCCTGAAAACAGTGAAAAACTGCGGCAGCAGCTGAACCTGCTGCCGCGGGCCAACATCAGCACCTTCCACGCCTTTGCCCTGGACGTGATCCGGAGGTTCTTCTATACGGCGGACATAGAACCGTCCTTTTCTATCTGCGATGACGCACAGCGGACCATTTTGAAGGAAGACGCCATGGATCTTTTGTTAGAATCGTCCTTCGCGGAGGGCAGCGAAGCCTTCTACGATTTCCTGGGCTGGTACAGCGACGAGCGGAATTTGAACCAGATCCGGGAGCTTCTGGACAGCGCCTACAACGTCCTTCAATCCCTGCCGTATCCCTGGCAGTGGCTGGATGAGAAAATCGAAGCGCTGAAGCTTTCGCCGGAGGAATTTGCCGCGTCTCCCTTGATGGAACAGCTGTGGGCGTACGTCGGTCAGGCCCTGGCAGAGGCGCTGGAGCGGGAAGAACAGGCCGTCGGCGTTCTTGAAGAGGCCGGCCTTGACCGGCTGGCGGATAAGCTGCGGCAGGAAGAGCTTCCGGCCTATCAGGCCATGATCCAGGCCGCCGGCGGGCAGGATTTTGATCAGACCCGGGCGGCGATATTCAGTCTGTCCTCGGTCAGGCTGTCGGCGAAGAAAGAGGAAAAAGAAGATTATGAGCCGGTGAAGCCCCTGGTCAGCGCCCTGAGAAAGCGGGCGTCCTCCGCGGTCAGCGATCTGAAAAAGCTGTGCTTCGGTGAAGAGCTTTCGGATCAGGTTCTTGAGCTGAACCAGACCGCGCCGAAGGCTGAGACCCTGCGCCGCCTGCTGCTGGATTTTGACCAGATCTTTGCCGACGCGAAGGCCGAGCGGCGGCTGGTGGACTTCAACGACATCGAGCATTTCTGCCTGGAGATTTTGGAATCCCCGGACGCCGCCGCGTATTACAGAAATAAGTTTCAGTATATTTTTATCGATGAATATCAGGATACCAATATATTGCAGGAGGAGATCATTTCCCGGATAAAAAGGGAGGATAACCTGTTCATGGTAGGCGACATCAAGCAGAGCATCTACAAGTTCCGCCTGGCGGAGCCGGAGATCTTCCGCCGCAAATACGAGGCATACGGAGCCGACATGGACAAGTCCGTGAAGATCGATCTCAACCGGAATTTCCGGAGCAAGGGCCCGATCCTGGACGAGATCAACCTGATCTTCGGGGACCTGATGGAGGGCTACGACGCTCAGGCCATGCTGTACAAAGGCGTGGAATACGACGGTCCCCATCTCTATACGCCGGCTCTGCGGGTGGTGGACATGGCCAGCGTTGACGACGCCGACGAGGAGCTGGCAGCCCTGCGGAGCGCGGAGATCGAGGCCCTGCAGGTCTGCCGTCTCATACGAGAAAACCTGGGCCGGACCTTCTTTGATCATAAGATGGGATGCGAGCGCACTTTGCGCCTGTCCGACATCGTCGTGCTCATGCGCGGTGTAAAAAACTACGCGGACATCTTCGTCAACGCCCTGAAAGAAAGCGGCATCGAAAGCTTTGTCGACGACAGCGACGGCTATTTCGACACCATAGAGATCGAAGTATTCATGAATCTTCTATCGGTAATAGACAATAAGATGCAGGACGTGCCCCTGATCAGCGTGCTCCACTCAGAGATCTTCGGTTTTTCCGCAGAGGAGCTGGGCCGGGTCAGAGCGGCGTGCCGGGAGGGGTCCTACGCCGAGGCGTTCATGACCTGCGCATCAAAGGGGTTTCCGTCCGGCGCTGCGTCAGCGTCTGGGGCTGCGGCGTTAGACGACGGTTCAGAGAGAGCTGAAGCCGCGGCTTCCGACGGCGCCGCGGCAGATCCACTGGCCGAAAAATGCGCGGCGGCGCTTTCTGATCTGCGCCGGTGGAAAGAAACCGCCGCCTCCATGCCGCTGGGAAAGTTTATCTGGAGCCTGCTGCTGGAAACAGGATATTACCTGCAGATGGGGACCCAGCCAAACGGCAGCCAGAGGCAGGCCAACCTTCGCGCCCTGGTGGACAAGGCCGAGGCCTACAGCCAGACCCGCCAGGGCTCCCTGTACAGCTTTGTTCGCTACATCGACGCGGTGAAGACGCGGAAGGTTCCCATGGGGCAGGTGAAGCTGGTGGGAGAAAACGACGACCTGGTGCGGATCATGACCATTCACAAGAGCAAGGGTCTGGAATTTCCCATGGTCATCGTCAGCGGCCTGGGAAGACGGCTCAACTATACCAAGATGGGCCGGGGCGTGACTCTGCACAAGGATCTTGGGCTGGGCATGACCCTGGCGGATTTTGAGGGCCACTGGTACAAGCAGACCCTGCTGCAGCGGCTCATCGGCAAGCAGATTCACAGCGAAGAATACCAGGAGGAGATTCGGATCCTCTACGTGGCTCTGACGCGGGCCAAGGATCTGCTGTATCTGACAGGATGCGTCCGGGACGGCGCTAAGTTCATGGAAAACCGGGATACGGGGCTGATCGGGGACAGCTGCTACCTGGATATGATCGGTCAGGTGTCCGACTTCCAGATGGTGGACGCCAACCTGCTTTCACCGGCGGGCGCGCGGCGCGGACAGCGGTGCGGAAACCCGATGGACTGGGACATTTACGACGGTGAGCCCAGTCCTGAGAAGCAGCGGGAGATTCTGCGGCGGCTGGATTTCGTATATCCCTATGAGAAGTCCCGGACCTTGAAATCCAAGTATTCGGTAACAGAGCTGAACCGGGAGGGAACGCAGACCGCTGAGATTACCCTGGCAGTGCCGAAGTTCCGCCAGGGAGAGAAGAAGCTGACGGCGGCAGAGCGGGGGACCGTCTATCATGGCCTTATGGAGCGGATCGACTTTGGAAGGGCCTGCCGGGAGGGGCTTCCCTATATTCAGCAGGCAGCGGCAGAGATGGCGGAAAGAGAGATCTTTACGCAGGAGGAGCTGGCAGCGGTGGATCTGTCCAGACTGGCCGACTTCTTCAGGTCTGGCCTGGGAATGCGCTGCGCGGAAGCCTTTGATGGGGGAAGACTGCATCGGGAGCGGCCTTTCAACCTGCTGCAGGAGCTGGAAGGAGAGACCATCGTGGTGCAGGGCGTCATCGACTGCTTCTTTGAAGAGGAGGGACGGTTAGTACTGCTGGATTACAAGACCAACTGGATCGACCTGTCAAAGCCTTTTGAGCAGGAGGCGGAGCGGCTGCGGGGCAGCTATGGAAAACAGATCGAAATCTACCGGCAGGCGCTGACCGCGGCTGCGGGACTGCCGGTGGGCGAGGCGTATCTGTATCTCTTTGATATCGGAAGAGAAATCAAAATGCAGGAGGATTAGACATGGACAGTTTGAAAAAAGATCTGACAAAAACAGGTCTGATTATAGAAGGCGGCGGCATGAGGGGCATCTTCGCCGCCGGCGTCGTGGATTATTTTCTGGATAAGGATATCGTGTTTGACAACGTGATCGGCGTGTCAGCGGGGGCTTGCCACGCCTGCAGCTATGTATGCGGGCAGAGAGGCAGAGCCTTCGCCACAGCTACGGATTATCTGGACCGCTGGGAGTACTGCAGCATGCGCAGCCTGAGAAAGACAGGCAACATGTTCGGCGTGGACTTCATCTACCACAAGATCCCGGAAGAGCTGTATCCCATCGACAACGAAGCCTTTCAACGCCGGGGCATCCGCTTTCAGGTGGCGGTGACCGACTGCGAGACAGGTGAGGCAGCTTATCCTGAGGTCAAAGACATGTTCGACGATGTGGACTATATTCTGGCTTCCGGATCTCTGCCGTTTTTGGCCCGGATGGTGGAACTGGACGGGCGGAAGTACATGGACGGAGGTATCGCGGACTCCATTCCGCTGGCCCAGTCCATCAAACAGGGCAACGAGAAAAACGTGGTGATCCTGACCCGGCCCCGCGGCTATCAAAAGGGACCGAGCCGGGCGGTGCCTCTGCTGAAGCTGAAATACGGCAAGTATCCCGGCCTAGTCCGGGCGCTGAAGAACCGCCATAAGGTCTACAACGAGACTTTGGAGCTGCTGCGCAGGGAAGAGGCGGCAGGGCGCGCTTTTGTCATCGCCCCTATGGGAGATCTGGATATCGGCAGAACCGAGAAGGATATGAAAAAGCTGAAGAGAGCCTACGACGAGGGCTACTTCGTGGCAGAGGGCCTGGGCGCGAAGCTGGAAGCCTATCTGGGATAAGCGTCCGGCGCTGGAAACCTTTTTCCTTGTGATTTTCAGAAACTTAGCGTATACTAAAAGATAGAGAAGAGCAAAGCGGAGGAGTGAGGTGAGGACAGATGAAAAAAACGATCCCTATCGGATATGAAGACATAAAAAGAATGATAGACATGAATCTGTACTACGTGGATAAGACCATGGCGCTGAAGGATTTTTTGGATGTTCATGCCAATGTGACTCTGTTCACCCGGCCGCGTCGTTTCGGCAAGACGCTGAACCAGAGCATGTTCAGGAGATTCTTTGAAGATGAGAGGAAGCCGGACGGCAGTAAGATCGACAACGGCTACATCTTCGATGATCTTGCCATATCCAAATGCGGCGAAGCCTATCTGCGGCACCAGCAGCAGTATC
>CALLDR010000113.1 GCA_937997955.1 uncultured Emergencia sp. | reverse complement strand
TTTCATTTTCTTCATTTTTCTTCAATGGATTCCAGCGGTGCCGGCGACAGCCTGAGATGATGCACGCAGCCTGTCTCCATCAAAGGCTGTCCGCTACGGCTCTAGATATGCTTCTCAGTTTTCTCCTTCAGGGATAAATCTAATCGACTGTATTTTTTCGCTTTCGGCTTCCATTTCCGCGAGTTCCGCGCCTGTAGGCTCTGTTGGAAAGTCATAGTTATATAGTAACACAAAGCCATCTATACAATCAGAAGTTTGTGTTTGCAAATCTTGATATTCTGGTGACGTTGGATCAAACTCATAAATAGTCACTTCCCCATACTTCCAGCTGTAAACCTTTACTTGTTTTGCTCCCAGTACTTCACTTGGATCCTTCCATGAAGGTGTTATTTCTCTTCCATCTGTATACCCAAGGTAAGATGCGATACCATCAATACTTCTTTCAACCCATTCCTCCTTTTCTCCGCAAGAAGCAAGCGAAAAAAGCAATACAATTGAAAGCATCGCCAAAATGATTTTCTTTGTCAAACTCTCCTCCTTGTCCTTTGCGTCATATATATGTTATCCTCACCCCGTAATATTCCATCTCTACTCTTCCTCATCTTCGGAGTCTGTCACCTCTGGCTCGATGGTCACGGTCTTCTCCCACTGCCAGCTGCCGCAGCCTCTGAACCGGTCAAAGAAGGTCGGTATGGTCTCCGCCTCGAAGTGAGCCACGGTCACAAAGGTGTAGGCTTTGTAGCACAGGCAGTAATACGGAAGATCCTCTGTCAGCTGCTCCTTCAGCGCCAGGTAGATCTCCTTCTGCTTTTTCGCGCTGATGCAGGTTTCCAGCTGCTGTACGTATTTCCGCACCTGGCTGTTCTTGTAGCCCAGATAGTTGGAGCTTTTGAACAGGCTGCGCAGGTCATACTTCTTGTCAAAGCTGTATCCGCCCAGGTAGATGTCAAAGTCCCCTTCTTTGATGGCCGTCCGGTAGGCGTCCCAGGACAGGGCGCTTACCTTGGTCTTGATGCCGATGGCTTCCAGATCGTCGGCGATGCTGCGGGCCGTGTCCGTCCGCCTGCTGTTGCCTTTGTTCACCAGGATCGTGAGAGAAAAGACCTTTCCCTTTTCATTTTCCAGGAATCCGTCTTCATTCCTGTCTTCATATCCCGCTTCTTTCAGCAGCTTCAGCGCCCCGGTCTGGTCCAGTTCATAGGCGTCCCCTTTGTTCTCCGTGCCGAGGAAGCCAGGGAAATAGATAGAGTCCGACGCCACGGCTGAGCCGCCGAAATTATCGTTGATCAAAGCCTGCACGTCGATGGCTTTGGCGATGGCATGGCGCACGTCCGCCTCGGCCAGCACCTTATTTTTGAAGTTAAAGGCCAGATATTCCGCCTCGCTGGAGGATATCTTCTCAGATTTCAGCTTTTTGTCCTCCGCGTCCACGTCCGCGTCCAGGTTGGTATTGACGTAAGCCGTTACCGCGTCCATGGTCATCAGGCCGGTGGTCTTGCTCTTGTCCGGCACGATGCGCAGTTCCAGCTTGTTGACCGCCGTTTCGCCGTAGTAGTTCTTATTAGGCTTCAGCTTCAGGCATTTGACACGGTCGTAGGAGCTGTAGCAATACGGCCCGCTGCCGATATTCTTGTTGCTGCCGCTGTCGTAGCTGGATTCGTCGACGACAGGAAAGATCAAATTGTCCAAAGCGGCGTCAGACGGACTCTCAAAGGTGATGGTCAGCGTCCGGCTGCCCGTAGCTGAGACGGACTGGATCTTTGCTACGTCGTGATAGTACGGACTGTCGGAGCCCAGCCGCTGGATCTGCAGGATCGTGTACCGCACATCGCTGGCGGTAACAGCGCTGCCATCGCTGAACTTTGCGTCCTCCCGCAGCTTCAGGCTGACAGAGCCGCCGGCCGTATCCACATTATAAGTATCCACAAGATCTTTCTGCAGTCCCAGGTTTTCGTCCAGGCGGAAGAGACTGCTGTAGATCAGCTGCGCCAGATAATAGACGTCTCTGTCCTGTGACCCCAGAGGCTCAAGGGACGCGACCTCATCCATGGCCAGATATACGGTGTTCATCTTCTCGTAGGTTGTTGTCGCTTCCGTCGTCTCCGACGTATTGGGAGACGCGTCGCCCTTGACGATGGCGACCGTGGAAATCAGGCCGGCCAGGACCACGACGACGATGATGATAATGATGATGTGTTCGTGGGCGAAATCAAAAGCCCTGCGAAATTTATTTCCTTTATTCTCCTTGATCATAGTCTTTCAATAAACCCTCTACCCTCTGGTAAAGTTCATCCTTTCCCTTTGAATTATCGATGACAACATGGGCTCTCGCCCGCTTTTCCGCGTCAGGCATCTGGTTTTCAATGCGGCGCAGGATATCCGCCCGGGACGCATGGTCCCTCTCCATCGTGCGCTGTATTCTGACTTCCAGGTCGGCGTCCACCAGCCAGACCTGGTCGGTCAAAGCGTCCGCGCCGGTCTCAAAGAGCAGCGGCGCGTCCAAAAAGACGAGGCCCTTTCCCACCTGCCCTTTCGGCCGCTGTTCTTTCAGCTGTTCCAGCCGCTGTTTGACGATCCTGACCACCTGGCTGGTGGTGATCTCCTCCAGCCGCTGTTTTTTTGCCGGGTCGCTGAACGCGGCGGCTGCCAGAGCCTTTCGGTCCAGACTGCCGTCGGGCAGGATCATATGAGAACCGAAAGCGTCCGCGATCTGCGTCAGAACCGGACTGCCCGGCTCCGTAATCTCATGGGCGATCTTATCCGCATCGACGATCTCATAACCCAGCTGCCCCAGGAGGCCGCTGACCGTGGATTTTCCCGCGCCGATGCCTCCCGTCAATCCTATCACTTTCATCTTCGCACCTACTTTAAGTCATACCAGGAATCTCCCTGGTTCAAATCACATTCCAGCTTCACGGCAAGTTCCATGGCGTCTTCCATGTTCCGCACCAGAAGTTCCTCCACTGCCTCCAGCTCGTCCCTGACAGTGCGGATGATCAGTTCATCGTGGACCTGCAGGATCAGCCGCGACTGATACCCTTTGTCCCGAAGCTCCCGATAGACACGGATCATGGCGATCTTTATGATGTCCGCCGCGCTGCCCTGAATCGGGCTGTTCATAGCCAGGCGCTCGCCCAGCTGTCTCGTCATGTACGCCGCCGCGTTGATCTCGTGGATGTACCGCCGCCGTCCCATCAAAGTGGTGGTATAGCCGATCTCCCGGCAGCTTTCCACCTGCCCGTCCATATAGGCCTTGACCGCCAGATGCTTGTCGAAATAGTCTTTAATATACCGCTCCGCTTCTTTTCTGGTGATCTGCAGGTTCTCCGAGAGGCCGAAGCCGCTCATGCCGTAGATCACGCCGAAATTGACCGCCTTGGCCCTGCTCCGGTCCAGCGGCGTGACCTGGTCATAATCCAGATTGAACACGCGGGCCGCTGTGATCCTGTGAATGTCGTCGCCGTTGTTAAAGGCGTCGATCAGGCTTTCGTCGCCGGAGAGATGGGCTAAAATGCGAAGCTCGATCTGGGAATAGTCAGCGCCTACCAGAGTGCAGTCGCTGCATCCGGCAACAAAGGCCTTTCTCAGCTGCCGTCCCAGATCTGTACGGATCGGAATGTTCTGCAGGTTAGGCTCCGTACAGCTGATGCGCCCCGTAGCCGTTACCGTCTGCTGGAAATGGGCGCGGATCTTTCCGTCGGCACCGATCAAAGGCGCCAGCCCGTCCACGTAGGTGCTGTTCAGCTTGCTCAGCATCCTGTACTGCAGGACCATGCCCACCACCGGATGCTTGTCCCGGATCTTTTCCAGCACGTCGGCGCTGGTGCTGTATCCCCTGCGCGTCTTTTTGCCGGCAGGCAGCTGCAGCTTCTCAAAGAGAATGTCCCCCAGCTGGCGCGGAGAATTGATGTTGAACGTCTCTCCGCAGCTTTCATAGATGGCCTGTTCCAGCTCGGCGACCTCCTTCTTCAGGTCGGCGCCGAAGGTTTCCAGCGTCTCCTTGCAAACGTCAAAGCCTTCCGCCTCCATGGACGCCAGCACTTCGATCAAAGGCAGCTCCACCTGACGGAACACCTGTTCCAGCTCATTCTCTTCCAGGGTCTTCTGCTGGATCTGCGCCAGCCGTTTCACGGCGAGACACCAGGTAAGGCCGTAGTCGCTGTACGCCTGTTTCTCACTGCCCAGAAGATCTATCTGCCCATTGTCAGACAGAAACTCCTCTTCGTCAGGGATCTCATAGCGAAGATTCTC
>CALLDR010000112.1 GCA_937997955.1 uncultured Emergencia sp. | reverse complement strand
CGCATTTTATCACAACGAAAACATCAAAAACATTGAAATTCCAACATTTATCCCCACTTCCTGGAAATCATTGTGAACTGTAATTTCATTTATCAGTTTTGCGCAAAAACGCGTATAACTATAATCTTAAAACAAAGAACTAAAAAGAGGGAGGAATTCTTAAAATGAAGAAATTTTTAACAGTGCTTCTTGCATTGTCAGTTGTCTTCACTTATAGCTTCTCAGCTGTAGGAACTGCGTTTGCAGATACTGCAACTGATGAAACTAGGGCGTATGAATATGCTAAAACGAAGGCTGAAGCCACCGTTAATTTGATTGCCTTAAACGAAAAATCGAATTACAGCGGCAGCGCTTTGACTTATGCGAAAGAAGAAGCAACAAAGGTCGCAACATATAATGTTGTAATAGACTTAATTGCTGTTTTAAAAGCAAACAGCATCTTCGACTATGCTACTTTCCAGGCTGAATATGACAAGTGGGCTGTCGTAACTGCTGGCGGCACTGCACCTACTTATATTGGTGCGAACACCCAAGTAGGCACCGTAGATTATAACATGGTATATGCTGAAAGCAGCTTAAACGCTTTATTCACAAAATATGCCGCATCAAAGGAATTTGACGGCAGAATTGCTGACGCTAAAGCTGTACTGGACAGCATCAAGACAGACGATTATTCAACAAAGACCTATACGGTAAAAGAAAACGGCGTTGATGTTGACTATACTTACAGAAGCTACGCAGAAAAACTCATCAAGGATGCAAACGAGGCTCTTGATGAACTGACTTCAACAAGTATTCTAAGCTTGCCAGACGGCACTTCAGTATGGAAAGGCACTGGCTATAATACTTCGACTGATTACAAAGACGCAATTGCCGCAATCTTGTATGGATACAAGTATACGTATACGAGCTACACAGGCAGCACCACGCTTTATCCTCATGGATATTATGGTGCTCTGACACAGGCTTTCTCGTCTACCGATAAGGTTAAAAACCTGCCGACAGCAGATGTAATTGCAGATTCAACAAATATAAACGGTACTATCGCGGGCGTTATTGGTAAGCTGAGCACACTTTTAACCGTTGAAGATGAACCGTCTTCTGATGAAAAAGATCAGATAGACCTCGACCATGCTAAGTCCGATTTTGCATATTATGCAAAAGTGACTTATTACGACACCGTAAAAGTTGCCGCGGAAGATGATGTGACAACTGGAAGAACTAATGGATACGCATATAACGCTGCAACAGGCGAAATCGCTGGTGTCAAGGTAAAAGATCCTACTGATATTACCAAAGCAGAAGCTGCAGCAATCAATGCCGCAATTCTGAACGATCTCAATGATACTGTTGAAGTTGTCAACGTATATCTTGAAAATGTTGATGAACCAGCTAAGAAAGAAGCTGCTTTAAAGGTTAAAGGAGCAAACTTTGAAAACAGGGTAATTAACAAAGCTTTGGCCGCAAAAGATGCATATGAAGCTGCAGAAAAAGTCGCTGCAAACATGAAAGCTGCTGTTGACTTCGATGGAGCCAAAAAGTATGCGGACGCTGATGTAGATGCCGCACTCGCTAAGGATAAGGTTGACATCTATTCCCACTTTAATACTGCCAATTACACCTATAAAAACTATTTAGGTCAGGTAGCAGTGTTAACTGATGATGTCGCTGTTGCCAGACAGAATGCCGTTGACAAATTTATCGATGCGATTGTATTATCAGGCGCAGACAAAACCGCTGAAGCCGATAAAAAGTATTGCAAAAACTACTACTACGCTGGAGCGGCTGATGATTATGACGTAATCAAAGCAGAAACATTGGCGGCGCTTGCGGATGCCAAGACTGTTGCAGAAATCAATGATATCATGGCTGAAGCTGATGAAAGATTGGCTGAGCTGAGAACCAAAGCAGATGATACTGCAGCCCTTGCTGCTGCAATTGCCAAATATCAGGCCGCTTTAGAAGAGTATGCGACGGAGCAGTGCAACCTCTTAAACCAGAAGGATACAGTAAGTACAAAGATCTACAGACCTGCATCTTTCCTTGATAAGACTTCCGCTGCAACTACATCTGCACTGGAAGATGGCTTCGATATCCTGGATTCTGTAAAGAGCATCGCAGACCTTCCTGCAGCTTATGAAGAAGCTAAGGCCCTGTTCAAAGATATCAAAACAGATGCTGATTTGAAGGCTGAGGCTTCCAAGGTTACAGCGCTTCTTGGCGCCCTGCCTGCAGTCCCTGCAGCTGACCTGTCTGATGAGGACAAATACATTGAAGCAATGGAAGCATATGATGCATATTTAGCAAATTACGGTGCAGAAAAAGCTGACGTTGCTGGATCTCTGGTGTTCGACAAGAAAGTGGACACATTAAAAGCTTATCAGATCAAAGCCATTACTGCTGCGATCAATGATCTTCCTTCAACTATTGACTTAGAAGACAAAGCTGCAGTGGAAGCAATCAGAACTCAATTGGAGAAATACCTTGAGCTGTACGATGTCAACTCTGCTACCTATGACGGTCTAGACGACGTCTATGGAAATGATTTTAACATCACAGCGGCAAAATACGCAGAGCTTACAGCTGCTGAAAAGGCAATCTCCAAGGCAGAAGTAAACGCTGTTGCTAAGCAGATCATGAAGTTAAATGAAAACTCCACAGCCGCAGAGATCAAAGCTGCAATGGAAGCATATGATGCTCTGTCAGGATCTGAACAGCAGGCAGTTAGAGATGTACTTGGCCAGGCATTTATGTACAAGCTTGAAATCGTACAAAAAGCACAGGTCAAAGCCGTTGAGGCTCTGAAGATCACTGCTTCTTCCGTAGCAAAGAAGGGTTCCATCACAGTAAAATGGACTGTAAAGGGCGACACTTCCGTAGCTGACGGCTTCCAGGTATACAGATCCCTGAAGATGAACAGCGGTTTCGGAACCAAGGCGTTCTTCACAACCACTGACAACACAAAGAGAACTTACAAGAACACCAAGTCTCTGAAGAAGGGAACCAGATACTACTACAAGATCAGAGCTTACAAAGTAGTTGACGGCAAAACTTACTACTCTGACTGGTCCAACAAGGCTTACAGAATCGCTAAATAGTCGATTCCATCAAAGCTGAACTGAATCAAAAAAACTACAAAGAAGGTCGGAACTCCCGGCCTTCTTTTCTTTACTTCAAATTATGGCGTTCTATATTATCCTTACTACAGTGTCATGACCGCATACAGCGGCAGATTTGTCATCCACTCCTGCTCACGGTACCCTGAAAGGGAGGTACGCACGGCCAGTACCGGCTTGAATTTGTCACAGTACGCCCTGAGACTCTTTGATCTCAAGTTTTCCGCCGCCTTTACCTCCAAAGGAACGACCTGGCCTTCTCTCTGCAGCACAAAGTCGATCTCGTTGTGAGACGAAACAGAGTAGTAATACGGCGTATACTGCGTGTCAGAGATCAGCTGCTGCAGCACATATTGCTCTGCCAGAGCTCCTTTGAACTCCACGAAGATCTCACTTTCTTCCAGGATCGCCCTGGCGTCCAGATCACTCAAGGCTCCCAAAAGCCCCACGTCAAGCATGTATATTTTAAACGCCGCAAAATCAATATACGATTTCAATGGCATGGCCGGCTTCTCAACCCGATAGACCTTTGTCAGCAGCCCGCAGTCCGTCAGCCACTGTATCGCCTTTTCAAAGTCCTTAGCGCGGGCGCCCACTTTGACCTGTCCGAAGAAAAACTTCTTGTTTTCCTTGGCAAGCTGCAGCGGCACCGCGTTCCACACCATTCGGATTCGCGGAAGATCCTCCTTGGGAGCATGCTTGCCAAAATCATCTTCGTAAAGCTCCAGAATGGTCCGCTGGATGCTCCGCACCTCAACGATGTCCCGCCTCTGCGCGTACGCATCCACCACCTCCGGCATACCTCCAGTATACAGGTACAGCTTCAGCAGGCGGATATACTTTTCTGCGAAAGCCTCCATCAAAGCGTATTTCCTCTGCATGAGAAGATCCGCCAGCGGGCGCTCTCCCATCGCGATCAAAAATTCGCGGTAATTCAAAGGGTGTATATCCATGGTGTCCACTTTGCCGACAGGAAAAGATGCGCCCTCGTGGATTGCCACGCCGAGGAGGGATCCCGCCGCGACGATTGCATACTCAGGGGCATCTTCACAAAAGTATTTCAGCGCTGAAATGGCCCGCGGCGCTTCCTGTATCTCGTCCAGAATGATCAAAGTCCTCTCCGGCTGAATCGCCACGCCGGTTTCAATATTCAGTGCCATAAGAATGGCTTCCACGTCAAAATCCCCGTCAAAGACACGCCGCATGCGGCTGTTCCTGTCCAGGTTGACATACGCAGTCTGATCAAAATATCTCTCGCCGAATTCTTTCATCAGCCAGGTCTTTCCGACCTGCCTGGCCCCTTTCAGAATCAAAGGCTTTCGACCAGGCTTTTCCTTCCACCTGACCAATTCCTCCATCTTTATTCTCTCCATATGACTACGCCTCCCTGCGTCTCCTTTAACTATATCTTCTTTCTTGATTATACCCTCTTTTTTCAACGGTTACAACATTTTTTGAATGAAAATATGATTTTAAATACATTTATTTGAATGAAGAAAAAAGAAATTTGACGTTTATTAGAAGATATTTGTAAAGTGCTTGTGGGCACAGAGCCGCAAGAGATAGGGCAGACCCTTGGGCTCTCTTGCTGAGACTGCAAGCTGTACAGCCATGCGGGTTGAGACACCGCTTCCGGTATATTGGCTATGTGCGCCGGGACTTTCAATCCACTCAATCCTTGCGGGTTGAGACATGAGTACCTTTATTCCAGGAGGATTCAGTTCGTCTTTCAATCCACTCACCCTTGCGGGGTGAGACCCAACGGTAGATATACCGCTGGTGGTAAAGGTGGTCTTTCAATCCACTCAACCCTTGCGGGTTGAGACGCAAATACACTGGTATTTGACAAAAAAAGTATTCTTTCAATCCACTCAACCCTTGCGGGTTGAGACGATATACGTACTATTAAGCGAGGTGATTATCGTCTTTCAATCCACTCAACCCTTGCGGGTTGAGACGGCAAATTACGGCTGTTTTCCCAAAGATACTACTAACTTTCGGTATTCTCTTTGGATCTCTTCGCAATTTGCTCACATCATGCCACAGTTATGGCGATTCCTGTAAGGAGTTTTGGTGCGAAAGACCCGGGGATTTCATGTTCACTTGCCTTTCGCACCAGGCTATGCGCAAGTTCTCTGGTAAAAATATTGCCCGTGGTCGTCCAAAATAATATTTAAATTTTATATAGGAAACTTGGCAATTACTTTGATGCATCGCTGCATTAACTCTTCCATTGGCCCGTACTCACACAGAAAGGACGCTCTGCTTGCGGCGATCATCTCTTCCTGAGATATCAAGGTATAGTCGATATGGTATCCGTTAACAAAAGCAAGCTGCCGGATGAATTCACGCTGTGTCCTTCCGTTCCCTTCACGAAACGGATGTAGCGCATTCAGCTCAGAAAGAACATATGCTAAGATTTTCGCGGCGTCTTCCGTTTTGCTGCCCGCGAAGTCTCTTCTCAAAAGTATTTCTTGAAAAACTCTTTCTGCCTCAGTGTTCAAAAACTCAGCCTTGCAGAACAGATTACCCTTTGCAATATCTACGGTTCTAAAATCGCCTGCCCATGCGTAAATATCCTGAAAGATATACTGATGGATGCCGCAGAAGTGCTTTATATCAAAATCGCCAAATTCCGTTTTATCCGCCAGCTCCAAAAGGCGAAACGCTGTAAATCTTTGCTCTATTCGGGATAAAACCCTTTGATCTCTGATGTTGAAGTTGTTCATCAAAACATCGCTGTTAGGGTAACAATATACCAAGTCATACATGGTCACTCTCCATATCCCGCAGGAACATTTCTTTTACCTGCTCTGCCGTTAAGTTGCCCTTTTGATATTGCCGTAAAATGTCCTCTTCCCACTCATCCAGCGGCATTCCTTCGATTCTCATCGTAGCGGCCACGTTTTCAAGCTGCCCGCGCTGGATATCTTCCTTTGTTACGCTTTGCGGCAGCTTTATTTCAAATGGAATCCCCCGTGTCAAAATGATTTGCTTCAGCAGCATATTAAACACCGTAGACAGATTCGTGCCAAGGCTGTCAAGAATCTCCGCGGCCTGGCGCTTATCCTCCTCCGTTGTCCGAAACTGTACAAAAGTGGACCCTGCCATCTCATCACCTCCATGCTTTTCTTATATTATATCACATTGTCATGACAATGTGTGATGATTTTATAGTTTTTCCTTTAGTAAAGATGTTTAATCGCCGGCATCACTCGACAGTTCACAGCAAAAACATTGAAATTCCAACGTTTATCCCTACTTCCTGGAAATCATTGTGAACTGTAATTTCATTTATCAGTTTTGCGCAAAAAC